>JBKJMN010000383.1:0-4759 GCA_046596405.1 Burkholderiales bacterium
ACTCACCGGCCGGCTCGCTTCGGTGCTCGGCGCCTTGAAGATCGCGCATCGCGGCGGCCAGAATCATCATTTCACGCGCGACGAGATCAGCGCGCATTTCAAGCAGAATTTCGGCACCACGCTCTGGTAGGCAGCGGGATTTTTCGATGCGGCGGCCGCGCCGTTGGGCCCGGTGACTATCAAACTTAATTCCGGGCGCGTGCGCGCGGCCCGCGTCGGGCGGCTCGCCTGGCACGTGCTGCACGCGCTAATGATCGCCGCGTTCGAATTTTCTTTTTTGGGCGCGCTACAGCGCCGGGTCCGGGTGCGGCGGTTTTCGCGCCAGCTGCGCGAGATACTCGGGGTTCGGCTTACCGTGCACGGAGCGCCGCCGCGCGCCGGCGACGGGCCGGCCATGCTGGTCGCCAATCACGTGTCGTGGCTCGATATCTTCGCGATCAACGCGGCGCACGCGATGCGTTTCGTCGCCAAAGCCGAAATCCGGCGCTGGCCGGTTATCGGCTGGCTGTGCGCGCGGGCCGGCACGCTGTTCATCGAACGCGCGCAGCGCCGGCACACCATCGATATCAACGCGCGCATAGTCGCCGGCCTCAATGCGGGGGACACGTTTGCGGTGTTTCCGGAAGGCGTCATCACCGCCGGGGACGTGGTGCTGCCGTTTCACGCCTCGCTTTTGCAGCCCGCGCTCGCGTGCAATGCGCGGCTTTTTCCGGTGGCGGTGCGGTATACGCGCGCTGACGGCAGTTTATGCTTCGAAGCGGATTACGCCGGCGCGAAGACGCTGCTCAATTCGCTGCGCCTGATCCTCACCCAACCTTCGATCGACGTGCAGTTGCAATTCCTGCCCCCGCTGCCGTGCGAAGGCAATCATCGCCGCGAACTCGCGCAGGCCGCTGCCGCGCAGATCGCCGCCGCGCTCAACCTGCCCGCTCCGCGGCGGCGCGCTGATAGAGCTGCCCGTCCTTGAGCCGGTACGCAGTCAGCTTGCGGCCCCACACGCAGCCGGTGTCGAGGCAAACTACGTTTGATTTTACATACAGGCCGAGCGCCGCCCAGTGGCCGAACAGGACAGTGGTCGCGCGGTGGCGGCGGCGCGGCGCGTCAAACCACGGTGTAAAGCCGCGCGGCACGCCGACGGGTGCGCCTTTGTGCGCGAACTCCATGCGGCCATCGGCCGTGCACAGGCGCAGGCGCGTCAACGCGTTGGTGATGACGCGCAGGCGGTCGTAACCGGTCAGACCGGCGCGCCAGCGATCGGGCTGGTTGCCGTACAGGTGGCGCAGAAACTCGCCGTAATCGGCGCGCCGCAGCGCCGCCTCGACTTCGCGCGCGAGGCTTAAGGCCCCGGCGATAGTCCACTGCGGGAGCAGCCCCGCGTGCACCATCGCATAGCGGCCCGCCGCGTGCATCATCTTGCGCTTGCGCAGCCAGTCGAGCAGCTCGTCGCGGTCGGGCGCGCGCAGGATCGCGTTCAACGTGTCGCCGCGATGTGGCTTCACGTAGCCGGCCGCCACCACCAGCAGATGCAGATCGTGATTGCCCAGCACGGTGACCGCGCGCGTGCCGAGGCCTTTCACGAAGCGCAGCACCGCCAGCGATTGGGGGCCGCGATTCACCAGATCGCCGACCAGCCACAAGCGATCGCGCGCGGGATCGAAATCCAGCGTGTCGAGCAGGCGCCGCAGGGTCGAATAACAGCCCTGGATGTCGCCGATCGCGTAGGTCGCCATTATTTTTGTTTCAGCGCGGTGAGTTCGTCGTCGCGGGCGGTTAGCGCGCGCGCCAGCAGCGCCGCGCTCAGGCGCGCGGCGGTTGCCAGTTCGCCGGGCGCGACTTTATCGCGCGTGTCGCCAGGCGTCAGGATGTGCCGGATGTTGCAATCCGGATGGTCGAAACCCGCGACGAGGCGTAATGCCGGTATGCCATGGCGCGCAAAATTATAGTGATCGGAGTTGCCCATCAGCGGCGCGTACGTGCCCACCGCGAGGCCGGCCGCCGCCGCGGCATCGCGCACAAAAGTTTCGAGGCGCGGGTATTCGCTGGTGAGCGCGGTCAACTGCGTGTCGCCGCCCACCGTATCGAGATTGATGTTGAGGGCGATCGCCGCGCGCTGCGCCGCCGGCATGCGATCGAGGTACTCGCGCGAGCCGGCGAGCGCCCATTCCTCGGCGCTGAACAGGCAGATGGTGACGCCGCGGCGGCAGTTGGCGACGAGCGGCGCGAAAGCGCGCGCGACGGCGAGCACGACCGCGACGCCGGTGGCATTGTCCATCGCGCTTTCGGCGAGGTCGTGGCCGTCGACGTGCGCGGTGAGCGCCACGCGCCCGTTCGTCTGGCCGGGCAGATCGAGTATCAACACGCCGGTTTGCGCCGCGTAATCTTCGCCCGCGACATGCAGTTGCACGCGCGCGCCAGTGCCGCTAAGCGCAGCAAGTCGTGCGGCGGAGGTGAAATCGGTCGCCACCGCCGGTATGCCGGCGGCGCCGCCGCGGCCCGAGGAGCCGGACAGCGGTCCGCCACCGGATTGCGGGTTGGCGATGATGAATGCTGCGGCACCGCGCTCCATCGCCCAGCCGTACTTGCGGCGGCGATGCACGTGGGTCGCGGAGAATGGATATTCGTGGCGCACGAGCACGCAGCGACCGGCGATTGCGGCGGTATGTTGCGCGAAGTCTTCCGGTGCGCCGCGACCCAGGTCGATGACTTCTAACGAGAGGCCCGCCGCCGGCGTGGCTGCCGAACCGAGCAGTGCATTGCACGCGAGTGGCGTGCCATCAGCCAGAGCGAGTGTCGCGGCGGAGCACCGCCATCCCGCATACGCGACTGGCTCGCTGGTCGCCGCCGGATCGATTGCACCGAGACGCGCGAGCGCAAATTTAAGCGCCGCCTGTTCGGATTCGGTGCCCGCGCGCCGGCCGCCGAAATCGCACAGCGCCGCAAAGTCGCGCTGCAGTGCGCCGTCCGCCGCGAGCGCGGCCCATGCCGCGGACAGCACCGAGTCGGTCATGGCCGGACGCCGCGGCTTATTCGAGCTTGATGCCGGCATCGGCGACCACTTTCGCCCAGCGCCTGACATCGGTTTCTATGAGCGCGCGGAATTCCTGCGGCCGCATGGTGCGCGGCTCTACCGCGAGCACGCTGAAGCGTTCGCGCACGTCGGGCGAATTCACGGCGTTAACGATCGCGCCGTGCAGCTTGTCGACTATCGTTTTGGGCACGCCGGCCGGCGCCATGATGCCCCACCAATGCTCGACGATCATCCCCGCAACGCCGCTTTCTTCGAACGTGGCAACGTCGGGAAATGCGGCGAGACGCTGCGCACTGGTGACACCGAGGATGCGCAGACGCCCCGATTGCGCAAACGGCGCCGCGGTCGCCATCGAGGTAAACGTCGCCGGGATTTGGCCGGCGACGACGTCGGTCAGCGCGGGACCCGCGCCTTTGTACGGCACATGCGTCAGCTTGATGCCGGCGTGACTTTGCAAGAGCTCGGCCATCAGATGCGTGGTGGCGCCGGTGCCGCCGGAGGCGATCGACAGCTTGCCCGGCTGTGCTTTCGCGAGCGCGATAAATTCCCGGACATTCTGCGCTTTGACGACGGGATTCACGAACAAAAACATCGGCGACACGCCGACTGTCGTGATCGGTGCGAAATCCCTGACCGGATCGTACGGCACCTTGGGGTAGATGGCCGGATTGATCGTGTGCGGCATGTCGGACAGAATGATCGTGTAGCCGTCGGCCGGCGCTTTCGCCGCCAGATCGGTGCCGACCATGCTGCCGGCGCCCGGCCGGTTGTCGATGACGAAAGTCTGACCGAGTGCCGCGCCGAGTTTTTGCCCGAGTGTCCGCGCGAGAACGTCGGAACTGCCGCCCGGTGCGTACGGCACGATGAAGCGCACGAACTTGACCGGATAGCCGGGCGCCGCAGTTTGCGCCAATGCGGGCAGCACCGCCCACGCCAGCACCATTAATCCAAACCGCATCATCTTCATCACGACCTCGTGGCTAATCGATGCGGCATCCGCGCGCAGATGAAAAAGGCGCAGACCCGTCTGCGCCTTGTATGCCAGTCACCGGCAGCGGCGTTATTTGGCTTTGCCCTTGGCGGCAGCGGCGGCCGGCGCGGCTTTAGCGACGGGCTCCTTGAAACTTCCCCCCGACTGGTTGGCCATGTACGCGACCGCGCGCGCCATCTCGAGGTCGGTCAGGTCGGGATTGCCGCCGCGCGGCGGCATCTGGCGAATGCCCTTGATTGCATTCTGCGTCAGGCGGTCGAGACCCTCTTTGAGGGGCGCGCCCCATGCCGCTTTGTCGCCGATCTTGGGCGCATTGAGCGCGCCCGTCGCATGGCACGCGCTGCACACGCCATCGACGACTTCCTTGCCGGCTTTCTCGACTTTGGGCGCGTTCGGATCGGTTACTTCGACCTGGCCGACGGGCTTGATGCGCATGGCGACCGCGTCACTCGATGCGGCTTGGCTGTCTTTGCCGGTGTGAATACCGGTCGTTATCAGCTGCGACAGCATGACGATCAGGATGATGGGCACCAGAAACGACAGCAGCACCACTATGATCAACTGTTTCGGCGTCTTGATCGGCGAGGAATGCTCCTCGATATGAACTTCGCTCATGACTATTCCTGCGGCAATGCGTTGGGAAGGCCCTCATTATAACGGCAAAACGTCGCGCACCGTAATCCGGGCGGGGCCCGCGGGTTGGACGCTACAGGGGAAAACGGCTATCCTTGCGCCCTGTT
>JBKJMN010000425.1:0-8188 GCA_046596405.1 Burkholderiales bacterium
GCCCTCCTTCGGCGGTGCCGTCCTCGACAGTAAGCGCGAGTGGGTCGTTCAGCACTCCATCAACATCGGAAAGCGATACGCCGTGCTTCCTTGTGTTTGCAACGTCTTTGTTCGGATCGAATTCGGCGGACACCCCGACAATATATGCACGTTATGCATATCTGTCAACGCCGGGCAAGATTGGTGCGCGTCCAGACTCTTGAGTGCTACCGTCACCGAACACCGGCGCGGAACAAGAGTGAAGGCGACAGCCTTACTGTGTACTATTGCACGGTGTCGAAATCCGACGCGCCGCGCGAAATAATTCATACTGCGACGGTCGGGCCTTCGCCCATGACCGTCGTGCGATGCAGGATGCGCGGATGCGCCGTGATCTGGTATGGCCGTGCACGGTGGAGCGCGGCGCGGTTGTCGTACATCACCAGGTCGCCGACTTGCCAGTGATGCAGGTAAGTGAATTGTTCCTGCGTCGCAAAATCGAGCAGTTCTTTGAGCAAGGCATTGCCCTGCTCCTCCGGCATGCCGCGGATATGCGACGCGTGCGAGCCCACGTACAGCGCCTTGCGCCCGTTCACCGGGTTGGTGCGGATGATCGCCTGCGGCACCGGCGGGAAGCGCTTGTCCTCTTCCTCATTGGTCAACGCATAACCGCCCTGGCGGCGCGAATACGCGTAGTGGTGAATGGCAACCTTGTCTTCAAGTTCGCGCTTGCGCGCATCCGGCAGCGCGTCGTACGCAGCGCGCAGGCTGGCGAACTGGGTGTCGCCGCCATCGGGCGGCAGTTTGCGCGCGTGCAGGAGCGATGCCTTCGCAGGCACCCGCTTGAAGGAACTGTCCGAATGCCAGTTGCGCTGGCCGAGCCGGTACAGCACGCGGGGGTCGTCGGCCGCCATCAGCTTGCCGTCGGGATCGAGGTTGGTGATCTCAGATACGTGCTTCACTTGAAAGTTATTGGCGATGTGACCCTGCGTCTTCTCGAGATCGCCGAAACGGCGGCTGAACGCGATCTGCGCGTCGTCGTCGAGTTTCTGACCCGGGAACACGAGCACCGAATAGGTCTCGAACGCGTCTTCGATGTGCGCGAATGTCGCGTCATCGAGGCGCGTCAAATCCACGCCGGTGATCTCGGCGCCAAAGACCGGCGTCAGTTTACGTATTGAAATTCCCATCGATTACACCATTTTAAAAAAGCGTTTGCAGCCGCAGATAAACGCCGATGAACGCAGATAAAAACAAACAGCAACATCGAGTCATGGTTGCGATTTTGGATTTACATCTGCGTGTATCTGCGTTTATCTGCGGCCAACCATCGTTTTATCTTGCCAACTGCGCCGCGAGATAGCGCTGCCCGCGCGGATGCGGTGCGGGATCGACCGTGCGGTCGCGCATGGGACGCGCGGCGTCGCGCGCCTGTGCGCGATGCATGATGCGCCGCATGCCCGCATCGAACGGATCGCGGTGATGCATCACGCAGCGGTTGTCCCACACCACGACATCGCCGGCGCGCCACTGGTGATGCCAGGCCAGAAAATCCTGCGTCGCGTGTTTCCACAGCGTATCGAGCAACGCTTCCGATTCCGCCACTTCGAAGCCGGGTATGTATGCATTGCGCCGCCGGCCCAGGTAAAGCGCATTGCGTCGCGTGTCCGGATGCGTGCGCACCAGCGGATGGGTGGCGCCGGGGCACGCGCGCACGTCGGTAACGGGCGCGAAGCCGTCGCGCAACTGGCCGCCGGCGGTGTACGTGATGTCCTGCTTGACGCTCAACGCGTCGATGCGCTCGCGCAATAGCGGCGGCAGCGTCTCGAGCGCGAGATACATATTGGAAAACCCGGTGTCGCCACCGGCCGGCGGGATTTCGAGCGCGCGCAGTACGCTCGCCGAAGGCGGGAAGTCGCGATACGACGTATCGGAATGCCACAGCACCTCGTCGTCGCCGAGCCCGCCAATGGGCACGCCGTTCTCGACGATGTTGGAGATCACGGACACGTGCTTGTTATAGCGCGGCGCCTGCCCTTTGCTGACGATGGGCACTTCATCGAGCGCCCCGAAGCGCGCACTGAACGCGGTCAGGTCGTCGTCAGTGATCTGCTGGCCGCGGATCACGATAACGAGATTTTCGAGCCAGGCTTCGTGCACCGCTGCGAACGTCGCGGCATCGAGCTTGCGCAGATCAACACCCGTCACGCACGCACCGAGCGCACTGAGCACATAGGGCAGCGCGTCGACCTGCAGGCGGGCGGCTTTTAACGGGCTGGCGGTCGGGGTCATTGCTCCTCCATGCGCGGCACGACCTGCGCGATGGCTGTCGATCGGATTTGTCTCTATGATAGCGCATCGCGCGATGATGGAAAAAAGCGCGTTAAAAACATTTCCGCCCCGACTGACCGCTTAAAGCGGAAGGTGGGACAGGCGGACAGTGTTCAACCGCAGGAGGCAACCCATGCATTACCGCAATTCAGCTATCCACGGCGCACGCGCATTAAACGCGCGTGCCGGCTGGTTCGTCGCCGGCGCACTGGCGGCGGCGGCGTCGATCACATCACCGTTGGCCGCCGACTGGAAACCAGCGAACCAGATTGAGATCGTGGTGCCGAATTCGCCCGGCGGCAACAACGACGCGGTGGCTCGGATCATGCAGAAGCTGCTGCAGGACCGGCAACTCATCCCCACCGCGGCGGCCGTACTGAACAAGCCTGCGGGCGGCGGCAGCGCTACATTGAGCTACCTCTCGCAGAAAGCCAACGATCCGCACGTGCTCGCTGTCGTCTCTATCACGCAGCAATTGAATTACATCACCGGCACGCAGGCGCAACGTTATCGCGACTTCACACCGCTCGTGACGATGATAGGCGACTTCATCGGTTTCGCGGTGCGCGCTGATTCGCCGATTACCTCCGGCAAGGATTTGCTCGAGCGCCTGAAGAAGGACCCGTCATCGCTGGCCGCCGGCATCACGGCGCTCGGCGGCAACAACCATATCGCGTACGTACTGGCCGCGCGCTCCGCCGGCGTCGACACTCGCCGCCTGAAGACACCGGTGTTTCAATCTTCAGGCGATTCGCTAACGGCTTTGCTGGGGGGCCATATCGACCTGCACATCGGCAGCATCGGCCAGATCTCGAAGCAACTCGAAGCCGGCAAGGTGCGTGTCATCGCGGTCACGTCCGAGCAGCGTCTGAGTGGCCCGGTCGCCGCCGTGCCTACCTGGAAAGAGCAGGGCATTACCGGAACTTTTAACACCTGGCGCGGTATCTGGGCGCCAAAGGGCCTGACGGCCGAGCAGATTGCGTTTTGGGACAATGCGCTCGAACGCATATCGCGCGATCCCCTGTGGAAAGAAAATCTCGTCGCCAACCAATGGGAAAGTGATTTTCGCAATAACCGCGACACGCTCAAATACCTGGACGCGATGCATAACGAGTTGCGCGACGTGCTGAAAGAACTCGGGCTGGCGAAAAAGCTCGATTGACGCCATCGCCTACGCCTGAACCGCAAACACGCTGACTTTCAGGGGTTTCCCGGCTGATACACTTCCTCACAAATGCTTGCACACAGTAATCCGGGTCCGGATAACAATGGCTTCGCGTAGGGACGTGGTTCCCCACATCTCGAACTGGAGAAAGCCATGAAAAACACGAAAAAAGTAATATTCAGCTTGCTGGCCGGCGCCGCGATAGTCAGCGCGTCCCCCGTTTTCGCCGACGCTTATCGCTACGAGCGCGGCTACGAGCACGGCCGTCACTTCGAGCGTTCGCGCGATTTCGACCGTCACGCTTACCGCGACCATTACGAGTACCGTGGTCACGCGCACCGCCCGGTCATCGTCGAGCGCCCCTATTACGCGCACCGCCCGGTAATCGTCGAGCGCCCATATTACGTGCAACGCCAGGTGATCGTCGAACAGCCGTATTACGTGCAGCCCGCCCAGAACCAGAACCTGGGGCTCGGCGCGATCATCGGCGCCGCGATCGGCAGCATCGTCGATAACCGGCAGTATTAGCCGATGGCGGCACGCTGCCGCCATCTTATGCAGTCTTGCGCAGGGCGTGGCGGGTAATCCATTGCGCCCTGCGGCAGGTACGCCGCCCGCCAGGCTTAATCGACGCGGGCGCCCGTTGCCTTGACGACCTTCGCCCATTTGTCGATTTCCGACATCATCAATTCGTTGCCCTGCGCAGGCGTGCTTGATTTTATCGTGGCGCCGTGACTGAGCAGGCGCGTGCGCACCGCGCCGTCGTCGAGCGCTTTGTTGAGCTCGCTATTGAGCCGCGCGACGATCGCGGGCGGCGTTCGCTCAGGCACCAGGATTCCCCACCACGAACTCGCCTCGAACCCCGGAAAACCGGATTCGGCGAACGTCGCGAGCTGCGGCGCGGCCTCGGAACGCTGCGCGCTGCCGATCGCGATGCCGCGCAGCCGGCCGGAATCGATATGGGGCTTGAGCGACGTAATGTTATCGGTCACCAGCGGCACGAATCCCGCCATCGCGTCGACGATCGCAGGCCCCGCGCCTTTGTAGGGAATATGCGTGAGATCGGCCTTTGACACGAGCTTGAACAATTCGACGCCGAAGTGCGAGGCAGTACCGATGCCGGGACTCGCGAAATCGATTTTGCCGGCGCGCGCGTGCGACAGCGCCACCAGCTCTCTGGCATTGCGCGCCGGCAATGACGGGTGCGCCGCCAGCACCACCGGGATGACCGCAATCAATCCGGTCGACACGAAATCCCTGCGCGTGTCGTAGGCGAGCTTCGAATACAGGCTGTGATTGATTGCCTGCGTGGTAATGGTTTGAATCAACACCGTGTAACCGTCCGCGGGCGCCGTTGCCACCAGCCCGGCCGCGAGCGTCGTGCCGGCGCCACCGCGAAAATCGACGATGAACTGCTGGCCGAGCAATTCGCCCATGCGCGGCGTAATGCTGCGCGACAGGAATTCGCCGGTCCCGCCCGGCGCGAACGGCACGATCATGCGTATCGGCTTGGTCGGAAAATTTTGCGCGGCAACCTGGATTACACCGAGCGGCATTGCACCGAGCGCGAGCAGCAGCGCAAGGATTGTTCTTCCGGACTTGACCATGAAATCCTCTCCAGATTAAAAAGCATCGCGGCGCTTCGATGGGGCCGTCAGCCGCATCATAATCCGATTGCGGGCGGCAGGACCGCTTGACGAGCTGCCGGGTTGGGTGAATGCTAGCCCCCTCCTCCGCCATCCCTTTTTCGCCATGACACGTTCAGTCCTGCTCATTCCGACCATCGCGGCTGCGCTGCTGCTCTGGGGCGCCGCGTTCGCGGCCGATTTTCCCGCCAAGCCCGTGCGCATCATCACGCCCTTCCCGCCCGGCGGCAGCGTCGATCTCGTGGCGCGCCTGCTTGCCGCCGATTTGTCCAAGGGGTGGGCCCAGCAGGTGGTCGTGGATAATCGCGCCGGCGCGTCGGGGAATATCGGCACCGAGCTTGCGAAGAACGCGCCGCCCGATGGCCACGCACTGGTGCTGAATACGCTGCCGTTCGTAACCAATCAGTTCGTCTACAGTACGATGCCGTTCGACCCGCTGACCGATTTCGCGCCGATTTCCATCGTTTCGTCCGTTGATGCGCTGCTCGTCGTGCATCCGTCGCTGCCGGTGCAGAACGTGCGCGAGCTGATCGCGCTCGCGAAAAGCAAGCCGGGCGCGCTGAGCTACGGCACCGCCGGCGCGGCGACCAATCCGCATATCGCCGCGGAGCTCCTGAACTATCTGGGCAAGATCAATCTATTCGCGGTGCACTACAAGGGGGGTGGCGCCGCGACGACGGCGGCGATGAGCGGCGAGACGCCGATTTTTTTCTCCAACACGGTCGCCGATGCGCTGCCGCTGGTGGAAGCGAAGCGGCTGCGCGCGCTCGGGGTCACCAGTCTCAAACGCTCCCCGGTCGCGCCGCAAATTCCGACGCTCGCCGAATCGGGTTTGCCCGGCTACGAATTTACGACGTGGCACGTATTCGCGGCGCCGGCGGCAACGCCGCGCGCGGTCATCGCGCAGATAAGCGACAAGGTGCGCGCGACCCTGCGCACACCCGACGCCGTTCAGCGCTGGCGCGACCGCGGCGTGGAGATCATCGCCAACACGCCCGACGAAGCGGGCGCGCATCTCAAAAAAGAAGTCCAGAAGTGGCGCGTCGTATTCAAGGAACGTGGCATGAAAGCGGAGTGATCCGCGCGACCATAGTTCGTACGGCGTAGCCCATCGGGAGAATACCTTAGTCGCGCACGCGCCGGTAATCTGCATTACACGCGGATACCGGCAGAGGCGAACATGGATTTCTTATTTTCCCTGGGACAAGTCGTTTGTATCATCGGCTTGCTGTACGGCGCTTATCTGTCGCTTACGTGCCTTAAGTACGTTGGCCGCGACGCGCTCCGGCAGACCGCAGCCGGGGCCCCGCCGCTCGAGCCCACGCCCCCGTCCGAGCCCCGCTTCTGCTACGATCAATTGACGAGCCACATGGAGACGAGGCCGCATTCGCGCATCGTTGCCAACGATCGGGGAGCGGCGCGGACACTGCGGGCGCCCTGACTCTTTCCCCGCCCCGATCGGGGCCGCCCGCCCGGCCGCAAACCACCGTGGATAAAACGCCGGCCGTAGCCGCGCTTCCGCGGTTGGTCGACGGCAGTCTATAGTACACAATACCGCTTTGCCCTGAAGTCTGCGTCGATGACTGCACCTGCCGACGCCGCGTGAACTATGATCGGCCGGGCGCTGACGCCGCACAACGACCCCGCCGCGCAAACGGATTAACTTAAAAACGAGCTCTAGCCAGCCGGCGCCGCACCAGCAGCATCTACGGAGAAGAACAAGATGGCACAAAAAAGTCTGACGCCGATACGGCGCGTAGTCACCGGCCACGACGAAAACGGCCAATCGAAAGTCACGTGGGACGGCCCCGCGCCGGGCATGCATGAAGTCTCGATGGGCGCGGGCCGCGGGCACATCGACTTCTGGATCTGGAACGAGAGCCCTGCGCCGCTTTCCGGCACGCACGATGACGGCAATTTAACTTACGATTTCCCGGGCCCGCCCCAAGGCGGGCATCTGCGCGTGGTGCAGGGCGTCGGCCGCGAACCCGGCTACGACGCCGCGACCGATCCGCACCTCGTCCCGCCGCACCCGATCAAAGAGCATCCGCTCGGCCGGCGCTGGGACCGCGGCGGCACGACGTCGCATTCAGGCGGGATGCACAAGACCGCGACCGTCGACTACGCGATCCTGCTCGACGGCGAACGCACGCTGGTGCTCGACGACGGCGAAGTCAAATGGTCGCCCGGCGACATCGTGATCGACGTTGGCGCGTGGCACCAGTGGAAAAGCTACGGCCCCGAAGGCGGCCGCGTCGTCTACGACATGATCGCCGCGGATTTTGTCGACGGGCCGGTCGGCCTCGCGCAGGGCAACGATAAAATAATGCGCGGCGATAACGTCAAACTGCCGCCGGGCGTAAAACCGGCGCGGCGCATCGTCTGCACGGACCGCGAGCCCGGCAAGTCGTGTCTCGTCAGCGACAGCCCGTCCCCCGACGTGCGCATCGATCCGGCCCGCCCCGGGTACGCCTCGCAGCGCATGTGGGTCACCGACGGCACGCCCGCGAAAATCGTGCTCGAGACTCTGCATCTGCCGCACTCGATCGAACCGCCGGCGAACGGCTCTGTGCTGAATGTCGTCACCTTCCCGCCGGATGCCGCGTGGCAAGGCAGGGTTGGCGCGGGCGAAGTCGCGGCTTTCTTCAAAAGCATGGCCTCGCCGAATGCATCGACATATTCGCCGCAGGCGCCGCATCCGTATATGCAGAAAACCCGCACGCTCGAATTCGGCATCGTGCTCGAAGGAGAGCTCGTGCTCGTGCTCGACACGCAGGAAGTCACCGTCAAAAAAGGCGATTTCATCGTCCAGCGCGGCACCAACCACGCGTGGAGCAATCGGACCGGCAAGCCGGCGGTCATCGCGATCGCGACGCATGACGGAAAGGGGTAAAGCCAGCCTGTGGCGTAGCGGTGTTCTCTGATATACTGTATCGCACTTGTAATGCAGAGGTTATTTTATGAAAACCAAGACACTGCCGCCCCTGCGCGTGACCCCCAAGCTGCGTCGCGAGGCGGAGTCCGTACTGGCAAAAGGCGAAACCCTGTCGGCTTTCCTGTTTGACTC
>JBKJMN010000449.1:0-3492 GCA_046596405.1 Burkholderiales bacterium
AGGCCCGGCGCGCTGCCTTTATACGGCACGTGCAGCGCCGTAAAGCCGCCCATCTGCTTCAACATTTCCTGCTCGAGATGAGAAAGCGTGCCCTGCCCCTGCGAGGCGAACGCGAGCTCGCCCGGGCGCGACTTGCCGAGCGCGACGACTTCCTTGACGTTTTTCGCGGGCAGCGACGGATGAATGACCAGGATATGCGGCACGTTGCCGGCGAGCACGACGGGCGCCAGATCCCGCTCGAGATCGTAGCCGAGCTTGGTGTAGGTTGCCATGCCGATCGCGTTGGTCGTCACCGCGGCCATCACGGCGGTATAACCGTCGGGGGCGGACTTGGCGGCCATCTCGACCCCGAAGTTGCCGCCGACGCCGGGCCGGTTGTCCACGATGACCGTATGACCCCACGCTTCGGTAAGCTTCTGGGCGAGCGTGCGCGAGAGCAGGTCCGCCGCGCCGACCGGTGGAAACGGGACGATAATGCGGACGGTCTTGGCCGGATAATTCTGCGCTGCGGCGCCCGTCGCAACGAGTGCCAGTGCGAGTCCGATGGCGATCGCGATTGCGTGTGCGAACCTGTCACTCATGGACTACTCCTCTGGCGATGATTTCAGTTGCGACGCAACTTAAGCCGTTACCATATCGCATCGCCCCCGCCCGTGCCAGAGTCGCCCCGAAACGGGCGGCGTGGCTCCGAAAGGGTGCGGCTGACGTAAACTGGCGGATAAACGATACCAAGGAGTGTGAAAGTGGCTTTTGATCTTGTTGTGCGCAACGCGCGCCTCGCCAATGGCGATGGCGCGACCGTCGATATCGCGGTGGCCGATGGACGCATCGTGACCGTCTCGCCGCACCTCGCGGCCGGTGGCGAAAGCGTGGATGCCGGCGGTCGACTCGTGTCGCCGGCGCTCGTGGAATGCCATTTTCATCTCGACAAATCGCGCATCCTGGACCGCGTCGCCCCGCTCGCCGACCGGCGCGCGACCGACTACATGGCGCGCACCGCCGCAGTAAAGCACACCTTCACGGTCGAGGACGTTTACGCGCGCGCACGGGCGACGCTCGAGCAATGCCTGCTGAACGGCGTCGGCCACATGCGCACTCACATCGAGGTGGACCCGAATGTCGGCCTGCGCGGTTTCGACGCAATTCAACGCCTCGCGAAAGATTATGCGTGGGGTATCGATCTGCAATTGTGCGTGTTCCTGCAGGAAGGCTGGACCAACGTGCCGGGCGCCGAGGCCATCGTGCGCGAGGCATTGAAGCGTGGCGCGCACGCCGTCGGTGGCGCGCCGCGTTACGACACCGATGGGCCCGCGCAGATCCGGCGCATCTTCGCGCTCGGCAAAGAATTTGACGTCGACGTCGACATCCACCTCGACGGCGGCTACACGACGCACGACATGGACATCCATCAAGTGTGCGACCTCGCGGACGAAATGGACTGGGGCGGGCGCGTCGCGATCGGCCACGGCAACAAATATTCGTGCCTGCCGGCGAAAGAGCTCGACGCGCTCGGGCAGCGGCTTGCGAAATCGGGCGTCGCCGTCGCGGTGCTGCCGACGACGGACCTCTTCACGAGCGGGCGCCATCTCGAGCACAGCGTGATTCGCGGCATCGCGGACGCCAACGCGCTCATCGCCCAAGGCGCCAACTGCGCGATCTCGACCAACAATGTGCTGAATCCGTTTACGCCGTATGGCGACTGCTCGCTCGTGCGCATCGCGAACCTGTACGCGAATGTCGTGCAGCGCGGTACCGCGCAAGACCTCGCCGATTGCTTTGCCATGATTTCCGAACGGCCCGCGCGCATCATGGGCCGCGAGAACTACGGAATAAAAGTCGGTAACCCCGCCGACCTGGTCGTGTGGAATGCGCAGACGCCGGCCGAAGTCATAGCGACGGTGGCGGCACCGCTGATGGGCTACAAGCGCGGGCGGCGCGTATTTACGCGCGAGTTGCCGCTATTGCATTCGCCCGCGACGACCTGACTTGAGGACTTGAGGGTGTGGCCTAGCGTTCGACCAGCGCAATTTCAGTGCCGTTGCGCGCGAGCTTCTTGTTTTGCGGCAGCTTCAGATAAGGCGCCGCGTCTTCAGGCTTGATCCCGTAGGTAAAACTCATGTCGCCCCAACTGAAGCTCGCGACGCCATAGCCGCGGTAAACGCTCAAACGCTTGAAATGAAAGGGCGCGGCGGTATTGTCGCTGCACTTCAACTGTCCCGTCCCGCCCTTTTCCGCGGTGGAAGTGAATTCACCGAAACATTTGACCGCGGGGTTCTTTTGCGAGCGTATGGAAACTGTGCCTGAGCCGTCGAGATGGCCTTCCGCCTCTCCTACATAGACATCGTCAGCCGCTACCGCAATGACGGCGCCCGTAGCTGAGAAAAGGCCTGCCTGTGCCGGTATCGCTCCGGCGAGTCCGATACTGGCGGCAAGCACCGCAAGCAAATTCCTGGTATCCATGTTCAGAGTCCTTGTCGCCGGCGGTGAGGAGTATCCATCACCTACCTGTCTGACAATACGCCTGCCAGTTTTAGTTCCAAGCAAATTTACATATTTTCACAACTCTGTCCGCAGGGTTACGTTTTGGCAATATGGCGCCTTAGCCGGTCGTCGCGCGCGCCTATTACATGCCGCAGCTTTCAACAAATACGGCCGGGAGTATCGCTGGCCGCATCTATCAGGAGAACAGGCGACCGCCTTGATTGCGAAAATGGACGCTGAGATCAGCCGGCGAATTAAGGTTCGCCTTAAAGCTGGCTTACGTGAAACTTACAGAGTAAATCCTTTGGTCACTTTACCGTCACATCGGTGCATATTTGCGTCACATCGACGACTCGGTAGTGATGACTTCTGCTCCGCATCGATACTTATTTTCGCCGTGGAGTTTTTTGACGTTTCGCACAGCGTGTTCGCGCTGAACCTTTAACCCGCCGAGTTATTTCATTTTGCACCGAGAGTCGAGATTGAATTCGGCATAATGACGACATTCTCACTGCATCCCCGCTACGTGGCATAAAACTTGCGGACTTTGCGTAGGGCAATCCCAAAAACGTAGTTCTCTATGTGAGGAAATCATAATGAAACGAATCCAACGCGGTTTTACTCTGATCGAATTGATGATCGTCGTGGCGATTATCGGCATCCTGGCAGCAGTCGCGCTGCCCCAGTACCAGAACTACACGATCCGCGCGAAGGTTACTGAAGGCCTGTCCCTGGCGGCAGCGGCAAAGCTGGCCGTCTCAGAAACTTATTCGTCGAAGCCTGGCGAGGCCGTCATTGCATACACCGGGACTGGCGCCGCCGCGGTGGGCTCGTATGGCTATGAATTCACAGCCAGTTCCATCGTGACCAGTATTGCAATCGCCGCAATTGCCGCCACGCCTGTCGCTGGTAACGGTGTTATTTCGGTCGCGTACTCCACAGTGATTCCTGATACGACCGTTCTTCGCATGTATCCGGGTTCGGGCACGATTGCCGCGAACGGCCATCCGA
>JBKJMN010000050.1:0-2888 GCA_046596405.1 Burkholderiales bacterium
TGCCGACCTCGCGCAGCAGAAAAGCCAGAAACTCCGCCGCGTGCTCGATCGGGATATCGATGTCCTGGATCACCGTCTCGGTAGGCGCGCCGCGGATGCCGGACAGCGCGCGGGTCAGTCCCCAGCGCTCGTTCCAGCGCATGATTTTCTGGTACGTGACCGAATTCAAGCGACGCCGCCCCAACAGCCGGCGCACGAGCGGGTTCTGCGCGAACAAATTCTTCGAGCACCAGAACCAATCCGTATCCCAGCGCCAGATATAATCTGCCGTCGTCAGATAGTCGATTGTCTTGTCGCGGATCGAGCGGTAGTAGATGTGCTCGAACGAGTAGTCGCTCGTGTAAGGACAAGCGTCGACGAAACGCCCGCTGGTGATGTACAGCGCATCGGGGCCGAACACCGTGCCATCGATAAAATCCGCGTCGCCGCGGCATCGCTGCGCAAGGTCCGAAAAATATTCTGCCGGCTCGCGGTGCCTGACATGAGTCAGCTCGACGTATGGTCGGGTCGGCACCACGCGCGCCGTGATCTTGAGCGCATAGCCGAGCGTGCCGTAGGAGTTCGGCAGGCCGTAAAAAAGATCGCTATGCTCGTTGTCGGGCGTGCAGGTGATGACGCTGCCGTCGGCGAGTAGCACGTCGACCGCGCATATCGTCCGGTGCACGAGCCCATAGCGAAACGACGACGATTCCAGGCCCACGCCGACGGTGGCGCCGCCAATCGTGATGGATCTCAATTGCGGGACCACGCACGGCATGACGCCCTGCGCGAGGGTTGCCTCGACCAGATCGGCGTAAGTCGTCATCGCCTCGCATTCGACGACGCCGGCAGCGCGGTCTACGGCGAGAACCCGGTTGAAACCGGACAGATCGACCGTGGGTTGCGCTCGCGCCGCGCGGTTCCTGAACAGATTCGACGTGGCCTTCGCGAGACCCACGCCGTGCGCGCCGCGCTCGGCCAGTTCGGCCCGCAGGTGCGCGAGCTTCTCTTCGTAGGGTGCGGCGCGCGCGTTAATCTGCGTCCCTGTATAGGTGGTCGCGGGTCCACGCCGCGTTGTTCGCGCCGGCGCGGTTGAACAGGACCTGAAAAAGCTGCAGCGTGCCTGCGCGAAAAGCGGCGATTGAGCCGCACAGGTACAAACGCCACGCGCGCACGAACGGCTCGTCGTACATAGTCGCGATGTGGTCGCGCTGCGTCTCGAAACGCTGCAGCCAGTGTTCGATCGTCAGTGCATAGTGCGGCCGCAGGTTTTCGACATCGAGAATGCTGCAGCGCAAAGGCTCGAAAATCTCGACCATCTCGCGCAAGGTCGGCGGACAAGCGCCGGGGAAAATGCGTTTTACTATCCACGGATTGAACGGCAGCGGTTGGTTCTGCCCGATGCTGTGGACCAGCCCGCGGCCGGTGTCGGTAAGACCGCGATCGATTACGCGCGCGAAATCGCGATAGTGGTCGCGGCCGACGTGCTCGAGCATGCCGATCGAGACGAAGGCGTCGAACCGTCCCGAGATGTTCCGGTAGTCGTCCTCGATAAATTCGACACTGTGCTCCACGCCCAGCGCGTGCGCGCGTTCGCGTGCATATGCGATCTGCTCGCGCGAGATGCTGAACGCGCGCACGCGCGCGCCGTAACGGGTGGCCGCGTGCAATGCGAAGGCGCCCCACCCGCAGCCCGCGTCGACCACACGGTCGCCCGGTCGCAGGCGCAGCTTTCTGCAGACATGTTCGAGTTTGGCGAGTTGCGCCGCCTCCAGCGTCATGTTCTTATGCGCGAAATACGCGCACGTATAGACCATTTCTTCGTCCAGCCACAGGCGATAGAAATTGTTGCCGAGGTCATAGTGATGATGGATGTTCGCGCGCGAACCGGCGAGCGTGTTGGAACGCGTCGTGTGCAGCGCCGCCGCCGCGAACCGGCTCAGCACGCCTTTCCCGCCCGAGCGCAGCCGGGTGCGTGCCTGCGCTTCGAGCATGGCAACCAGGTTGCCTTCGACCTCCAGCGTGCCGTCGAGATAGGCTTCGCCGAAATTCAAATCCGGATACAGCAGCAATTTGAAAAACGTCGCGACATCGCGGATCCTGACCGCCGCCACGACAGGGCCGTGCCCGGACACAAATGGACCGTCGCCTATCTGCACGCGGATCGGGAGATCGCCCGTCGACCGGATCAGCGCCTGCGCGAGTAAGCGCTCCAGCCGCAACGGTGTACCGGCTTTCCCGGCCGGGGCCTGACCGCGCGGACCCGGCCTCTCGCCGCCGCGACCGTCCCGGGTGTTCTCCAACGCGCTGCGCACCGAGTTGAGTTTTTCCACGACCGTTATTTTTATGACAAAGTAATAACGTGAATTGTTTGCCCCGTTGCAGGCTTTGTGCAATCAGCCTGAATCCTCCGAGTTTGTAGGATTTCTCTTACGATAGCTTTTATTCGCGCTGCGAGCAATAAATATAGCGTTCGATAACCGGTCAATCCGCAGGAGCGTGTGTATTCTGTGAAATCGCTTTAATCGACGCTCTGGCGTTGAACTCCGTCACGACCAACGCATCGAACCAGTAGTCAATTCCCGCCCCTCGGACCCGTAACATTTTTCAGGAGAACCTGCATGTCCCACCAGCAAACGCCGTTACCCTACGCCATGGATGCTCTGGCGCCGCATATTTCGATGGAAACGCTCGAATATCATTACGGCAAGCACCACAAAACCTACGTCGAGAAGTTGAACGAACTCGCCAAGGGCACCGAGTTTGCCGACATGGATCTCATCGACGTGGTACGCAAATCCTCCGGCACGCTCTTCAACAATGCCGCCCAAGCCTGGAACCACACGTTTTACTGGAATTCCCTGAGCCCGCAAGGCGGGGGCAGCCCGGAAGACGAACTGGCCGCGGCA
>JBKJMN010000113.1:0-14594 GCA_046596405.1 Burkholderiales bacterium
TCGGCCGCCCTTGCCGCGAACGAAGCGCGCCTGCCGACCGTGCACGCAGCGGCCTGACGAAATCCATGCCCGACACCGCGCCCAAAACCGCCCCGGTCGAAAAAGTCATCGGCGAACGCATTGGCGAGCTGCGCACCCGGCTCGGCATGACCCTCGATCAATTGTCGGACCTGACGGGCTTCACCAAGGGCTATCTGTCGAAGATCGAGAACTCGAAAAAAGTCCCGCCGATCGGCTCGCTGTCGCGCATCGCCGGTGCGCTCAAGACCGAGATCACGCAATTGCTGCAGGCCGCGGCCCCGCCGGTCAACGACCACGGCTTCTGCGTGGTGCGCGCGGCGGAACGCCGGCCGGTGATGCGCGGCGGGAGCGCGTTCGGCTACGACTACGTGAGCCTCGCCGATGGCAAGGCCGACAAGAAAATGGAGCCCTTCCTGTTCACGTTTCCGTCGGAAATCGACAAGTACGTTTTTTTCGAGCACGCAGGTGAGGAATTCCTGTTCGTGCTGAGCGGCAAGGTCGAATGGCAGGCCGGCGGCAATAAACTGATTCTGGAACCCGGCGACAGCATCTACTTCGATGCGCGTCTGCCGCACCGCGGACGCAGCCTGGGCGGCGAAGCCAGCGCACTGGTCGTCGTCTACAGCCCGCCGTCGGCCACGGGCTGAGCTAAAACCGCAGTGGCGGCGATGCTGGCGGGAGCGCGCTTGTGCGGCTCGTCCGGATGCCACCCCAACACTGCGAGCAGCACAAAAAATCCAATCACGTAAGCCACGGCGATATGCCAGCCGTGCCTCAACCACAGGCCGACCGATCTGGCTTCGGGAAACAGGTTGGCGAGCGCAACCCCGGCCGAGGAGCCGAACCAGATCATCGAGCCGCCGAAGCCCACCGCG
This sequence comes from Burkholderiales bacterium, assembly GCA_046596405.1. GTDB lineage: Bacteria > Pseudomonadota > Gammaproteobacteria > Burkholderiales > SG8-41 > PALSA-1004. Next base: position 897 of record JBKJMN010000113.1, read on the forward strand.
TAGGCGAGAAATCCCCAGTCGTAGCCGCCCTGCTTCAGCGCCAGCGCGGTCAACGGGATATTGTCGAACACCGCCGACACGAACCCCAGCCCGAGCGCAGTCTGCCACGAGGCGGCCGGCAACTTCTCAACCGGCATCAACGAAGCGATCAACACGAGCGACAATAAAAAAATGCTGCCGCGCACTGCGCCTGGAACAACCGTCCAGTCCGGTTTGCGCCAGGCAGCCGTTGACAGGATGACTGCCCACACTGCCGCGCCTATGAACGGAAACCGGTCTGCGCTGGCCGCGTAACGCGTGTTCACCACCACGTTGACCGCCATCGCCGCCAGCAGAATCAGCGCGACGACCACGACGCGGCTCCAGTCGACGCGCACACCCGCCGGCGGGTCCTTGCTAATCGGCGAGTAGCGATGCTGCTGGACGGCGGCCGGAATCCCGAATATGAACAGCGCGACGACTGCCCCGACATAAGCTTCGAGCACGCTCAGCGGACTCACGCCGTCGATCCACATCATGGTAGTCGTGGTATCGCCGACGACGCTGCCCGAGCCGCCGGCATTGGACGCCGCGACAATCGCGGCGAGATAGCCGATATGCACCTTGCGGTTGAAAACGGTGGCGGCGACGGTGCCGCCGATGATGGCCGCCGCGATATTGTCGAGAAAACTCGACAGCACGAAAATCATGCCGAGCAGCAGGAAACCACCCTTCCAGTCGTCGGGCAGAAACTTCGGCAGTACCGCCGGCACCCGGCTTTCTTCGAAATGCCGCGACAACAGCGCGAAGCCGACGAGCAGCAGGAACAGATTGGTCAAGATCACCCACTCGTGCCCCAAATGGGCGCCGAATCCTGCTACGCCGGCTCCCGCGTTGAAACCGGTAAACAGAAATTTGAAGCCGACGACCGCCGCGAGACCGCAGAGCGCGACGCGCAACGTGTGATGGTGAAATATCGCGACGCCCAGCAAGGTGGCCGCGAACAGAAGAAATTCGACCGGAATGCCCACGAGTTCGGGTTTGCTGGCGCCGGCGCCCGCGTCCGCGGCCCATGCCGGCGCGCCACAGCAGGCCAGCCACAGGGCAGGCACGACTGCAGTTAGTTTGCGGGGCGCAACGCGGCCGGCAGTAAGCAATTGGGGGGCCTCCGTTAAAACCGCAGCGATTTTAACATTGCCGCGCCCGGCAACCGCACCCGTACATGCGCAGGGCCCGCATCAAGCGAGCCCTGCGCTTACTGCCGTGGAAGCGTATGCTAATTAGCCGAGATCGACCGGCACGTACATTTTCGCGTCCTCGCGCTGCACGAGGAGCGCAATGCGCTTGCCGGCTTTGGCGACGAGTTGCTTCAACTGCTCGACGTTTTTAACCGGCACGTTGTTGACCGACAGGATCACGTCGCCGGGCTGGATACCCGCGGTCGCCGCAGCACCCGTCGCATTTTGCACGACCACGCCGCCTGCGATGCCGGCTTGCTGCCGTTCTTCCGCGCTTAACGCACGCACCGCTACGCCGAGCCGGCCCTGTTCCGCCGAGCTATCCGCGGCGGCCGCCACTTTGTCGGCCTTGAGTTCGCCGACCGTCACGTTGAGGCTTTTTGCATCGCCTTTACGCACGAGTTCGACCTTCGCGACTTCGCCGGGCTTGGTGTTGGAAACGAGCACCGGCAACTGCGCCGAGGTGTTCACTTCCGTGCCGTTGTAACGCACGATCACGTCGCCGGGCTCGATGCCCGCCTTGGCGGCCGGGCTGTCTTTCTCGACCGAGCTCACCAGAGCGCCGGCGGTTTTCTTCAACCCGAACGATTCGGCCAACGCCTGGTTCACGTCCTGGATGCCGACGCCCAACCGCCCGCGCGTGACGCGGCCGTTCTGCAGCAACTGGTCCTGCACTTTGAGCGCGACGTCGATCGGCACCGCGAACGACAGGCCCTGGTAACCCCCGGAGCGGCTGTAGATTTGCGAGTTGATGCCGATGACCTCACCCTTCATATTGAAGAGCGGGCCGCCCGAATTGCCCGGGTTGACGGCGACGTCGGTCTGAATGAACGGCACGTAGGTGTCGCCCGGCAAGGCGCGCGCTTTCGCGCTCACGATGCCCGACGTCACCGTGTTGTCGAAGCCATACGGCGAACCGATCGCGAGCACCCACTCGCCGACCTTGACGTCATCGTTGCGGTCGATCTTGACCACCGGCAGGTTGGTGGCCTCGATCTTGATCACCGCGACGTCGCTCGGCTTGTCGATGCCGAGCACTTTGGCCTTGTATTCGCGCTTGTCGGTGAGCTTGACCGTCACCGTAGTCGCATCCGCCACGACGTGCGCGTTGGTCAGGATGATGCCGTCGGCGCGCACGATGAAGCCCGAGCCGAGCCCCTGCACGGGGGTCTGGTTTTGCGGCATCTGGCCGCGGAACTGTTTGAAAAATTCATAGAACGGATTGCTCGGATCCATTTCCGGCATCCCCATTCCCGCGGTTTTTTCGCTTTTGCCGACCACGCTGACGTTGACTACCGCCGCGCCGTTCTCTTCGACGATGCTGGTGAAGTCGGGAACCGCCACGCGCGCGCCGGGCTGGACTGCAGCGACGACCGCAGCGGCCGGGGCTCCCGCCGCCACGGCGTTGTACGGAGTCATCGTATTCTGGGCAATGTAGCCGCCTAAAGTCGCACCGGAAATGACGCCGGCTACGATCAGGCTGCGAAAAATCATTTTTTGCTTCATGGGTCGCTCCTAAGTAGTTAGTCGGCACACCGACAATGGAAATCTATGCCGGTAGCCTACTGGTCCAACCTTAAGACAGACTTAAACGCAAAAAGTGCGCGCGACCGCCTACGCCTGGGCAGCGGGCGGCGGGAACCGCACGGTTACCGTAAGCCCGTGCCCGCCGGCGCCGTCGCCCAGCTCGACCGCGGCGCCGTGCCGCTGGGCCACCCGTTGCACGATCGCTAGGCCCAGCCCGCTCCCGGCGGCGCCGCCGACATCGTGCCGATAAAAGCGGTCAAAAACGCGGGCACGTTCCGCCGCCGGAATGCCGGGACCGGTGTCGGTCACGATCCAGCACGGATGGCGGCCGGCGACCGTCGCCGTCACATCGACACTGCCGCCGCGCGGCGTGTAGTGCACCGCGTTGTCGATCACGTTGACGAGCAGCGAGCGCAACGCCTCGGCGTCCCCATCGGCAGTCACGGCCGAATCCGCCGACAATCCGAGCTCGACGCCTTTGGCTTCGGCGATGGGCGCATGTTCCGCCACGACCTGCCGCGCGATTCCGGTCAGGTCGACCCGGGTCAGCGGACGCTCCGCCGCGCCGGGTTCGCTGCGCGCGAGCGTCAGCAATTGCTGGACCAGGTGAGCGGCGCGCCCGGCGCCCGCTTTGAGTTGCGCGAACGCGGCCGCGCGCTCGCTTTCGCTGCGCGCGCGTTCGGCGACCTGGATTTGCAGACTCACGGCCGTCAGCGGCGTGCGCAACTCGTGCGCTGCATCCGCGATAAAAGATTTCTGCACCGTGAGGGCGCCGCCGAGTCGCGCGAGCAGAGCGTTCAACGCGCCGACCAGCGGCCGGACTTCCTCGGGCACGCGCTCCGCGGGCAGCGGCTCGAGTGCGTCCTCGGTGCGCCGGCCGAGCGCCGCGGCGACGTCGTTGAGCGGCCGCAGTCCGCGGCTCACCGTGATCCAGATCAGGCCGATCAGCAGCGGCAACAGCAGCAGTAGTGGCAGCATCGTGCGCAGCGCGAGTCCGGCCGCGAGCTCGTTGCGCGCACGCAGCGGCTGCGAAACCTGCACGATATTGCCTTCTATCAGCGTATTGAAAACGCGCCAGTGGCCGCGCGGTGTCGCGACCGTCGAAAAGCCGAACTCCACGCGCTGCAGAATGGGCGAGCCGGGCCGTGACCAGTAGAGCTGCACGCCTTGCTGGTCCCAGACCTGCACGACCACGACGTCGCCCGTGCCGCCGGTCTCGTCGCCGGCCGGTGGCGCCTGGCCAAATCCGCGGTGCGGAAACGCGCCCGCCATCACCTGCAACTGGTAGTCGAAAAGCTCCGCGGCTTCGCTGCGCGCACGCGTGTATACCGCGAACGCCGCGACCGCCGTCGTCACGAGGAGCCCGGCGAGCAGCCAGACCAGCAATTGCCGGCGGATTGACGTGATCATTGCCTGGGCACCATGTAGCCGACCCCGCGGATGTTCTTGATGAAATCGGCGCCGAGCTTCTTGCGCAGGCCGTGAATGTAGACTTCGACCGCGTTGCTTTCGACTTCCTCGTTCCATCCGTAGAGTTTTTCTTCGAGCTGTTCGCGCGAGAGCACGGCGCCGGGCCGCTCGAGCAGCGCTTCGAGCACCGCGAATTCGCGCGCTGACAGCGCAAGCTGCTGGTCGCCAAGGCGCGCCTCGCGCGTGGCAGGATTGAGCGTGAGCCCGCCGCATTGGATCGGCGATTCGGCCCGGCCCGCCTGCCGTCGCGCCAGCGCGCGGATGCGCGCGGCCAATTCGTCGAGATCGAACGGCTTGATGAGATAATCGTCGGCGCCGCTGTCGAGTCCGGTAATGCGGTCGCCGACCGAATCGCGCGCAGTCAGCACAAGCACGGGCATCCGGTTGCCGTTGCGCCGCAGCGTCTTCAGGACGTCGAGGCCGTCCTTCCTCGGCAAACCCAGATCGAGCAGCATCACGTCGTACACGGCCCCGGCAGCGACATTCGCGAGCGCCAGTTCGGCGGCTCGCCCGTCGCGCACCCAGTCGACCGTGAAGCCGTCCCGGCGCAGGCCGACGCGCACGCTCTCGCCTATCATCGCATCATCTTCGACGAGCAATAATCGCATGGGCCCATCCTGGATCGTGGTGCGCTCGATACGGTTGCGCGTGTGAAGATACTGGTGTGCGTGTGGATACTGTTGCGCGTGTGGATTCTATTGCCTCTAGCGGCCGATGCTAAGCCGCCAGCCTTAACCGAGACTTAAATACGGGCGGCGCGTTATCCGACCAGCACGATATGGACGCGGTACGGCCCGTGCGCGCCGAGCACGAGCGTCTGCTCGATGTCGGCCGTGCGCGACGGTCCGGAAATGAAATTGGCGGCGCGCGGCATAAACGCGGTGCCGTTCTCGTCGCGCAGTAATTTCCACGCGTCTTCCATGCTGCGCACGATGCGGCCGGCGCGCACGACGGCTATATGCGTTTCGGGCAGCAGGCTCGTCGTGGCCGGCGTGCGCGGCCCCGACAATGTCAGCAAGGTGCCGGTTTCCGCGATCGCGCAGAACGCGCCGGTAATTCCGACGAGGTCGCCCCCTTCGGCCGCGCGCGCTTCGATGGCTATGCCCGCCGCTTGCCATTCGAGTTCGACGAACTCGGGCCAGCACACCGCGTTTTTGGGCAGATTATTCTGGTCGAGATAACGCGCCACCGCCGCCGGCAACTCGGCCAGCGTGCCGACCCGGTCCACCGTCGTCGACAATTTGTGCGCGCACGCCTCGAAGCCCGCTACGGGGTCTGCAGCCTGCCGCGGGCGCGGCCCCTCGGGATGCGCGCCGAGGTGCGCGGCAACCGCCGCGCGTTCCTGCGGGTCCGGCGCCCCGCTGCGGCTTTGCGCAGCGCGGATGCGGGCCAATATATTTTCGCGTGCAGTCATCGGTTTCGTTAGGCGTTAGGCGTTAGGCGTTAGGCGTTAGGCGTGAGGCGTGAGGCGTGAGGCGTGAGGCGTGAGGCGTTAGGCGATCAAACCAAGGGCACTATGCCTTCTTCGCCTCACGCCTCACGCCTCTCCCCTTTCCCTCTCGCCTCTCCTATGCCTATGCGTGGCGATCAGCCCAGCGTGGGCATATTAAAGCCCGCCGGCAGCGCGTTCGCATCCGGCCACCGCGTCGTGATGACCTTGGCTCGCGTGTAGAAGCGGACACCCTCCATGCCGTGCACATGCTGGTCACCGAACAGCGAATTGCGCCAGCCACCGAACGAATAGAACGCGATCGGCACCGGGATCGGCACGTTGACGCCGACCATGCCGACTTCGATCTCGCGCTCGAACTTGCGCGCGACGCCGCCGGACCGCGTGAATACCGCGGTGCCGTTCGCGTACTGGTTCGCATTGATCATCGCGATCGCTTCATCGAGTGTCTTCACGCGCAGGACGATCAACACCGGCCCGAAAATCTCGTCCTTGTAGATCGTCATGTCGGGCGTCACGTGGTCGAACAGCGACGCGCCGAGGAAGAAACCATCGCCCGCGCTCTGGTAAGTGCGCCCGTCGAGCACGAGTTTCGCGCCTTCCGCGACGCCCTTGTCGACGTAGCCCGCGACCTTGTCGCGATGCACGCGCGAGACAAGCGGCCCCATGTCCATTTCCCTGCCGTCGACCTTGCTGTCGCCCGCGCCGATCTGCAATTTCGAGGCCTTGTCATTCAGCTTCGCGATCAGCGGGTCGGCCGCCGCGCCGACCGCGACGACCGCGGAGATCGCCATGCAGCGCTCGCCTGCCGAACCGTACGCGGCCCCAATCAGCGCATCGGCCGCGAATTCGAAATCGGCGTCCGGCATCACGACCGCATGGTTCTTCGCGCCACCCAGCGCCTGCACGCGCTTACCGTGTTTCGCCGCCGTTTCGTAAATGTATTTTGCGATCGGCGTCGAGCCGACGAACGAAATCGCCTTGACGCCGGGATGAGTGAGCAGCGCGTCGACCGCGTCCTTGTCGCCATGCACGACGTTGAACACGCCGTCGGGCAGGCCCGCCTGCTTCAGGAGTTCCGCCATCAGCATCGACGCCGACGGCACTTTCTCCGAGGGTTTCAGCACGAACGTATTGCCGCAGGCGAGCGCGACCGGGAACATCCACAACGGCACCATGACCGGAAAGTTGAATGGCGTGATCCCTGCGCACACGCCGAGCGGCTGGCGCACCGAATGGCAGTCCACCCCCGTGCCGACTTCCTCGCTGTATTCGCCTTTGACCAGATGCGGGATGCCCATCGCGAACTCGACGACTTCGACGCCGCGCTGCACCGAACCCGCGGCGTCGGCGAGCGTCTTGCCGTGCTCTGCCGTAATCAGGCGCGCGAGCTCGTCCTTGTTGGCATCGAGCAATTCACGAAAGCGCATGAGGATGCGGGCGCGGCGCAGCGGCGGCGTGTCACGCCACGCCGGAAACGCGCGTTGCGCGGCCGTCACTGCCGAGTCGATGTCTGCCGCATTGCAGAAAGGCACGCGCTTCGTGATCTTTCCGGTCGCCGGGTTAGTGATGTCACCCGCGCGGGTGCTCGACGCCGGCTTTTGCTTGCCGTCTATCCACAACGGCACCGCTGGCACGGTTTTTAAATCAACCGGTTTGTTCATTGTCAGCCCCTTGTACTTTTGTCACTCACAAAAACCAAAAATCCTGGCCACAGAGGTCACAGAGAAAAACAAGATCAATTCGAATCTTTGCTTTTTCTTTTCTTGCAGTCCTCTGTGACCTCTGTGTTCTCTGTGGCCAATGCTCTTGCTGTACCTAACGCTTTAGTTCAGCGTACATTTCACGAAACGTTTTGCCTTGCGGCGCGGGCATGTCGCGGCCGGCAGTCCAGCCGCCCGCGAGCGGCAGATTATGGATCAGCTGCGAGCCGCCGCCCATCCATTTGAGCGCGCGCGCGCCGATGCGCGTTGCCGCAGCGTATAACGCCGGCCGCTGCGCGAGCCAGCTCCAGACGTTGAGGCCCAGCCGCTCGCGCCACGGCCGCAAACCGCGTTCGACCTGCTTCTCGCGCAGCTTGCGCATCAGGTCCGGCAGCGGAATCTTGACCGGGCACACGACGCCGCACTGGTTGCAGAACGTGGAGGCATGCGGCAGGTCGAGCGCGTTTTCGAGCCCGACGTAAGTCGGCGTGAGTATCGAGCCCATCGGGCCCGGATACACCCAGCCGTAGGCGTGGCCGCCGACATTTTGATACACCGGACAGTGGTTCATGCACGCGCCGCAGCGGATGCAACGCAGCATCTCCTGCATGTCGGTGCCGATCAGCTTCGTGCGGCCCGCGTCGAGCAGGATGATGTGGAAATGCTCCGCGCCGAAGCTGTCCTGTACATCTTTAGTGCCGGTGGTGAACGAAATGTAATTAGAAATCGTCTGCCCGGTCGCCGAGCGCGGCAGCAGGCGCAGCAGCGTCGTCACGTCTTCGAGCGTCGGCACCACTTTCTCGATGCCGGTGATCGCGACGTGCACGCGCGGCAGCGTCGTCGTCATGCGGCCGTTGCCTTCGTTAGTCACGATCAGCGTCGTACCGGTTTCGGCGACGATGAAGTTCGCGCCCGAAATCCCCATGTCCGCGGTCAGGAAATGCTGGCGCAGCATTTCGCGCGCTTCGCGCGTGAGTTCCGCGATGTCGGTCTTGCGCGGGCGCTGATGCTTGTCGGCGAAGAGATCCGATATCTCGTCGCGGCCTTTGTGAATCACCGGCGCGATGATGTGCGACGGCGGCTCCTTGGCGAGTTGCAGGATATATTCGCCGAGATCGGTCTCGACGACTTCGACGCCGGCGGCCTCGAGCGCGTCGTTCAGCGCGCACTCCTCGCTGACCATCGATTTCGATTTGACCGCTTTCTTGACGGCGTATTTCGCGGCGAGACCGCACACGATGCGGTTCACGTCGGCGGTGGTCTCCGCCCAATGCACGACGGCGCCGCGCGCGGTCGCGTTTTTCTCGAATTCCTCGAGATAGACGTCCAGATTATTCAGCGCGCGGTCGCGGATCGCCGCGGCATGCGTGCGCAGCGCCTCGAAATTATCGAGCTCCGCCATGCGATCGGCGCGGCCCTTGACGAAGTTGCCCTGCAGCTTTTTGAGGGCGGCCTGCAGCTTCACGTCAGCGAGCTTGGCGCCGACGCGCGCCTTGAAATGCATCGAAGTGACTTGCATGATAAAGCCGAGTATATCGCGTCCGATGGCCTGCCCGCGCCGGCTGCGGCGCGGCGCAGTTTGTGCATTACACTAGCGCTCGCCCGCACAACTTATGAGGCAGCCGATGAACCACCAGTTACGTATGGCCGGCATGCTCGCGCTGCTGCCTGCCGCGATCGTCATCGCCCCGTTTGCCGCCGCCGCGACCTGGCCCGAGAAACCGGTGCGCATCATCATTCCATGGCCGCCCGGCGGTAGCACCGATATTGTCGGGCGCCTGCTGGCGGTCGAACTCACGGCGCGCCTGAAGCAGCAGGTCATCATCGACAACCGCGCGGGCGCCGGCGGCATCGTCGGCATGCAACTCGCGAGTGCCGCGCCGCCCGATGGCTATACGCTGATGCTGACGTCGACCGCCTACGGCTACCTGATCGACAAGCAGGACGCGCCGGTCGACATCGTCAAATCGTTCGCGCCGGTCGCGCTGATCGGCCTCGGCGACAGCGCGCTCGCGGTCCATCCCTCGCTGCCCGTCAAATCGGTCAGGGAACTGATCGCGCTGGCGAAGTCCAAACCGGGCGCGCTCAACTACGCGTCGTCGGGAATCGGCGGGTTCCCGCACATGAATACCGAGCTTTTCAAGCTGAAGACCGGCGTCAACATCGTGCACGTGCCGTTCAAGGGCGGCGGGCCCGCGATTGCCGACGTGATGGCGGGTCAGACGCAGATTTATCTCGGCACGCTCGTCACCGTGATGCCGTTCATCAACAGCGGCCGGCTGCGGCTGCTCGCGATAGGCGGCACCAAGCGCAATCCGAACCTGCCCAACGTGCCCACGATCAGCGAGACGGTGCCCGGTTACGAAACGTATATCTGGTGGGGGATTTTTGCGCCGCCCGCGACGCCGGCAGCGGCGATTGCGCGCGTGCACTCCGAAACGAACAATGCGCTCGACTCGCCTGGTTTCGTCAAAAAACTCGACGAGCAGGGCGGCGCACCGGGGAAAATGAGTTCGGCCGAGTTCGGCAAATTGATGGTGACCGAGACCGCCAAGTGGACAGAAGTCATCAAGGCCGCCGGCATCAAGGGTGAATAGCGCGATGGCGGCGGACCTGACGCTGAAGATGCCGGATGGCGCGACGATCGTCGTCCCCGACGATCTGCTCGTCAATTCCTCGTACGTGCTGCAGGAGCAGCTTGACTGGTTCGAAGACGAGATCCGTTTTTTGCGCGTGGCGCTGCAGCCAGGCCTGCGCGCGATCGATGTGGGCGCGAATTTTGGCGTTTACACGCTGGCGCTGGCGCAACGCGGCGGTGAAGCAGGCCGGGTGTGGGCAATCGAGCCGGGCGAGGAGGCGGCCGATTATCTCCACCGCAGCATCGAAGCCAATTGTTACGCGCACGTCGATCTGGTCCGCTGCGCGCTGTCTGCCGCCGACGGCAGCGGCTTTCTGCAAAGCGGAATCACGCCTGAATTGCGGCGGCTGGTGCCCGACGACGCATCTGCCGCGGTCGGCGTGCGAGCGCTCGACAGCCTTGCGACGGAGCGCCGCATGGACCACATCGATTTCATAAAAATCGATGTCGAGGGTGAAGAATGCAATGTTCTCGAAGGCGCCGCCGCATTTCTGGCGTGCGAGTCGCCGTTGCTGATGATCGAATTCTGGAGCGACAAGAAATTCAACGACGAGATTTTCGCGCCCCTGCGCCGCCACGGTTACGACTGCTTTCGCCTGGTGCCCGGCATCAACGTGCTCGCGCCGTTTTACGAATCGGAAGAGCCCGATCCGTATCAGCTCAATTTGTTTGCATGCAAGCCGGCGCGCGCCGCGCAACTCGCTGCAACCGGCTTCCTGGTGTCTACGCCAGCGACGAAGGCGCCTGAGTTCGCCCATGAACCGGCGCTCGACTATTTACTGGACCGGCCATTCGCTGCGGGTTGCAGCGCCGCATGGCGCAAACAGGCTGAACAAGCGCGCAGCGGCAGCGCAACCGCGGACCATCTTCAGGCACTGCGCTGGTTTTACGCGGCGCATAACCAAGCCAATAGCGCGACCGCGCGTGTGTGGGCAATCGAACATGCCTACCTGCAGTTGCGCGCGCTGATCAGAACGGAATTCACCGCGGGCCGCGCGGCCTCTTTCGTGCGCATAGCAGCGGCCTACGGACAACGCGCCGAAGCCATCGACGCGGCGCGGCGCCTCGTCAACCTGATCCCATCGTCGGGTACCGAAGCATTTGCAGAGCCTTTCCTGCTGCCGTGGCCACATCAGGAAACGCTCGATCCGGGCGCCGACCTGCGCGGCTTGCTGCTGGCATCCGCGATCGAGAGCTATGAGCGGCTCTTTCAGTTTTCGTCGAGCGATAAACAGAGCCTCGCGCAGGAATCACTCGCTGCGCGTGTCGATGCCGGCTTTCTAAGTGCGGACTATCTGCGGCGGGAGACCCTGTTCAAGCGCCGGGCATCGGCACTCGCGACCGTCCGCGCTTGACGAAAGTCAGGGCATGCTGGTGCATCGATGGCCGCGCGCTGAGCGATAATGGCAATCGCCGGCTGCGCCCAGGCGTCTGGAAAAATCGTTTTTGCTGGAGGAGCACTTGCAATTATTGCGTAGCGCTGTCGTATTGGCGGCTGTCATTTGTTCGATGCAATCCACCGCCCAGGATTATCCGGTCAAGCCCATCAGGCTCGTCGTGGGATTCGCACCCGGCGGCGCCAGTGATATCCTCGCACGCCTGCTCGCGGGCAAGCTCGGCGCCGCCCTCGGCCAATCCGTCATCGTCGATAACCGGGCAAGCGCCGGCGGCGTGATCGGCAGCGAACTCGTCGCCAGGGCGGTTGCCGACGGCTATACCCTGCTGGTTGGCAGTTCGGCCGCGTTCGCGATCACGCCGCACCTTGCCGCTTCGCTGCCATTCGACACGGCACGCGATTTCGTCGCCATCGGCAGCTTCGCGAGCGTGCCTTTCGTGCTCGATGTCAGCACCAAAGTCGAGGCGCGCTCCGTCGCCGAACTCCTGGCGCTCGCCCGCAATTCGCCAACGCAACTCAACCTGGGATCGGCCGGCAGCGGCACGACCACGCACATGGCGGGTGAGCTTTTCGCGCACATGGCCAAAATCAAACTGGTGCACGTGCCGTACAAAGGCGCCGGTCCCGCGATGGTGGAATTGCTCGCCGGCCGCATCGACGTGTTATTCGACGCCGCGGTGACCACGCTGCCGCAGTTGAAATCAGGGCGACTCAGAGCACTCGCGGTCACCAGCGCGAAGCGCTCGGAGCTGCTACCTGAACTACCCACCATCGGCGAAAGCGGAGTGCCGGGCTATGCGGCCAGCAGTTGGTTCGGCGTATTCGGCCCCGCGAAACTGCCGGCGCGGCTCGTCGACCATTTGAACGCAGCGATCACCAGGGTGATGAACGACCCGGAAGCGCGCAGGCAAATGGCGGCACGCGGCGCGGATGTGATAGTCGGCTCGCCGCCGGAGTTCCAGCGCTTCGTGCGCGACGAATACAAGCGCTACGGCGAGCTCGTGAAAACCGCCAACCTGAAAATCGACTGAGCGCAGCGGGCGGCCATGAGCAAAGGACAACCGAACATCCTGCTGGTGATGGCCGATCAGATCGCGGCGCCGGCACTTCCCGTCTACGGACACAAGGTGGTGAAGACGCCGAACCTTAGTGCGTTGGCTTCCGCGGGCGTGGTGTTCGACGCGGCCTATTGCAATTTTCCGGTGTGCGCGCCGTCGCGCTTCTCGATGCTGACCGGCATGCTGGCGACGCGGATTGGCGCATACGACAACGCAGCGGAGTTCCCCGCTTCGCAAGTCACGCTGCCCTACTATCTGCGGGCGCAGGGATACAGCACGACGCTGTGCGGAAAAATGCATTTCATCGGGCCCGATCAGCATCATGGATACCAGGAGCGTCTCACGACCGACATCATCGGCGCGGACTTCGCGCTGACCGCCGACTGGTCCGCCGCCGGGCCGTCGAGCCCGGCGGGCGCCACGCTCAGGACCATCCTGGACGCGGGGCCCTGCATACGCAGCCTGCAGCTCGATTACGACGACGAAGTCGCGCACTGCGCCGTGCAAAAAATATACGACCTTGCGCGCGCGCCGGATCAGCAGCCGTTCTTCCTTACCGTGTCATTCACGCATCCGCATGCGCCGTTTACCGCGCCGCAGGAGTATTGGGATTGGTATCGCGACGATGAAATCGATATGCCGGCAGTCGGGCCTTTGCCCGACGGGAGTCTCGACATGCAGACGGTGTGGCTCAACCAGTCGCGCCAGTCCGCTGTCTATAAGATCTCCGACCGCGTCGCGCGCAATGCCCGGCATGCATATTACGGGATGATCAGTTACATCGACCGTAAAGTCGGCGACATACTCGCGACGCTTGCGCGCACCGGTCTCGATTCGAATACGGTCGTGATTTTTCTCGGCGACCATGGCGAAATGATGGGCGAGCGCGGCATGTGGTTCAAATCGACTTTTTTCGAATGGTCGGCACGCGTGCCGCTGATCGTGAGCATGCCCGGGAAATTTCCCGCGCAACGCCGCCCGGAAGTCGTATCGCTGGTCGACATCATGCCGACTCTGCTCGATCTCGCGGCGCCCGGCGCGCAGCCCAGGACGGTCGACGCGCTGGACGGCCGCTCTTTGCAGCCTATGCTCATTGGTGAACGCGTCGACGATTGGCCTAATGCCGTCATCTCCGAGTACACGGCTGACGGCGTTTGTGCACCGTGCCGCATGATCCGCCGCGGCGCGTACAAGTACGTTTACATCCATGGCCAGGCGGCACTGCTATACCGGCTCGAC
>JBKJMN010000119.1:0-10552 GCA_046596405.1 Burkholderiales bacterium
GGTGATCCCGATGGCGCGTTCGTACGTCGCGCGCGAGCTCGTCAAGCTCGGCGGCCAGCCCGCGCTGCGACCGGGCTTCGTCACCGACAACGGCAACGTGATACTCGACGTGCACAATCTGCAAATCCTCAAGCCGCTCGAGCTCGAAAGCACCCTGAACCAGATTGCCGGGGTGGTCGCGAGCGGGTTGTTCGCGCGCCGCGGCGCCGACGTGCTGCTGCTGGGCGGGGATAAAGGCGTGCAGACTCTAACCCGCTAGATTTTTACGCGTTAAGCACGCGTGTGCGTGACGCTGCCAAGCGCAACTAAAGTAAATCGGGCGACAGCGCCGCGCGCAACTGGGGGGTTGCGGCGTCGGCGCGGCGCGCTACCCACACTATTGCGCCTTTTTTGAAGAGCCACGGCGCCTTCGCCCCGGTCAGCAGTAATGCGGCCGTTTCGCCGAGCGTCGGTTGATGGCCCACAACCACGACCGTGCCGTCCGTGTCCGGCCAGCCGACCGCGCGCAATACGCCCTCGGCAGTCGCCGCAAGTCCAAGGTCGGGCACCGTTTTGAAATCGGGGGTAAGCGCACTGGCTGTTTGCTGCGCGCGCCTGGCGGGGCTCGCGAATACCACCGCGTCGTCTGCCAGCCGCGCGCGCAGCCACTTGGCCATCCGCGCCGCTTGTTTCTCGCCCTTTGCCGTCAGCTTGCGCTCACTGTCGGGGATACCGTCTTCCGCATCGGCATGCCGCCAGAGGATCAGCTCCAATGACTATTTTCCGGCGGGAGGCACATACCCCTGGGCGGCATCGGCACCGCCGCCGAAAAAATGCCCGTCCATTTGCTGGACCAGGTAATCGCGCGCTTTTTTGTCGGCGAGATTAAGCCGGTTCTCGTTGACCAGCATTTTCTGGTGCTCGAGCCACTGCTTCCACGCTTCTTTCGACACGTTTTCGAACAGCTTCTTGCCGAGCTCGCCCGGATACGGCGGGAAATCGAGGCCTTCAGCCTCGCGCCCGAGTTTTACGCACTTCACCATTCTTGTCATTGGGCACACTCCAGACTGCACCGGCGGACGGCCGGCGGACGCGAGCCGATTTTATCAGGTAACCGCGGCTTTTCCGGTGCTGCTCGCGGGAGCCGCGCCCGGTTATAACGGCGCCGCCACGTGCGCCGACACCGGCCTACAGCCGCTTGATCAGCACCTGTGAACGCCGCTGGTAGTTGTAGAGCCCGAGTTTGCGGCGCGGCAAAGCCGTCACCGAGGCGGGCTGAAACCCGCGTTCGATGAACCAGTGCGCCGTGCGCGTAGTGAGCACGAAGAGCCGCTTGACCTTGCGTTGCTTGGCGCGCGCTTCGATGGCCTGCAGGAGCCGTTCGCCGGCGCCGGCCCGCCGGTGGTCGGGATGCACCGCCAGTCCCGCGAGTTCGGCCATTCCCTCTTCGTATTGGTAGAGCGCGGCGCAGCCGATGATCACGCGATCGTGCTCGAGGACCAAAAAACGCTCGATTTCCATTTCGAGCAGATCGCGCCCGCGCTTGACCAGCGTACCGTCGGTTTCGAGCGGCTCGAGCAGGCGCAACACCCCGCCGATGTCTTCGATGCGCGCCGGCCGCAGTTTCTCGAGCGGGTCCTGCGTCAGCATGGTGCCAACACCGCGGCGTGTGAAGAGTTCGAGCAGGAGCGCACCGTCGGCGTGGCGGGACAAGAGGTGCGCGCGTTTCACCCCGGCGCGGCAAGCGCTGACCGCGCGCGGCAAGTACAGCGTGACGTCGCCGGCCAGCACGCCCGGACGCGCGAGCAGTTTCTCGGCCTGGGTGCACGTCAATTCGTGTTTGAGCTCCGCGCGCTTGCCGCTGACCACGCCTGGCGTATCCATCAGGAAGATGAGCTTCTCGGCGCCGAGCGCGACGGCGGCCGACATCGCGACGTCTTCGAGCGCGAGATTGAAAATTTCGCCGGTCGGCGAATAACCGAGCGGCGACAACAACACGAGCTCGTTGTGATCGAGCCGGTCGCAGATCCCGGCGACGTCGATTTTGCGCACTTCGCCGGTGTGCACGAGATCGACGCCCTCGACGATACCGATCGGCTTGGCCGTGACGAAATTGCCGCTGGCGACGCGGATATCGGAGCCTGCCATCGGCGAATTCGCAAGGCCCATCGACAGCAGAGCCTCGATCTCCACCCGCATCCGGCCGCACGCCTCTTTCGCGCACGACAACGCAACATCGTCGGTAATGCGCAACCCGCGCACGTAGCGCGTGCGATGCTTCAACTGCTTTAAGCGCGCCTCGATCTGCGGGCGCGCGCCGTGCACGAGCACTAGGCGCACGCCGAGGCTCGCGAGCAGATTCAGGTCGTGTATGAGCGCCAGAAATCGCGGGGCCGCGACGACTTCGCCGCCGAACGCGATGACGAACGTGCGCCCGCCAAACGCGTGTATGTACGGCGCCGCCGAGCGGAACCATTTGACGAAATCAGCGGAAGCGGAAAGCGCCATCGAACGAGCTGTCTATAGGCGTGAAAGTCGGTGCATGTTATGCGAGAACGCGCGGCAAGGAAAGCGCCTTCGGGTCGTTAAGACGACCGTACGCGACGCCGCGTCACGGGTCAGAAATCGCCCCACAACGTATTGAGCGCGGCGAGCGCGGCGAGCGCCGCAGTTTCCGTGCGCAGCACGCGCGGTCCCAACCGGATCTCGAGGAATCCGCGTTGCCGCGCGAGCCCTGCCTCGACGTCGCTGAAGCCGCCTTCCGGGCCGGCCATCAAAGTCACCTGCGCGGGCCGCGGCAGTTGCGCGAGCCGCTGCGCCGCGTGTGGCGACAGAAAAATGCGCAGCTCGCCTGCCTGCGGCGCGGGCAACCCGCCCAGCCATTCGATCACGGGTTGCGGGGCAGCGACTTCCGGCGCTACATTACGGCCGCATTGCTCGCACGCCGCTATCATGATCTGGCGCCAGTGCTCGACCCGTTTAACCGTGCGCTCGGCGTCCAGCCGCACGATGCTGCGTTCGCTGTAAAGCGGCTGCACGCGGCGCACGCCCAGTTCGACCGCTTTTTGCAGTGTCATGTCCATCCGCTCGCCGCTGGAGATCGCCTGGGCCAGCCCGCAGGGCAAAGGGCTCTCGCGATCGACCGCCTCACCGCGTTCCAGCCTGACGGTCACCCCGTGCCGGTCGAGGTGCGTAATGACCGCCGGGAATTCGCTGCCGTCATTGAACACGGTGATCCGGTCGCCGACGGCCGCGCGCAGCACGCGCGCCAGATGGTGGGCCGCAGTCGTCGAAAGTGACAGCAGCGCGCCCGGCGCGAGCGCAGCGGGCGCATAAATGCGCGGGGACCGGGGAAGCGCGCGCCGCATGCGAAGATTATGCCACAGCGACACGCGCGCTCCGGCGTTTTACCGACCCTTGAAACAAGACTAGAATCGCGCTTCTTCACGCCACGTTGGCACGGACGGTTCGATTGAAAATCATCATTCTCGGCGCAGGCCAGGTCGGCAGTTCCGTCGCGGAGGCGCTGTGCTCGGAAGCGAACGACATCACCGTCGTCGACACCGACACGGCGCGGCTCAAAGTCCTGCAGGACCGGCTTGATCTGCGCACCGTCGCCGGCAATGCCGCACATCCGGCGACGCTCGCCGAGGCCGGCGCGGCGGATGCCGATCTGATTTTCGCCGTCACGCGCAGCGACGAAACCAATCTCGTGGCATGCAAGCTCGCCGCCAAGCTTTTCAACGCGCCGATGCGCATCGCGCGCATCCGCGCCGGCGATTATCTGTCGCATCCGGAGATCTTCAGCCCCGACTGTCTCGCGGTCGACCACGCGATCTGCCCCGAGCAAATCATCACCGACTACATCGTCAAGCTGATCGAATTTCCGGAGGCGCTGCAAGTCCTCGAATTCGCGGCCGGCCGGGTGAGCCTGGTCGCCGTCCGCGCATTCCACGGCGGGCCCATGGTCGGGCACGAGCTGATGGAAATTCGCCGCCGCATGCCCAACAGCGAAGCGCGCGTGGCGGCGATTTTCCGCCAGGACACGCCGATCGTGCCCGAAGGCCATACGGTGATCGAAGCCGGCGACGAAGTATTCTTCATCGCGGCAACTGAAAATATCCGCGGCGCGATGCGCGAACTGCGCCGCATGGACAAACCGATCCGGCGCGTCATGATCGGCGGCGGCGGCAACATCGGCCGCCGGCTCGCGTTGGCGCTCGAGGCGAATTACCAGGTGAAAGTCATCGAGCGCAGCAAACCGAACGCCGAGCGCCTCGCCGCGGAACTGCGCCGCGCGCTGGTACTGGCGGGCGACGTGACGGATGAGGAACTGCTCGAATCCGAAAACGTCGGCGAGATGGATTTGTATTGCGCGGTGACCAACGACGACGAGAACAACATCATGTCGGCGCTGCTCGCCAAGCGCATGGGCGCGCGCAAGGTGGTGGCGTTGATCAACCGCTCTGCTTATGTCAACCTGCTGCAGGCGGGCCAGATCGATATCGCGATTTCGCCGGCGCAGGCCGTCATCGGCACGCTGCTCGCACGCGTGCGGCGCGGCGATTGCGTCGCCGTGCACAGCCTGCGGCGCGGCGCCGCCGAAGCGCTCGAATTGATCGCACACGGCGATTACAAGTCGTCGCGCGTGGTCGGCCGCCGCATCGAGGAGATCAATCTGCCCAAAGGTGCCACGATCGGCGCCATCGTGCGCCGCCACGAGCGCGCGCCGGACGGCCACCACGGCGCCAGCGCGGCCGGTGACGTGCAGGTGCTCATCGCGCACCACGACACCGTGATCGAGTCCGATGATCACGTCATCGTGTTCGTCGTCAATAAGCAGATGGTGTCGAAAGTCGAGAAACTGTTCCAGGTCGACGTCGGTTTCGTCTGAACCGCGCACTGCCCCGCCGCGTGATGCCCGCCCAATGATTCCCGCCGCCGTACTGCGCATCGCGCCGGTCGTCAACGTATTCAGCACCATCGTCATGATTTTCAGCCTGACGATGGCGGCACCGCTGATCGTCGCCTATATCGGGGACGACGCGGCGCTGCTTAATTACCATCAATCGATTCTGCTCACCTTCGCCGCCGGCGTGTTGATGCGGATGACGACCATGCATCGCAAACGCGAGTTGCAGGCGCGCGACGGCTTCCTGCTCGTGTTTATGGTATGGACCATCCTGCCGGCGTTTGCGACTTTACCGCTGCTTTTTCATCTGCATGATCTCTCGTTCACCGATGCTTATTTCGAGACGGTGTCGGGCATCACGACCACCGGGGCAACCGTGCTCTCCAATCTCGACGCGCTGCCGCCGTCGATCAACTTCTGGCGCTGCGAGCTCGTATGGCTGGGCGGCATGGGCCTGATCGTGCTGGCGGTCGCCATTCTGCCGTTATTGGGTGTCGGCGGCATGCAGCTATACAAAGCGGAAACGCCGGGCCCGATGAAAGATTCCAAGCTGACGCCGCGCATCACCGAAACGGCAAAAGTGCTGTGGCTCGTATACGCCGGAATCACACTGGCCTGCATAAGTGCGTATCGCTTGGCGGGTATGAGCTGGTTCGACGCGACCACCCACGCCTTCACGACCATGGGGCTTGGCGGCTTTTCCACCCACGATGCGAGTTACGGCTTTTTCGATTCGCCGCTGATCGAAGGCGTGACCATCGTGTTCATGCTGATCGCCGGCATCAATTTCGCAACCCATTTCCAGGCCTGGCACGAGCGCAGCGCGCGCCCCTATCGCGCGGACCCCGAGGCCGGCTGGTTTTTGTTCATCACGCTGGCAAGCTGTGTAATGCTCACGTGTTTTTTGTGGGCCAAGGGCGTGTATCCGGATTTCTGGACGGCCCTGCGCTACGCGAGCTTCAATACCGTCTCGATCGCGACGACGACCGGCTACGCGAGTACCGATTACAATTTGTGGCCGGTGTTTGCCCCGCTATGGATGCTGTTTCTGTGCTGCTTCGCGTCCTGCTCGGGCTCGACCGGTGGCGGCATCAAGATGATTCGCGCGCTGCTGCTGGTGCGCCAGGGCCTGCGCGAACTGGTCAAACTCGTCCATCCCGCGGCACAGGTGCCCGTCAAGCTGGGCGGCACGGTGGTACCCAACCAGATCGTGTTCGCGGTGCTCGCATTCATGTCCATGTACGGTGCCTGTGTCATCGTAATGACGTTTCTGCTGGTGGCGACCGGGCTCGACGCCATCAGCGCATTCTCGGCGGTGATCGCCAGCATCAACAATACCGGCCCCGGACTGAACCAAGTCGGCCCGGCGACGACTTACGCGGGGCTCTCGGATTTTCAGACCTGGGTATGCACCATCGCAATGTTGCTCGGCCGCCTCGAACTCTTCGCGCTGCTCATCATTTTCACGCCGGCGTTCTGGCGCCGGTGACCCGGGACGTCAGTGACGTCGCCGCCTACGGATTTCTGGCGCGCGCGTAAAGCTCCAACGTCACGCGGCGGGCGAGCGCGTGATCGACGACCGGCGGCGGATAATCACGACCAATAACGACGCCGGCCTTCGCCTGCGCGGTCGCGCTCATGAGCCATGGCGCGTGGATGGATTTATCGTCGCAGCCGCTCAGTTCGGGCACGTATTTGCGGATGAATTTTCCGCCCGCATCGAACTTTTGCGATTGTGTGACGGGATTGAAAATGCGGAAATAGGGCTGCGCGTCGCAGCCGGTCGAAGCCGCCCACTGCCAGCCACCGTTGTTGGCCGCGAGATCGAAATCGATCAAGTGCTCGGCGAAATATTGCGCGCCGCGCCGCCAGTCGACGTGCAGGTCTTTCACCAGAAACGACGCGGCCACCATGCGCAGCCGGTTGTGCATGTAGCCGCTGGTGTTCAACTGACGCATCGCGGCGTCGACGAGCGGATAGCCGGTGCGCGCTTCGCACCAGGCGCCGAAGAGCTGGGGATCGTTCGCGAAGCGCACGGCGTCGTATTCGGGGTGGAACGCATGCGTCGTCACGCGCGGGTGGTGATGCAGGATCATGAAGTAGAAATCGCGCCAGATGAGTTCGGACAACCACACCGCCGCGCCCCGATTGGCCGCCTGCCACGCGGCGCGCGCGAGGGCGCGGATCGAAATCGTGCCGAAGCGCAAATGCACCGACAGGTATGAGGGCCCGCGCAAGGCCGGAAAATCGCGCCGCTCATGGTATTCAGACATGCGCTTTTTGAAGTTCGCGAACAGCCGGGCGGCACCCGCCATGCCCGGCACGACGCCGAGCGCGAGCAGGTTCGTCGTTTCGAATCCCAATTCCGCCAGAGCGGGCAGCGGCGCCGCCGGCGCCTCCGCCAGCCGCGAAAAATACTTTTCGGCCGGGTACGCCTGCATGAAGAAACCGTCGAGGCGTTTTAACCACGCATTTTTGTAGGCCGTGAATACGCTGTACGGCCGCCCGTCCTGCGTCAGCACCTCGTCCCGCTCGAAAATCACCTGATCTTTGCTGGTGACGAACGCGATGCCGCCGTGCGCGAGCGCCGCGCTTACCGCCTGATCGCGCGCGATCGCGGACGGCTCATAATCGTGGTTCGCGAATACGGCGTCAGCCTGGAGGCGTGCGGCCAGCGCGGGGATTTCGTCGCGCGCCCGGCCGTGCAGAACGCTCAACCCGCCGCCGCGCCGCGCGAGCTCGCGCTGCAATTCGCGCACGCTGTGCCAGATGAATTCGACGCGACGGTCGTGCCTGCTTGTCAGTGCGTCAAGAATTTCGCGGTCGAAGACGAACACGCAGTGCACGCGCCGGCTCTGCGTCAGCGCCGCGTGCAGGGCGGCATGATCGAAGCAGCGCAAATCGCGCCTGAACCACACTACCGAGATATCGTAAGTCACTGGCCTTGGCGTTCCGCGAGCCCTGCTGCGCAGCAGCCGGAGGAATCGATTGTGAACGGACGTCTGCGCGTTTACAATAGCGCCGGTCTTTTGATCCGGTACGGGGCGGGTGGAACAAGATTTTTTACGATGCAATCGGTGAATCTCACGCACCACTTCCTGATCGCCATGCCCGCCATGGCCGATCCGCATTTTTCCAAGACCCTCACTTATATCTGCGAGCATAACGAGCAGGGCGCGCTGGGCCTCGTCATCAACCGCCCGATCGACATGACGCTGGCCAAGCTGCTCGACCAGGTCAGCATACCGGCGACCGCCGGCAATTGCGATCTGATTGCGGTTCATTATGGCGGGCCCGTGCAGACCGATCGCGGTTTCGTGCTGCACCTCCCGCTCGGCAACTGGCAATCGACACTCTCGATCAGCCCGGAGATCGGGCTCACGACGTCGAAAGACATCCTGCAGGCGGTGGCGCGCGGTGAGGGTCCGCGCCAACTGCTCGTGACGCTCGGCTATGCCGGGTGGGCGCCGGGCCAGCTCGAGCATGAGCTCGCGCAAAACGCGTGGCTCACGGTCGAGGCGCGCGATGACGTGATTTTCGACTTGCCGCCCGCGCAACGCCTGCCGCGCGCGATGGAAATGCTCGGCGTCGACTACGCGACCTTGTCGGAGCAATCGGGTCATGCGTGAGCCGCGGCCGCCGGCGCAGCAGGCCGATGCATTGCGCGCCCAACAACAGGCCTTGACCGGCACCACGGTAATCGCGTTCGATTTCGGCGAGCAGCGCATCGGTGCGGCCGTCGGCGACACCTCGATCGGAATCGCGCATCCGCTGACCACCATCACGGCCGAAGACCGGAAAACGCGCTATGCCGCGATCGGCGAGCTCGTGCGTGAGTGGCGGCCCGCGCTGCTGGTGGTCGGACTACCCGCTCATCTCGATGGCACCGAGCACGAAATATCGCGGCTCGCGCGCAAGTTCGCGCGCGAACTAAACGGTCGTTTCAGCCTGCCCGTCGAGCTCGTTGACGAACGGCTGACTTCTGCTGCTGCCGACACGAGCCTCGCCGAAGCGGGTGTGGCTGGCCACAAGCGCAAAACCGTCATCGACCAGGTGGCGGCACTGCATATCCTGCAGGCGTACCTCGACGAACGCGCGCGCCGCGTGCACCTCGCGCAGGCTCAGCAATGAGCGCCTCGCCGCTGCCAGACGCCGAGCAACTGCTGACCGCGCTGATCGCGCAAATGCGCCCGCACGTCGCGCCCGCCACTGGCTTGATTGGGATCGTCACCGGCGGCGCGTGGCTCGCCGAGCGCCTGCACGCCGCGCTCAAGCTCGAGGTGCCATTCGGGACCCTCGACGTCTCGTTCTACCGCGACGACTTTCAGCACAAGGGGCTTAAGCGCCAGATCGCGCCATCGGACATTCCGTTCGAGGTCGAAGGCCGCGATCTGATTCTGGTGGACGACGTTTTATACACCGGCCGCACCATCCGCGCCGCGATGAACGAACTCTTCGATTACGGGCGGCCCGCCCGCATACGCCTGGCGTCGCTCGTCGACCGCGGCGGCCGCGAGCTGCCGATCGCCGCGCAGTTTGTCGGCGCGACGCTAGACATCCGCGAAAGCGTCGACTTGAAGCGCGATGCGCAGGGCCGGCTGAGCCTCGCGTTGAGCGCGGACGCCGAATAAGGACGCGGCCCAGATGTTTCTGACGCCCAACCCGCAGCTCAACAAAAACGGCGAGCTGCATCATCTGCTCTCGATCGAGGGGTTGCCCGGCGAGATCCTGCTACAGATCCTCGATACGGCGGAATCGTTCGTCGGTGTGACGCAACGCGAAGTGAAGAAGGTGCCGCTTTTGCGCGGCAAGGCGATTTTCAACCTCTTCTTCGAGCCGTCGACGCGCACGCGCACGACTTTCGAGATCGCCGCCAAGCGGCTGTCGGCGGACGTCATCAACCTCGCGATCAATGTGTCGTCGCAGTCGAAGGGCGAGTCGGTGCTCGACACGGTGGCCAACCTGGCCGCGATGCAGGCGGACATGTTTATCGTGCGCCACAGCCAGAGCGGCGCGCCGCATCTCATCGCGCGCCACGTGGGCGAAGACATTCACGTCATCAATGCCGGCGACGGCCGCCACGCGCACCCCACGCAGGGCCTGCTCGACATGTTCACGATCCGCCACTACAAGCACGACTTCAGCAAGCTCAAAGTCGCGATCGTCGGCGATATCCTGCATTCGCGAGTCGCGCGTTCGCAAATTCACGCGTTGACGACGCTCGGCGTGCCGGAACTGCGCGTGATCGGTCCGAAAACGCTGCTGCCGACCAACGTGGAGAGTCTCGGCGTGCACGTTTATCACGACATGGCGAAGGGCTTGAAAGACGTCGACGTCGTGATGATGTTGCGGCTGCAAAACGAGCGCATGGAGGGCTCTTTCCTGCCTTCGCCGCAGGAGTTCTTCAAGTTCTACGGCCTGACGGCAGACAAGCTGAAGCTTGCCAAACCCGATGCGATCGTGCTCCATCCCGGGCCGATGAACCGCGGCGTCGAAATCGATTCCGATGTGGCCGATGGCAGCCAGTCGGTGATCCTGCCGCAGGTCACGTTCGGCATCGCGATTCGCATGGCAGTCATGAGCATCCTGGCGGGAAACTGACACCGTGATGAGTGATGGGATATGGGTGATGAGTAAACCCCGAATAACCGGTCACCGGTT
>JBKJMN010000024.1:0-18376 GCA_046596405.1 Burkholderiales bacterium
ATTTCCTCGCAGGCTTTGACGAGCGCGTCGGTTTTTTCATCGTCGAGCAGTTTCAGGTCATTGTTGGTGAGAGCAGCTGCCTGCTTGATGCACGCGAGCGCCACCACGAGGTCGGGATAGATGGAGATCGGCGTGCCGGTGATGTCAAAATTCTCGATTGCACGCAGCGTGTGCACCCCGTAGTACGCGGCGCCCGGCACCGTACGGTCGCCGAGCAGATCGTGTTCGATGCGGGTCATTGCGTCAGACATTGCGGATCTCCGGTTCTAGTGCGCCTGCCATGATGAAACGCCTGCGTCGTTACAAGCAAGTGTGCGTCAGTTGCCGCGGCACCGACTGGGGGCGTACAGCGCACCAAAAGGTTGCGATTGCTGCGGCACGCCATTCAAGCCTCTTTACGAATCATCACGTTATCGTAAGCGCTGGCAATGGCACGGCAGTTGCTGATAACCGGTAAATGACTACTGAAGAACCCAACCGACAATGCTGGACAAGCCTAAACCGTTCGGCTAGATTGGTCGCCTCAATGCAGGATTTGACTGATTGCATTGACAAAATTTCGATCCAAAATCAAATCTGGAGAAACACATGATCCGTATTTCCAAACTGTTACTCGCCCTGTTAGCGGGCGCGCTGTGTGCGGCCCCGGCAGTCGCGCAAGACGGCACGTTGAAGAAAATCAAGGACAACGGCTACATCACCGTAGGCCATCGCGACGCCTCGATTCCGTTCTCATACTACGACGACAAGCAACAGCCGATCGGCTTTGCAATGGATCTGTGCGCGAAGATCGTCGACGCGGTCAAGGCCGAGTTGAAGATGCCGAAGCTCGATGTCAAATATCAACTGGTCACCTCGGCGAACCGCATCCCGCTGATCGCCAACGGCACGGTCGACCTCGAGTGCGGCTCGACAACCAATAACGTTGCACGCCAGGAGCAGGTCTCGTTCACCATCACGCATTTCCTGACCGCCAACCGCTACGTGACCAAGAAATCCGCGGGCATCAAATCGATCGACGATCTCAAAGGCAAGACCATCGTCTCGACCTCGGGGACCACGAATATCAAGCAGGCCACCGACCTCAATGTCGCTAAAAGCATGGGCATGAACATCATTCCCGCGAATGGTCATCCGGAAGCCTTCCAGATGGTTGAAACGGGACGCGCGGTGGCGTTCGTGATGGACGACATTCTGCTCTACACGCTGGTAGCCCAGGCGCAGGCTCCGGGGGATTACGTGATTTCATCCGACGCGCTGTCGCTGCCCGAGCCGTACGGCATCATGATGCGCAAGGGCGATGCCGCATTCAAGAAAGTCGTCGACAACGCGATGAGCGCCGTCTACAAGAGCGGCGAGATCAACAAGATCTACGCGAAATGGTTCACCAGCCCGACTCCGCCAAAAGGCATGAACTACAACGTGCCGATGTCGGCGCAATTCAAGAACCTGATTGCGAGCCCGACGGACTCGGGCGATCCTACCGTCTACAAGTAACAACTCACGCAACACGCGGGGGACCGGGGAGTCCCCCGTTTTGTTTTAGGGAGAATCGGCGTGAAGTACGATTGGCAGTGGAGCATCTTTACCCAGACCGCCGCTGACGGCTCGGGCACCTGGCTACACTATCTGCTCGGCGGCCTGGTGTGGACGCTGGTCACGGCGCTGGCCGCGTGGGTGTTGGCGCTTTCGATCGGCTCGGTAGTCGGCACGCTGCGCACCACGCCCATGCCATGGGTTGTCCGTCTGGGCAATGCCTACGTCGAAGTCTTCCGCAACATTCCGCTGCTAGTGCAGATGTTCCTGTGGTTCTTCGTGCTGCCCGAATTGCTGCCCAAGCAACTCGGCGACGCGATCAAGCAGATGCCGCCGCCGTGGGGATCGTATCTGCCGGCGGTGTTGTGTCTGGGCATCTACACGTCGGTGCGCGTTGCCGAACAGGTCAAAGCCGGCATCCAGTCCCTGCCGCGCGGACAGGGCATGGCCGGCACCGCGATCGGACTCACGCTGCCGCAAACCTATCGCTTCGTGCTGCTGCCGATGGCGTTCCGCATCGTGATGCCGCCGCTGACCTCTGAATTCCTCAATATCATCAAAAATTCGTCGGTCGCGCTGACCATTGGCCTCCTCGAACTGACCGGGCGCGCGCGCGCCATGCAGGAGTTTTCGTTCAAGGTGTTCGAGGCGTTTTCAGCGGCGACGGTGATCTACCTGATCACGAACCTCGTCATCGTGCTGTTGATGCGTGTGCTCGAAAACAAAATCCGCGTGCCGGGTTTCATCGCCAGCTCAAGCCAGATCACGCCCGGACACTAGGCGCATGTTCTCCGGTTACGATTTCGATGTCATAGAGCGCTCGCTCCCCTACCTGTTCAAGGTCGGCATGACGTTTACCCTCACGCTGACGCTGTTGGCAATGGCGGGCGGTATATTTTTCGGCACCATACTCGCCATGATGCGGATGGGGCGCTTGCGCCCGCTGTCCATTGTCGCCGGCGCCTACGTCAACATCATCCGCTCAGTTCCGCTGGTGCTGGTGATCTTCTGGTTTTACTTCCTGATGCCGTACGTGGGCGCCTGGATCATCGGCGCCAATCAGCCGGTCCAGGTCGGCGCATTTTTGTCGTGCGTCATCACCTTCATGCTGTTCGAGGCTGCGTACTACTGCGAAATCATGCGCGCCGGCATTCAGTCGATCCCGCGCGGCCAGGTAGCTGCCGGCCAGGCGCTCGGACTCAATTACTGGCAGACCATGGGCACGGTGATCCTGCCGCAGGCGTTTCGCAACATGACGCCGGTATTGCTGACGCAGACCGTCATCCTGTTTCAAGACACTTCGCTGGTATACGTCATCTCGGTCACCGATTTTCTGGGCGCAGCGGCAAAAATCGCCAATCGTGACTACCGGCTGATCGAGATGTACACGTTTGCCGCGCTGGTGTATTTCCTGATTTCGTTTTCGCTGTCACTGGCCGTCAAAAAGCTGCAGGCCAAGATGGCCATCATCCGCTGAGGTTCCGCTATGTCCGCTACAGCCGCCATGATCGACATTAAAAACATCAGCAAGTGGTACGGCAGCTTCCAGGTGCTGACCAACTGCACGACGCAAGTGTCCAAAGGCGAGGTCGTCGTCGTATGCGGGCCGTCGGGCTCGGGCAAGAGCACGCTGATCAAGACGGTCAACGGCCTCGAACCGTTCCAGAAGGGCGACATCACGGTCGACGGCGTTTCGGTCGCAGCGAAGGACACCAACCTGTCGAAACTGCGTTCGCGCATCGGCATGGTGTTTCAGAATTTCGAGCTGTTTCCCCACCTGTCGATCACGGAAAACCTCACGCTGGGCCAGATCAAGGTGCTCGGCCGTCCGCAGGCTGAAGCCATCGACCGCGGCTTGAAGCTGCTCGACCGCGTCGGGCTGATTGCCCAAAAGGACAAGTACCCGGGACAGCTCTCAGGCGGCCAGCAGCAGCGCGTTGCGATTGCACGCGCGCTCTCGATGGATCCGATCGCCATGCTGTTCGACGAGCCGACGTCCGCGCTCGATCCCGAGATGATCAATGAAGTGCTCGATGTGATGGTCGAACTCGCCAAGGAAGGCATGACCATGATGGTGGTGACCCACGAAATGGGTTTCGCCAAAAAGGTCGCGCACCGCGTGATCTTCATGGACCAGGGAGAGATCGTCGAAGACGCGCAGAAGGACGATTTCTTCGGCAAGCCGCGCTCCGAGCGCGCGGTCCAGTTCCTGTCGAAGATCCTGCACCACTAACGCAAGCGCAACGACGGACACTTGGCGAGCTCCGCTATTTCATCGCGCTGATGCTTGGCGTAAAATCCGGCGGCATTCTCCTTTTTTAGCGCGCCGTCACCATAGCGCGCCGTCACCACGCCATCGGAAATCATGTCCAAACCGCACCGTGTCATACCCATCGTCAAGCAGGCGGCTGCCGCCACCAATCCACGCAACCAGTATGACTGTCTGAAATGCCCGGGCTACTGCTGCAGCTACGACCTGATCGAGGTCGGCAAGCGTGATATCGCGCGGCTCGCGAAGCACTTCGAGCTCGCCTACCAGCAGGCTGAGGACCGCTTCACCAAGTACGACCGCGACGCGAAAGTGCGCACGCTGCGCCATCAGAAGGACAAGCTCTTCGGCAAAATCTGCACGTTCTTCGATACGAAGAAGCGCCAGTGCACCATTTATGAAGCGCGCCCGAGCCTGTGCCGCGATTATCCCGCCGAGCCGCGCTGCGGCTACTTCGACTTTCTGAAGTTCGAGCGCGAGCACCAGGACGACGAAAAGTACATCGCGCTCACCAGTTGAGCCGTTTCAGCCCGCCGTCACCCTATGCAGACGCGGTCCATCAGCCTGCGT
Source organism: Burkholderiales bacterium (assembly GCA_046596405.1). GTDB lineage: Bacteria > Pseudomonadota > Gammaproteobacteria > Burkholderiales > SG8-41 > PALSA-1004. Next base: position 4,376 of record JBKJMN010000024.1, read on the forward strand.
ATGAATTGCTCGCATTTCACGATCTGCTCGACCGCGACATATTCATTGGCTTTATGCGCCTGCTCGATCGAGCCGGGTCCGCACACCACGGTCGGAATGCCCGCGCGCTGAAACTGCGAGCCTTCGGTGCCAAACGATACCTTGCCGATTTCGTCGTTGCCGGACAATTCCTGCGCGAGCCCCACCACTTCCACTTCGGGCCCATTGTCGAGCGCGGGTAGCGCCGACAACGGCGTGATCGTGAAGCCAGTATCCGGATGCACGGCGTGCATTTCGGGCACGAGCCGCGTGTCGATATAGGTTTTAAATTCAGCCAGCAGTGCATCGGGATCGTCGCCCGGCAGGTGCCGGAACTCGAAATCGAACGTGCATTCATGCGGCACGATGTTAAGTGCCGTACCGCCGCGCATTACTCCGGTATGCACCGTCGTGTGCGCGACGTCGAAGCCGCGATCGTAAGGCCCGTGATCGCGGTGGCGACGCGCCATGCTCTTCAGATAAGCGACCGCCTCGGCCGCCGCCTCCACCGCGTTGACGCCGGTGGGCGCATAAGCAGAATGCACGGTAAAGCCGCGCACGCTGCAGCGGAAACCTTTTTTGCCCTTGTGCGCGATTACCGGCCGCATCAGCGTGGGCTCGCCGACAATGCAGGATTTGGGCTTGATATCCGCCTGCGCGAGGTCCGAAATGAGACGCCCCACGCCAATGCACCCGACCTCCTCGTCGTACGAAAAGGCGAAATGCAGCGGCGTTTTGAGTCCGCGCCGCGCGAACTCGGGCGCGAGCGCCAGTACGACTGCGATGAAACTCTTCATATCCGAAGTGCCCCGGCCATAGAGCCGGCCGTCTTTTTCCACCACGTGGAACGGATCCGTGTCCCACGCCTGCCCGTCAACCGGCACCACGTCGGTATGGCCCGAGAGCACGATACCGGGGACCCCCTTGGGGCCCAGCGTCGCGAACAGATTCGCCTTGCTGCGCTCGTCGTTGTAGGTAAGGCGCGATTCGGCGCCAAGCGCGGCCAGCCGGTCGCGCACGAAATGGATCAATTCGAGATTCGACTCGCGGCTGACGGTGGGAAATCCGACCAGCGTGCGGATCATGTCGATGCTGACGGGGTCGTTCGCGTTGACGTTGGCGTTGGCTGCCATATTTTTAAGTTTCGCTGAAAAGCTTACAGAATAGGTGCGGGGTAGGAACGTGTCAATTTTGGTGCACGCGTCACGTCTATTGCGATGCCACGCCGCGGCGATTTACGGTATGCTGAACCCGCCTTCTCATAGGGGAAACTCCAATGCCTGCCAGGTTCTTTTTCGCGGTTGTTTTGCTGCTCGCGGGCAGCGCGCCCGCTCTTGCCGCCGACCTGAGTATCGCGGTCGGCGCCGATGTTACGTCGATCGATCCGCATTATCACAACCTCACGCCCAACAACAATATCGCCGAGCACATCTTCGAAACCCTCGTCACCAAGGACCCGAAGTCGCTCTTGAAACCCGCGCTCGCGGTGGCGTGGAAGGCGATCGACGATCTGACGTGGGAGTTCAAGCTGCGCAAAGGCGTCAAGTTCCACGACGGGTCGGACTTCACCGCGGCCGACGTCGTGTTCTCGATCGAGCGCACGGCCCAGGTTCCGAACAGCCCATCACCTTTCACGCTGTATACGAACCAGATCACCGAAAAAATCATCATCGATCCGCTGACTGTACGGCTCAAAACGGCGGCGCCCTATCCTTTGATGCCCAACGATATGGGCACCGTGTTCATCGTTTCGAGCAAAGTGGCGAAGGGGGCGACGACCGCCGATTTCGATTCCGGCAAAGCGACGGTCGGCACCGGTCCGTTCAAATTCGTGCGCTACGCCAAAGGTGATCGCATCGAACTCGCGCGCAACGACAATTACTGGGGCGCCAAGGCTGCGTGGGACAAGGTCGTTTTCCGCGTGATTGCGAGCGACCCGTCGCGGGTCGCGTCGCTGCTTGCCGGCGACGTGCGCGCGATCGAGAGCGTGCCGACCGCTGATCTCGCGCGCCTGTCGAAGGACGCGTCGGTTGCAATCTCGCGCACCGTATCGCACCGGCTGATCTTCCTGCATCTCGACACCAATCGCGACAAGTCGCCGTTCGTGACCGACAAAGCAGGCAAGCCACTCGACAAAAACCCGTTGAAAGACGTGCGCGTGCGTAAGGCCCTTTCCAAGGCGATCAACCGGCAGGCAATCGTCGAGCGCACGATGGAAGGCGCGGCGGTCGCGACCGGCCAGTTGATGCCCGAAGGCCTGTTCGGCTACGTACCCGGCATGAAGCCGGAAGCGTTCGATCCGGATGGCGCGAAAAAACTGCTCGCCGACGCCGGCTACCCGGACGGCTTCGGCCTCACGCTGCACGGTCCCAACGATCGCTACGTCAACGACGACCAGATCTGCCAGGCGGTCGCGCAAATGCTGTCGCGCATCGGCATTCAGACGCGGGTCGAAACGCTGCCGTCGGCGATTTATTTCTCGCGTGCAACCAAGCTCGAATTCAGCCTGATGCTCGTCGGGTGGGCGGCGGACACCGCCGAAGCCTCGTCGCCGCTCAAGGCCCAGCTCGCGACCTACGATGTCAAGAAAGGCATGGGCACTGCCAATCGCGGGCGGTATTCGAACCCGAAACTGGATGCGCTGCTCGAACAGGCGCTGGCGACCGTCGATGACAACCGGCGCGAAAAACTGCTGCAGCAGGCGACGGAACTCGCGGTCGGCGATCTCGGCATCATTCCGCTACATCACCAGGTCAACCTCTGGGGCACGCGCAAAGGCATCACCTATACGCCGCGCACCGACGAGCGCACCCTCGCCCACGAATTCAAGCCGCAATAAGAAGAGCAAGGATGAAGGATTAAGGCGGAAGGATGAATAAAAGCAGTTCGCAATACAAGCAAGCGTTGATGCAAGAAACGCCCGCAACGCGGGCGCCCCTTCATCCTTCATCCTTCCGCCTTCATCCTTTGTCAATGCCGGGGAGACATTCATGATTGTCCGTCTGATATTCGCCGTGCTCGTGATTGCCGCCAGCCTCGCGCCCGCGCACGCCGCCGAGCTGGTGATCGGCCTCGGCGCGGACGTGACGTCGATCGATCCGCACAACAACAACGCGGCGCCAAACAACAGCATCGCCGAACAGATATTCAACAAGCTGATCGAGAACGACGCGAAACAGAACCTGCAGCCGGGGCTGGCCGAATCCTGGCGCGCGATCGACGATCTCACCTGGGAATTCAAGCTGCGCAAAGGCGTCAAGTTTCACGACGGCTCGGACTTCACCGCCGCCGATGTCGCCTACTCCATCGAACGTCCGGGCATCATCAATACGCCGGGCGGCTTCACGATTTACACCCGCTCGATCGTCGACAAAATCATCGTCGACCCGTACACGATCCGGCTCAGGACGGCGACGCCGTATCCGAACATGCCGACCGACATGGCGGGACTCATCATCGTGTCGGCCAAGGCCGCGCGCGGCGCCACCAATGCCGACTTCGATTCCGGCAAGGCGACGATCGGCACCGGGCCGTGGAAATTCGTACGCTACGCCAAAGGCGACCGCATCGAGCTCGTGCGCAACGACAATTACTGGGGCCCCCGGCCCGCATGGGACAAGGTGACGTTCCGGCTGATCACTTCCGACCCTTCGCGCATCGCGGCGCTGCTCGCCGGCGACGTGCAGATGATCGAAGCAGTTCCGACCGCGGACTTCGCGAAACTCAAAGCAAACAAGGACATCACGATATTCACGACGGTGTCGAACCGCATGATCCACCTGCACCTCGACTCCAATCGCGACAAATCACCGTTCATCACCGACAAGGCTGGGCGGCCGCTCGAGAAAAACCCGCTCAAGGACGCGCGCGTGCGCAAGGCGTTCTCCAAGGCGATCAACCGCAACGCGATCGTCGAGCGCGTGATGGAGGGTCTCGCGATCCCGGCCGGGCAACTGATGCCTGAAGGGTTTTTCGGCGTCAGCCCGAGCCTTAAGCCCGAACCCTACGATCCCGACGGCGCCAGAAAGCTGCTCGCCGAAGCCGGCTACTCCGATGGTTTCGGCATCACGCTGCACGGTCCGAACAACCGCTACGTCAACGACGAGCAAATCGTGCAGGCGGTCGCGCAAATGCTGACGCGCGTCGGCATCGCGACCAAAGTCGAAACGCTGCCGTTTTCGGTCTATGTGTCGCGCGCGAACAAGGTGGAATTCAGCGCGGCGCTGCTGGGCTGGGGCGTGACCACGGGCGAGGCCACTTATCCGCTGCGCTCGCTGATCGCGACGTATACCCCCGCCAAGGGGCTGGGGACCTGGAACTGGGGCCGCTACTCCAATCCGCAAATGGACGCGCTGCTCGAGCAGGGACTCGCCACGGTCGACAATGGCCGGCGCGAAAAGCTGTTGCAGCAGGCCACCGAGATCGTGATCGCCGATACGGGACTGATCCCGCTGCATTTCCAGGTGAACACGTGGGCCGCGCGCAAAGGGCTCGTCTATTCGCCGCGCACCGACGAGCGCACCTACGCGCATGGAGTACGCGCCGCGCCTTGAGCAATCGCGGGCCGGCAAGCCACGCCGCGCATCCGCGCTACGGCGCCTGCCTGATCTTCCCATCCGCGCGCGGCGGCCGGCGCGAGGGATGAAAATAATCGCAAAAGCCGTTAGTATGGCGCGAGGGGGAAATCGGACAACTACTGCGGCATCCTTGCCCGCCGTGTAACCGTCAATCATGCTCGTTTTCATCATACGCAGGATGCTGCAAAGCGTGCTCGCGCTGCTGGTCATGTCGGTGCTGATATTTGTCGGCGTCTTTGCGATCGGCAATCCGATCGACATTCTGATCAACCCGCAGGCCGACCAGGCCGAAATTGCGCGCGCGACCGCGGCCCTCGGGCTCGACCAGCCGATGTGGGTCCAGTACTGGGAATTCCTGCGCCACGCGCTGCAGGGGGATCTCGGCCGTTCGTTTTCGCAAAACATGCCGGCCGTGCAGCTGATTTTCGAGCGCATGCCGGCGACCGTCGAACTCGCGCTGTGCGCTATGCTGATGGCGATCGTGCTCGGCATTCCGCTGGGCCTCGTCGCCGGGATGAAGCCCGATTCGTGGTACAGCAAAACGATCATGGCGGGCTCGATTTTCGGCTTCAGCCTGCCGACGTTCTGGGTCGGCCTCATGATGATCATGGTGTTCTCTGTGTACCTGGGCTGGCTGCCGTCGACCGGCCGCGGCCATACGACGATGCTCTTCGGTATACCGGTCAGCTTTCTTAACTGGGACGGCATCATGCACCTGATGATGCCGGCGCTGAATCTCGCGCTCTTCAAGCTGTCGCTGCTGATCCGGCTCACGCGCGCCGGAACGCGCGAAGCAATGCTGCAGGACTATGTGAAATTCGCGCGCGCCAAGGGGTTGCCGATGCGGCGCATCGTCGGCGTGCACGTGCTCAAAAACATCCTGATCCCGATCGTGACCGTGATCGGGCTCGAATTCGGCTCGCTGATCGCGTTCGCAATCGTCACTGAAACCATCTTCGCGTGGCCCGGCATGGGCAAGCTGCTGATCGATTCGATCAACGTGCTCGACCGCCCGGTCATCGTCGCCTATGTACTGATCATCGTATGCCTGTTCGTGGTCATCAACCTCGCGGTCGATCTGCTTTATTCTCTGCTCGATCCGCGCGTGCGCCTCGCCGAGGCGCGCGCATGAGCAGCGCCGCCGTCGATACGCCGCTGCGGCGCGTCGCCGCCGACTTCGCGGAAAGCCGCCTTGCGCTGGTCGGCCTCGCGATGCTGATCGTGATCCTGATCGTCGCGATCGGCGCCCCGCTGGTGTCGCCGCAGAATCCGTACGACCTCGCGACGCTCGACATCATGGATTCAAAAATGCCGCCCGGCGGGCAGAGCCTCGACGGCATGACGTTCTGGCTCGGCAGCGACGACCAGGGCCGCGACATGCTGTCGGCAATTTTCTACGGGCTGCGCATCAGCCTGGGCGTGGGCACGCTCGCGACCGTGTGCGCGCTGGCGATCGGGCTCGTCGTCGGCCTCATCGCGGCTTGGTTCGGCGGCTGGGTCGAAGCGGTCATCATGCGCATCGTCGACCTGCAGCTCTCCTTCCCGTCGATCCTGATCGCGCTCGTGCTGCTCGCCTCGCTCGGCCAGGGCGTCGACAAAATAGTGATCGCGCTGATCACGGTGCAGTGGGCGTACTACGCGCGCACGGTGCGCGGCGCGGCACTCGTCGAGCGCAACAAGGAATACATCGAAGCCGCAGCCTGTTTAGCACTCCCGACCTCGCGCATCCTTTTCAAGCATCTCCTGCCGAACGTGCTGCCCCCGCTGATCGTCATCGCGACGGTGCAGGTCGCGCACGCGATCGCGCTCGAGGCGACGCTGTCGTTCCTCGGCCTCGGCATGCCGATCACTTCGCCATCGCTGGGCCTCTTGATCGCGAACGGCTTCACGCACTTGATGTCGGGCAAGTACTGGATCAGCCTCTATCCCGGCATCGCGCTGCTGATTACCATCGTCAGCATCAATCTGGTCGGCGACCAGTTGCGCGACGTGTTGAATCCAAGGCTGCAAAAATAGCCATGTCCGTCCTCGTCGTCGAAAATCTGCACACGCATTTCTTCACCAAGGCCGGCGTGGTCAAGGCGGTCGATGACGTAAGCTTCAGCGTCGATGCGGGCAAGGTGCTCGGGTTGGTGGGCGAATCGGGTTCCGGCAAAACGGTGACCGGCTTTTCGATCATGGGCCTGGTGGATCCGCCCGGTCGCATCGTCAGCGGCCGCGTGCTGCTCGAAGGCCATAACCTGCTCGACCGCGACGACGATGCGATGCGCGGGCTGCGCGGCGACCGCATCGCGATGATATTCCAGGACCCGATGATGACGCTGAATCCGGTGCTGCGCATCGACACCCAGATGACGGAGACTGTGCTCGCGCATCAGGCCGTGAGCGGCGAGAAAGCGCGCGAACTCGCGCGCAACGCGCTCGGCCGCGTCGGCATCCCGTCGCCCGACGAGCGTCTCAAGGCATACCCGCATCAGCTGTCGGGCGGCATGCGCCAGCGCGTCGCGATTGCGATTGCACTGCTCAATAATCCCCGCGTGATCGTTGCCGACGAGCCGACTACCGCGCTCGACGTGACGATCCAGGCGCAGATCATTTTCGAAGTGCAGAAGCTCGCGCGCGAAACCGGCACCGCGATGATCTGGATTACGCACGATCTGTCGGTGATCGCGGGCCTCGCCGACGACGTGTGCGTGATGTACGCGGGCCGCATCGTCGAATCGGGCCCGACCGCGGACCTGCTCGATCATCCGCTGCATCCATATACCGCGGGGCTGATCGCATCCATCCCGAGCCGCAACGTACGCGGCAAGCCGCTGCACCAGATTCCCGGCATGACGCCGTCGCTGCTGCGCCTGAAACCCGGCTGCGCGTTTCGCGACCGCTGCCCGCATGCAGACGCGGCGTGCACGGTCGCCCCGGACATCACGCGGCCGACCCCGGCGCGCACGCTGCGCTGTTTTCACCCGATGGCTGCGATGGAAGTAATTTGATGAGCGCATTGCTCGAACTTAAACACATCACCAAGAATTTTTCGCGGCCGCTCGATCTCGCGGCGAAAATCGCGCGCCTCGCCGGCGCGCGCGTGAACGAAGTCGTCGTGCACGCGCTGGACGACGTGTGCCTGACCATCAACGAAGGCGAAGTCGTCGGTCTCGCCGGCGAATCGGGCTGCGGCAAATCGACGCTCGGCCGCATCGCGGCCGGCATTCTGACGCCCACCAGCGGCGAACGTGCGTGGCAGGGCACGGATATCACCGCACTGCCGCCAGCGCAGCGCCGCGACGTCGCGCTCAAGATCCAGATGGTGTTTCAGGATGCGTTTGCGTCGCTCAACCCGCGCATGCGGGTGGCGGAAATTATCGGGGAGGCGCCACGCGTGCACCGCATCGACACCGGCGACGACCTTGACTACTACGTCGACCAGTTGATGCGCAAGGTCGGACTCGATCCGTCGTTCCGGCGCCGCTTTCCGCACCAGTTCTCCGGCGGCCAGCGCGCGCGCATCGGTATCGCGCGGGCGCTCGCGGTGAAGCCGGAACTGCTGGTCTGCGACGAGGCGGTCGCCGCGCTCGACGTGTCGATTCAGGCGCAGGTATTGAATCTTTTCATGCAGCTACGCGCCGATTTCAATCTCACGTATCTGTTCATCAGCCACGATCTCGGGGTCGTCGAGCATCTCGCCGACCGCGTAGTCATCATGTACCTGGGTCGCATCGTGGAAACTGCGCCGACGCTCGAGCTCTTCGGGCACGCGAACCATCCCTACACGCAGGCGCTGCTCGCGGAAGTTCCGAAGCTCGAAAAACGCGATCACGATTTCGCTCCCATCAAGGGCGAAATACCGTCGCCGATCGATCCGCCGCCAGGCTGTCATTTCCATCCGCGCTGCCCGCACGCGATGGAGCGCTGCCGCACCGAACGCCCGCAGTTCCGGCAGATTTCTCCTGGCCACTGGTCCGCATGCTATCTGAACGACGCGCGCTAAATTCCTAAAGTCGATATCGCGCACACGAAAAAAAGCCCGCTTGCGCGGGCTTTCTTTCATCGCCGTTCGAAATTAATCGAGCGGGCGGATGTTCGTCGCCTGATCGCCCTTGGGGCCGGTCGTGACGTCGTAGGATACTTTCTGGTTTTCCCGCAGGCTTTTGAAACCGTTGCCCTGGATTGCCGAGAAATGCGCGAAGAGGTCCTTGCCGCCATCGTCCGGTGTAATGAAACCAAAACCTTTGGCGTCGTTGAACCACTTAACAGTCCCGTTACTCATGTGTGTTATTCCTAATGATTAAAAAAGGGCTCGCGCCCGGGTGCGAGAACTACAAGAGGAAAGTAACAACAACCTGAGGAGTACCGCTTATAAAGCGGCCACTACGGACTGGCACTCAACTGCTTGAAGATCCTGCGACGCCCGTTATACGCGACATATTCGGGGGGGTCAAACTATTTCGCCGCCCTGTTGCGGGGCGCTCGAACTCCCGTTTCGATGTCATTAGCCTTGCACGGGCAATGTGCGTAGTATCCGCTCACAGTTCAAATCAGGCATACATTCATGGCGACATACGGCGGTATCACGTTTAACGGCAAGTCGGGCGAGAAATACTACTTCAAGGCGTGGCCGGTGCAGACGCGCTTTAACCCGCTGGGCGCCGTTTATTTCGTGACCAAACGCGTATTCGCAGACAAAACATACCGGCGGGCGAGCCACGAGAGCATTTACATAGGCCAGACCGGCGACCTGACTGCGCCGCTCGCGCTGCCGCCGCAACTCGCGTGTTTCGAGAAAAACGGCGCCAATTGCATTTGCGTCTATGTCGACGCCAATGAGGAACGGCGACTGGCGATCGTGCAGGACCTGCTGCTGGCGCACCGCACGACGTGCAACGACATGCGCGAGCACCGCTCGCGCGCGCAGGCAGAGGCCGAATTTTAGAATCGAGCTCGTCGTTGCGACGGGCCGCAAAAAGGCCGGCGCCCAATCAGGCGCCGGCCTTTTAATTTATCCCGGCTTGCCGCCGGGAAAACCGCTTAACCGCGACCGCGGCTGCGATTGCCGCCAAACCCACTGCCGCCGTCGCGCGACGACGGACGTCCGCCGTTGCCGCCGAACGACGATTTGCCGCCCCAGCCCGAACCGGTGCGGGGCTTGTTGCCGCCAAAGCTCTTGCGCGGATCACCAAAGCGCTTGCGGTCGTTGCCGCTCGGCGCGCCGCTGCGCGGCTTCACTTTAGGCTCCATGCCGGCGATCACGTGGCGCTCGATCATGTTGCCGGTATAGCGCTCGATCTGCTTCAGTTGGTGGCCTTCGTCGGGCGCAGCAAACGAGATCGCGATGCCGCTATTACCCGCACGACCGGTGCGACCGATGCGGTGTACGTAGTCTTCCGCCACTTTGGGCAAATCGTAATTGATCACGTGCGTGATGCTCGCGACGTCGATGCCGCGCGCGGCGACGTCGGTCGCCACCAGCACGCGCACGCTTCCGCTGCGCATGCGTGCAAGCGTGCGGTTGCGCTGCGACTGATTCATGTTGCCGTGAAGCGCCTCGGCCGTATGGCCGCCGTCGTTCAATTTTGCCGCCAGGCGGTCGGCGCCATGCTTGGTCGCGGTGAAGACGATGGCTTGGGTCATATCAACATCGCGCAACAGGTGGTCGAGGATGCGGTGCTTGTGGCTGCCGTCATCGACGTAATGCAGGCGCTGCTCGATGTTGTCGTGGTTTTCCTTGGTTGCTTCGCATGCGATCAGCTTCGGGTTCTTCAACAGGCGCTTGGCGAGCGTCGCGATATTGCCGTCGAGCGTCGCCGAGAAGAGCAGCGTCTGGCGGCCGGCGGGAGTTGCGCCGGCGATGCGCTCGACCGGCTTGATAAAGCCCATGTCGAGCATGCGGTCGGCTTCGTCCAGCACCAGCAACTCGAGGCGCGAGAAATCGACCTTGCCCTGATCGATAAAATCGATCAGGCGACCGGGGGTCGCCACCAGAATATCAAGCGGGGATTCGAGCAATTTACGCTGTTTCGGATACGGCATGCCGCCCAGTACGGTGCCGGTGCGTACGCGGCCCATGAACTTGCTGTATTTTTCGACCGCGGACGTGACCTGCAGCGCGAGTTCGCGCGTCGGCGTCAGCACGAGCACGCGCGGACCGCGGCCGGGCTTGGCCGGCTGCGCAAGACGCTGCAGCGCGGGCAGCACAAAGGCCGCCGTTTTGCCGGTGCCGGTGGGCGCCGAGCACATCAGGTCATGCCCGGCGATGGCTTCAGGTATCGCCCTCGCCTGCACAGGGGTCGGGTCGGTATAGCCGGCCGCGGTCAACGCCTGCACGATAGCGGGATTCAAATTCAATGATTGAAATAACATCGATAAACTTTCCATTTAAGTGTTCCGGAAATGGCTGATTAAGAAGTCAGTTCCGCTCAACGCTCCCCTCTGCCTTCTCTGGAGAGGGGCCAGGGGTGAGGGCCGGGCGACGCGTAACATTTACGCTAAGTCCGGTCGAGGTACAGCAAATAACAAACGCGCAGGCAAAACAAAGCCGCAACTAGCAACAAACAGGCAGGCAAACGCCGCCAGCGCACGGGTATCGTCGCTAACCGTGGCTGAAGCAGCTATTTGAAGATGGGAGCTGAATCGAAGGGTCAGGGACAGATGCATCTCGAATATTTTCAATCCGCTACTGGCTGGATTGCTTCGAGGTGCGCGCACTATACACGTTACAAGGCGAATTTGCCAATCGATCTGCGGGGTTACTGAACGCTGCAGCGCGCCATATGTCACGCCGGCGTCATGCGGGCGCCGCATACCAGTATTGCCGCCACCGATTATGCAACGAGGACTCCACGGAACTAGCAGCGCATTCCGGCGTTCTTACGCTGCGCGCGTCCGGACCAGGACTATCCATGAGATATCATCCGCTTATGCTATACTCGCGCGCTTTTTTCAAATTAACCCGAAAGTCGCACCATGCGCGCCATCCGTAACGTAGCCATCATCGCCCACGTCGACCACGGCAAGACCACCCTCGTCGACAAACTGCTGCGCCAGTCCGGCACCTTCGCCGCGCACCAGCACCTCGAAGAACGCGTGATGGATTCGAACGATCTGGAGAAAGAGCGCGGCATCACGATCCTCGCCAAGAATTGCGCGGTCACCTACAACGGCACGCATATCAATATCGTCGACACGCCGGGCCACGCGGATTTCGGCGGCGAAGTCGAACGCGTGCTGTCGATGGTCGACGGGGTGCTGCTGCTCGTCGATGCGGTCGAAGGCCCGATGCCGCAGACACGCTTCGTCACGCGCAAGGCACTCGCACTCGGCTTGAAACCGATCGTCGTCGTCAATAAAGTTGACCGCCCCGGTGCACGTCCGGACTGGGTCGTCAATCACACGTTCGACCTTTTCGACAAGCTGGGCGCCTCCGAAGCGCAGCTCGATTTCCCGATCATTTACGCGTCCGCGCTCGAAGGCTGGGCGACGGAAGACCTCGAGCAGAAAAGCGACAGCCTGAAGCCGCTGTTCGAAGCCATCCTGAAGAATGTGCCTGCGCGCGCCGACGATCCAAACGGCCCGCTCCAACTGCAGATCTGCTCGCTCGACTATTCGAGCTATGTCGGCCGCATCGGGATCGGCCGCGTAATCCGCGGCCGCATCAAATCCGGCCAGCTCGTGACCGTGCTGCACGGACCCGCAGGCGGTCCGATCGCGCCGATCAACGCCAAGGTCAACCAGGTCCAGGTGTTCAAAGGTCTCGAGCGAGTGGTGGTCGACGAGGCGGAAGCCGGCGATATCGTGCTGATCAACGGCATCGAGGAAATCGGCATCGGCGTGACCGTCACCGATATCGAGCATCCCGAAGCGCTACAGCTCCTGAAAGTCGACGAGCCGACGCTCACCATGAACTTTCAGGTCAATACTTCGCCGCTTGCCGGGCGCGAGGGCAAATACGTGACCAGCCGCCAGATCCGCGAACGCCTGCAGCGCGAGCTGATGAGCAACGTGGCGCTCAAAGTGCAGGAAACCGCCGACGCGGACGTGTTCGAAGTATCGGGCCGCGGCGAATTGCATCTGACGATTTTGCTGGAGAATATGCGGCGCGAAGGCTACGAACTCGCGGTCGGACGTCCGCGCGTCGTGATCAAGGAAATCGACGGGGAGAAACAGGAACCGTACGAAATGCTGACGGTCGACGTCGAGGAAGTCAATCAGGGCGCCGCGATGGAAGCGCTCGGCGCGCGGCGCGGCGATCTGCAGGACATGCAGTCCGACGGCAAAGGCCGCGTGCGTCTGGACTACCGGATTCCGGCGCGCGGGCTGATCGGCTTTCAATCGGAATTCATGACCATGACGCGCGGCACCGGCATCATGAGTCACGTGTTCGACGAGTACGGGCCGATGAAACCCGACATGGCGGAACGCCGCAACGGCGTTCTAATCTCAGCCGAAGCGGGCGAAGCGGTGGCCTATGCGCTGTGGAAATTGCAGGAGCGCGGCCGCATGTTCGTGAGCCCGGGCGACCCGCTGTACGAAGGCATCATCATCGGCATTCACAGCCGCGACAACGATCTCGTGGTCAATCCGATCAAGGGCAAGCAGCTCACCAACGTGCGCGCGTCCGGGACCGACGAAGCGGTGCGCCTGGTGCCGCCGATCCAGGTCACGCTCGAATCCGCGATTGAATTCATCGCCGACGACGAACTGGTCGAAATCACGCCGAAGTCGATCCGCATCCGCAAGCGCCACCTGGCGGAGCAGGACCGCAAGCGCGCTTCGCGGGCTGCGGCGTAATTTTGACCCTGCCGGCGACGACCGGAATCCAGCTGGATTGAATGCGTCCGGATGCCGGCATGAAGCCGGCATCACGTGTCAGCGCTGCACCACGTCGCGCGGCGCCTCGGCCGGCCACGCCGGTCCCGCGAGTGCGCGTATGACCTCGCCCGCTTTGCCGTAAATACGCACGCCGATTTTCGGCGCCTGCCGAAAATGAAAATCGACGAAGTCGGCGAAGAACGACTTCCCCCGGCTGACCGTAATGTCGCACCAGGGAATGAACAAATCGCGACAGTTCAGGCGAAAGAGGATAAACATCCGCAAATGCAGCCCCTCTTCATCGATGCCGACATTTAGTGCGTTGCGTGCACCGCCGAACGGGCCGAGCGGCCCCATCTGACTGCTGCGTATGCGCTCATAGCGCCCCGCGAACGGGCGCGCGGCGCGGTAGTGTTTGGCGAGGAACGCCCAACCGCTGATGTAACTCAGCAGCAATGTCACCGCGAGCCACACGCCAGCGAATGCCAGTAGCATACCAAGCGGCAACCAAAGCTCGGAATTCACGGGCCGGTCAGGACGGCGTGCGTGCAGTCGGCGCCGGCGCGAGGAATTCGAAATCGCAGCCGCGGTCGGCCTGCTG
>JBKJMN010000074.1:0-3578 GCA_046596405.1 Burkholderiales bacterium
GCGGCCGCCTGCGAAGCCGAAGGTCTTGAAGCCCATGCTTTCCAGGGCAACGTTGCCGGTGAGAACGATCAAGTCTGCCCATGAAATCTTCTCGCCGTATTTCTGCTTGATCGGCCAAAGCAGGCGCCGGGCCTTGTCCAGGCTCACGTTATCCGGCCAGCTGTTGAGCGGCGCGAAGCGCTGCTGCCCGCGGCCGGCACCCCCGCGGCCATCGCCGATGCGGTAGGTGCCCGCACTGTGCCATGCCATGCGCACGAACAGCCCGCCGTAATGCCCGAAGTCCGCAGGCCACCAGTCCTGAGAGTCTGTCATCAAGGCGGAGAGGTCTTTTTTCAGGGCGGCCAGATCAAGGCTCTTGAACGCCTGCGCGTAGTCGAATTCCCGGCCCATGGGGTCGGACTTGGTGGAGTGCTGATGCAGAAGATCCAGCCGCAATTGCTGCGGCCACCAGTCACGGTTCGTTGTTCCAACACCTGCTGCTGCGCTGAACGGGCACTTTGCTTCGCTAGACATCGTTTTCTCCTCAAGTTGTTGGAACTTCACTGCGCGTGATTCGATTGGTGCAGGCGGCGCCCGTGCGGGCACGGCAACAAATTAAGCCGCCAGTAAAATCATTTCAAAATCGGCTTTCGCTACGCCGCACTCGGGGCATGCCCAACCCGCGGGAATATCTTCCCAGCGCGTGCCCGCCTTGATGCCGTGCTCCGGATCGCCGGCCGCTTCGTCGTAGGTGTAGCCGCAAACTATGCATTGCCACTTGTTCATCTGAAACTCCGTTTATCTAAAAGCGTGAATGAGTGAATAGGTAAATGAGTGAAGTACCCGCGTTTACTGCTCTCGCGACGGCGAATGAGAGTTCTATGTGTTCACCCTTTCACGCGTTCACTTCTTCACGGATTCTCGCTAGCGTCGCGCGGTACTGGTTGGCGTGGCGCTCTTCGACTTTCGTGAGTGCCGCAAACCGTTTGGCCGCTTTCGCGAGCGTCGCCTGGAAGCGCTGCGCGTGCTCTTTCGATTCGACGATCTGCTCGTCCATTTCGGCGACGGCTTTCTGATTGCCTTCCTGCTCGGCGAGATGGCGGAACTGCGGATACATTTCAGTGTACTCGTAGGTTTCGCCCGCGATCGCCATTTCGAGCGCTTTCGCCGGCGTCAGCTGGGTGGCCGGGTAGAGCAGGTCGAGGTGGCCGAACGCGTGCTGCACTTCCTGCGCGGCGGTTTCCTCGAACGCCTGCGCCGTTTCTACGTCGCCGGCGGCGCGGCAGATTTTCGCGAAGTACATGTACTTGATGTGCGCCATCGACTCGCCCGCAAATGCCGATTCGAGGTTCGTGATGGTGATAGATTCCGGTTTCATGAAGTTCTCCAGGTCAGATTTGAAGGCGTTCCTTGCTGCACGGCCACGATCTTGGGGCAATGGAGGCCATTAATCCAATGAATTGTCTAGATACCAGCGATAGGGTATGCCTATCTATATCGCCATCTTTACCTTTGCCCCGTACAGGGATCCCCATCGAAAGGGGAAGGTGAGATCAGCGCTACGCGGTAGTGCCCAAGGCGTTCGGCAGCAGCGTCACGCCCGGCAGCTCGCAGGCCAGCACGGCCAGGCGCAGCGCTTCGATCGCCTGCGGACGCGGAAAGCTCGCGCGCCAGGCGAGCGCAATGCGACGGCACGGCTGCGGCGCTGCGAACGGCTTGACTGCGAGCAGCGGGCTCGCGGCAGATTTACTCTCGGCCGCGGTCGACGGCAATACGGTGAGGCCGACGCCGGAGGCGACCATGTGGCGGATGGTTTCGAGCGAACTGCCTTCGAGCGCCTGCTGCATGTTGCTCGCGTCCGCGCGCTGCATCCGCGGGCAGGTCTGCAGGACCTGATCGCGAAAGCAGTTGCCGGCGCCGAGCAGCAGCAGCGTCTCGTTGCAAAGCTGCGCGGCCGTAATCCTGGATTTGTTGCTCCACGCGTGGCTCGAGGGCATCACGACGCGAAACGGCTCGTCGTAAACCGCCTGCGTGCATATGCCGGTCTCGGCGAACGGCAGGGACAGGATAGCGACGTCGAGATCGCCGTTCCTGAGCACCTCGGCGAGCTTCGCCGTGTAGTTTTCCCGCAGCAGCAGCGGCATCTGCGGCGCGCGCTTGTGCATGAGCGGAATTAATTGCGGCAACAGATAAGGGCCGACGGTGTAGATCGCGCCAACCCGCAACGGCGTCGCGAGCTGATCTTTGCCCTGCGCGGCGATGTGCCTGATCGCGGCGGTTTCCTCCAGGACGCGTTGCGCCTGCCCGACAATGCGGATGCCCAGCGGCGTTACGGTCACGTCGGATGGGTGACGCTCAAACAAAGTGACGCCGAGTTCCTCCTCGAGTTTCTTGATCGCCACCGACAGGGTCGGCTGGCTGACGAAACACTTTTTCGCCGCGCGCCCGAAATGGCGCTCGCGCGCTAGCGCGACGATGTAACGAAGTTCGGTTAATGTCATTGTTTAGACTAAAAAGTCTTTGGCCACAGAGGCCACAGAGAAAAAAAGCAAACGGCATACCGAAAAAATCCGGCGTTTGTTTTTGATTTTCCTCTGTGACCTCTGTGTCCTCAGTGGCTGAATTTAGATTTAATCAATTCGCACGTTCGCCGCCTTGATCACCTTGGCCCACTTGGTGATTTCGGATTTCACATATGCAGCGGCTTCGTCGGGCGTATTGCCGACGCGATCGATGCCCTGTTGCGCAAGCCGTTCGCGCGTGTCCGGCAGGTTGAGCGCCTTGACCACGTCCGCATTGATGCGCGTGAGCAGTTCCTTGTTGATGCCGGCGGGCGCGTGCAGCGCAACCCAGGTGGCGCCTTCGAAATCCGGTATTCCGGACTCGGCGATCGTCGGGTACTCTGGTGCAAGCGGTGAGCGTTGCAGGCTGGTGATCGCCAGTGCTCGCAATTTGCCGGATTTGGAAAGCGGCAGGGACACGGGGAGGCTCGAGAACATCAGCGGCAACTGCCCGCCAAGCACATCTGCAGCAGCGGTGTTTTCGCCCTTGTACGGGATATGCACCATTTTTATATTGAGCGACAGGTTCAGGAGTTCGCCTTCCAGATGCGGCGTCGACCCGAGCCCGCCGGAACCGAAGCTCAGCGTTTTGTAGTTGGCTTTCGCGAACGGCACGAATTCTTTGAAAGTGCGCGGCGGCAGGGAAGGATGGACCACGAGCAACTGCGGCGACGAACCGATTACGGTAATAGCGGGAAGATCGCGCACGACGTCATATGGCAGCTTCGGATAAAGCGTGGTTGCGACCGATGTGCTCGTCTGCGGTGCCAGGAGCAGCGTATAGCCGTCGGGCGGCGCTTTGGCGACGGTCTCGGCGCCGATGATGCCGCTCGCACCGGGGCGGTTCTCGACGATCACCGTCTGGCCCCAGGCTTCCGTCAGCTTTAGCGCGACGATGCGCGCCGCCACGTCCGTCACGCCGCCGGGAGTGAAGCCGACGATTATGCGCACTGATTTCGCCGGATAAATCTGCGCTTGCGCGGGCACCATAGTGCCGAACAATAAAGCGATGAGCAGGAGTCCAAATAGGTTTTTCAT
>JBKJMN010000362.1:0-3808 GCA_046596405.1 Burkholderiales bacterium
TTCGGGCGGCCATGATCTTTCCACGATTGCCGTTGCCGATGGCAAAGCCGACTCGGCGTTCGTCGCGACGCATCGCTTTATGAACGCCATCACCGCGGGCAGGGCCAAGCTCGACGATTTCAACATCCTGTGGACTTCGCCGCTGATCCCGCAGGACCCGTTCGTCTACCGCTCCACGCTGTGCGACGACCTTAAGGCCAAGATCGCGCAGGTGTTCCTCGACCTCGACAAGAATCCGGATGGCAAGAAGTACCTTGAGAACGTCGATTCGGAGAGATTCGTCGTCATGAAAGATTCGGACTATAACGTCATCCGCGAAGCGGGCGGCGGCAAGTAGCGGGCGGGACGCGCGAACTTCATGCAACCCGTACTCGAAGTCAGAGACCTGCGCGCAGGCTACGGCGGCCGCGAGATCCTGAAAGGCGTCAGTTTCGACGTCGGGGCCGATGATTTCTTTGCGATCATCGGTCCGAGCGGCGCCGGTAAATCGACGCTCATCCGCTGCGTCAACCGCCTGGTCGAGCCGACCGGCGGCGAGGTGATATTCAACGGCCGCGACATCCTGAAATTGCCGGCCTCCGAGCTGCGCGGCCTGCGCCGCAACATCGGCATGATCTTCCAGGAATTCAACCTGATCGAGCGGTTGTCGGTGATGGACAATGTGTTGACAGGGCGGCTCGGTTACACGGGCACCCTGCGCAGCCTCTTCCGGGTGTTCACGCAGGAAGACATCCGGCAGGCGCTGCGGTTGCTCGATCGGGTCGGCTTGTCGGAGCATATCGACAAGCGCGCCGACCGCCTGTCCGGCGGGCAGCGGCAGCGCGTGGGCATCGCGCGTGCGCTCATTCAGAATCCGAAACTGCTACTGGTCGATGAGCCGACCTCCAGCCTCGATCCCAAGATCTCGCGTGAGGTGATGGGACTGATCCGCGAGATCGGGCGCGAGTTCGGCATCCCGGTGCTGTGCAATATCCACGACGTCGACCTGGCGTGCGATTTTTGCACGCGCGTGATCGGTCTACAGGACGGCATCAAGAAGTTCGAGGGGCCGCCGGCGGAACTCGACAAGCGCGCCCTGCAGGACATCTACGCGATGGAGGTGCTGTGAACACCGTCGCGCTCGATCTGCGCGTCGCCGAAATAGCGGCAGGGCGATGGCGCACGCGAGCGCCGCGTTATGCCGCGTATTTCGCCTTGCTCGCAGTCGTGCTGTGGAGCGTCGAGGCGATCCTGATCGCGGACACCGACTGGAACCGCGTCTTGTCGGGGTCACTGCTGAAAACGCTCGGCCGTTTTCTCGAACTCGACCTGTCGATTCTGCCTGATCTCGTGCAGCCGACCATAGAGACGGTGGTGATGGCGACGCTCGCTACCCTCGGCGGTTTGGTGCTCGCGATTCCGGTCGCCTGGCTGGGCGCTTCCAACGTTACGCCGTTCGGTTCGTTTTCGTATGGCATCGGGCGCTCGCTCATGACGCTGTCGCGCTCGGTGCACGAAATCGTGTGGGGCTTGATTTTCGTGTCGGCGGTGGGACTCGGCGCACTCGCCGGCGTGCTGGCAATGGCGGTGCGTTCCGTCGGGTTTATTTCAAAAACGATTGCCGAGGCGATCGAGGACGTGGAGCCGGGGCCGCTGGAAGCGATTCGCGCGGCAGGCGGCAACCGGTTTCAGGTGCTCCTCTACGGCATCCTGCCGCAGATCGTTCCGGTCTTTATCGGCAACATGATTTTCGAATGGGACATCAACATCCGGCGCTCGACCATTATGGGATTGGTCGGAGCAGGCGGGCTGGGGCTCGCACTATTCCGCCAGATGGCGATGTCCAACTACGGCGGCATCGCGACGGTCGTCCTCGTCGTGCTGAGCCTGATCATAATCGGCGAAGTGATTTCGTATTATGCGCGAAAAGCCGTCATTTAATTCCAGCGCCGGGCTGGCGCTTACGGGAGCGGTGCCGGCCGCGCCTTCGCATACTGCGTCCGCCGTGCCGGTGACATGGCAGCGTTTCCGCTATCCGCAGAGCCTCTACAAATACGGCGCTATGCTGGGCACGCTCGCGTTCATCGCCTGGTCGCTCGAGTACCTCAACATCGACCTTGAGCGCCTCATCGGCGTGCTGGGGCGCATCGGCGAGACGTTCGCCACGCGGTACTATCCGCCCAACATCGCGCACGTGCTGAAGCCGGACTACCTGCAGGCGGTGGTAGAAACGCTCCAGATGTCGTATCTGGCCACCATCGTCGGCTTGGCGCTCGCCGTGCCGCTCGCCTGGTTCGCCTCGTTCAACATGACGCCGAGCAAACGCTTCGTCTATCCAGTGGCGCGGCTCGTCATCATGGGCTGCCGTTCCGTGCACGAGATGATCTGGACCATCCTGCTGGTCGCGCTGCTCGGCTTCGGCATGCTGCCCGGCGTGCTGGCGCTCACGCTGTACTGCATCGGATTTTCCGGCAAGCTCTTTTCCGAGGCGATCGAGGCGATCCGGCCGGGGCAGGTCGAGGCGGTGCGTGCGACCGGCGCGAATGACCTGCAGGTGTTCGTGTTCGCCGTGCTGCCGCAGGTGCGGGTCGCGTGGACTGGCATTTCGATCTACACCTGGGATGTGCTGTTTCGCGCGGCGACGGTGGTGGGCTTTTTCGGCGCCGGCGGCATGGGCTGGTTCTTGCGGGAAAGCGTGCAACGCATTGCCTCGCGCGATGTGGCGGCGATCCTGCTTTCGATCATCATCGTGGTGATTATTTCCGAACTGCTGTCGGCCTGGCTGCGCACGCGCATCGCCCGGGCGATTGCATGACTTTTTGACTTTATAGGAATGAACATGGCAGAAACGCAGAAACAACCGCTGACCGTAAACGGCCGCACGTACCGCTGGATGGACCGCCCGCTGGTGGTCGTGTGCGTGGACGGCTGCGAACCCGACTACATCACGCAGGCGATGCGGGCCGGCGTCGCGCCCTATCTGCGTGAAATGTGCGACAAAGGCACATCATTGCTCGGCGATGCGGTGGTGCCGAGCTTCACCAATCCCAACAACCTCTCGATCGTCACCGGCACGCCGCCGGCGGTGCACGGCATCTGCGGCAATTATTTTTACGACCGCGATGCCGACAAGGAAGTGATGATGAACGACCCGCAATATCTGCGCGCGGGAACGATCCATGCGAAATTTTCCCAGGCCGGCGCGAAGGTCGCGGTGGTCACCGCCAAGGACAAGCTGCGCACGCTGCTCGGCCACGAAGTCAAAGACGGCATCTGCTTCTCCGCGGAAAAGGCCAACGAGACCACCGAAGCCAAAAACGGCATCAATGACGCGCTGGGTTTCGTCGGCCTGCCGCTGCCTTCCGTCTACAGCGCGCATTTGTCAGAGTTCGTATTCGCCGCTGGTGTCAAGCTGCTCGAGACCCGCAAGCCGGATCTCATCTACCTGTCGACCACCGATTACGTGCAGCATAAGGATGCGCCCGGCACGCCCGGCGCCAACGACTTCTACAAGATGATGGACGGTTACCTGAAAAAGCTCGATGCGCTCGGCGCGACCGTCGCGCTGACCGCCGATCACGGCATGAACGCCAAGACCGACGCCAAGGGCGATCCCAACGTGATCTACCTGCAGGACGTGCTTGACGAGTGGCTCGGCAAGGGCGTCGCGCGCGTAATCCTGCCGATTACCGATCCGTATGTCGTGCATCATGGCGCGCTCGGTTCGTTCGCGACGGCGTATCTGCCGGCGGGCGCGAAGCTGGATGAGATAGTCGCGCGCATCGCGGCGCTGCCCGGCATTGAGGTAGTTTACGATCGCGCCCACGGT
>JBKJMN010000005.1:0-4924 GCA_046596405.1 Burkholderiales bacterium
GCGCCATCCGCTGTTTCCCAGGCTGCCGACCGCCAACGAATCGGGATTGCCGGGATTCGATATCAGCACCTGGTACGGCATACTCGCGCCGGCCGCTACGCCGAAAGAGATCGTAGCCAAACTCAACGAAGCGCTCGTGCAGATCATCAAAAGCCCGGCAACCAACAAACGTTTGCTCGACCTGGGCGTCGATCCGGTGACCAATACGCCGGAGCAATTCGCAGCACTCGTGCGCACGGATCTCGTGAAGTGGGCCAAGGTGGCCAAAGCGGCGAACATCAAGGTAAATTAAGCATGAAGACAAGAGCAAAAAAAACCGTACGCGAACTTGAGAACAAAATCGCATGGGTGATCGGTGCGCGCGGCTCGCTCGGCAGCGAAATAGCGCGCCGACTGGCGCTCGCCGGCGCGCACGTCGTGATGTCCTCGCGCTCGGCGCGCGATCTTAAGAGCACCGCGCAGGATATCGAGCGCGTTGCGCCAAAGAGCGTAAGCGTCGCCGGGGTTGATCTGGCGTCGCGCGCATCGGTCGATCGTGTCGCCAAAGCAATCGCGCGCGCGCATGGCCGCATCGACATCCTTGTTAATTGTACTGCGGCGCCGATCTTCGGGGATTTTCTGCAGTTAACGGACGCCCAATGGGACACCGTGCTGCAGACCAAGCTTTATGGTTACATGCGCTCGATGCGCGCCGTCATTCCGTACATGCTCGAACAGGGCGCAGGCAGCATCGTCAACGTCAGCGGACGCGGCGGACGCCAGCCGACACCCGCGCATCTGCCGGGGTCCTGCGCCAACATCGCGGTCAATACGCTCACTAAGGGCCTCGCCGATATTTACGGCTCGCGCAATATCCGCATCAACGCGGTGGCGCCGGGCCCGATCGACACTGCACGCCATCATGCGATCGCGCAAAGCAACGCTGACCTCAAGAAAGCGGACGCTAAACGCAATCCCCCCCTCGGCCGTCTGGGGCGTCCGGCGGAAGTCGCCGAGGCCGTGCTTTTTCTGGCGTCGGACCGCGCCAGCTTTACCACCGGCGTTGCGCTGCAAGTCGACGGCGGCGGCACCGCCACCATTTAAGGGAACAATATCCCATGCACCCATTGCATCGCCTCATTGCTGTAGTAGCCGCGGGATTTTTCGCGACAGGCGCGTCTGCCCAGCAGTTTCCGAGCAAGCAGATTCGCATTCTCGTCGGCTACACCGCCGGCGGCACCGCCGATCTCGTGTCGCGCCTCCTCGCGCGCAGCCTGAGCGAGAAATTCAGCCAGCAGGTGATCGTCGACAACCGGCCGAGCGCGGGCGGGCTGCTCGCGAACGAATTGACTGCCAACGCCGCGCCCGACGGCTACACGCTGCTGCTCGCCAATTCTTCGTTCGCTTACATACCGTCGCTCTATACCAAAATCAACTTCGACACGCGCAAGGATTTCGCGCCGGTGGCGCTGGTCGCCACCACGCAAAACCTGCTTGTGGTGCACCCGGCCGTTCCCGCCAAAAATGTGCAAGAGCTGATTGCGCTCGCCAAGAAGAAGCGCGGCGGCCTTAGCTACGCATCGGCCGGCATTGGCGGCTCGACCCATCTCGCGACCGCCCTTTTCATGAGCATGACGAAGACCGAGATCACGCAGATTCCGTACAAGGGCAATTCGCAGTCGATCACCGACCTGATCTCCGGTGAAGTCGATATGACGATCGCGCCGATCCCGGTGCTGCTGCCGCCGGTGAATTCCGGCAAACTGCGCGCAGTAGCGACGACCGGCGAGAAACGCTCGCCGATCATGCCCGACGTGCCGACGATCGCGGAATCCGGCGTGCCCGGCTATGCCGCCGGCTCATGGTACGGCTATGTCGCGCCCGCGAAAACGCCGCCTGCCATTCTGCGCAAACTGTCCGACGACATCGTGCAGGTCTCGACCACCGCCGCATTCGCCGACCAGCTGAAGAACAACGTCGGCGCCGAACCCGACACGATGCCAGCCGAGAAGTTCGCCCAGTTCCTCGCCGCCGAAACCGAGAAATGGGCCAAGGTCATCAAGGCAACGGGAATCACTATCAAGTAAATAGTGATAAGAACTCATCTTAACAATCGAAAACCGGGTCAGCCGCAGATGAACGCAGATAAACGCAGATTTAAGACCAATAAATTATCCGTGCAAGTGCCGCGCCTGGTCTGCCTCGATCCATCAAAAACGACATCCAGACAGGCCTTGCTCGGGCAACCGTCAATACCCCGCCTGGATCATCTGCGTTTATCTGCGTGTATCTGCGGCTGAAGACTTTTTGCTGAGACCGCTTATCAATCACCCATTCACCGAAAACACCAATGATTATCGATATGGACACCCACATCCTGCCGCTCGACATCTACGATTACGTCGACGGCAAATTCGCGGCACAGAAACCGCAGTTCGAATTCGACCAGGACGGCATCCTCACCAAGTGGAGCTTCCCCGGCAATTACCAGGTGAAGGGCACGACGCCGCTGCCGCCGCCCGGCGCGGGGGGCAAGCACCTTGGCCTCTCGAACATGGAATACCGCCTCGAGGAATACCAGAAGCTCGGCATCGAAAAGCAATTGCTGCTCTCCCAGTTTTCGGCGATTTATTTCAATTACATTCTCGACCCCGAGTTGGCCATGCACATGGCTCATTCGCACAACATCGCGATCGGTAACCTGCTCAGGAAATATCCTGACGCGTTGATCGGCGCCGCGCTCGTTGCATTACAGGACGTGCCCACCGCCATAGCGGAGATGGAATGGGCGAAAAAGAACGGCTTCCAGGCGATCGCCATCGACAAGGTATTTCCGGTGCGCGAGCACCAGTTTTCCGAAACGCTCGGCAGCCATCGCGAGCTGTGGCCGTTTTTCAAGCGCGCGCAGGAACTCGGCATGCCGCTCATCATGCACAACGTGCAGCACGGCCACCGCATCAGCAACATGATGATCTTCCAGCGCGACGGGCTTGACACGCTGTGCCCGGCCGAAGGCCAGATGAGCCTCGCGTCGCTGTGCACAAGCGGGCTTTTCGACGAATTTCCCGATCTGAAAATGGTCTTCACCGAAGCCGGTAGCGCGTTCATCAAGCCTTTGCTCGACAAGCTCGACGCTGCGTTCGTCAAGCCGCCGCTCAATTACGAAGACGAAGATGCAACTGCGCGCTTTCATCGCCGCGTGGTGCCCGTCAGCGAGCGCCTTTCCGCCGGCAAGCGATTGACGTCGCTTGCCGAATACGAAGTGAAGAACAAAAAACCGGTCAGCGAGTACTTCAGGAAAAACCTGTTCTTCACGATCGAAACCGAGGAGCCCGAGCTGGCTGACTCGATCGAACTGCTCGGCGCATCGCAATTCCTGTTCGCGACCGACTATCCGCACGACGATCCGGGCGGCCGCATGAAGTACAAAGACGTGCAACTCCTGCGTGAAAATCCGCGCATCACCGAAGATGACAAGGAAATCATCCGCTACAAGAGCGCGGCGGCGATGCTGCCGGCCGTCGCGTAACCCGTTTAAGGGAAGGAATACAACCGTGAGCCAACCGCGCAACATGTTCGACAAGATCTGGGACCGCCACATCGTTGCTCAACGCGACGACGGCGAGGCGCTTGTCTACGTCGACCGCAATTTCGTGCACGAAGGGCCGTTTTACGCGTTCGACAAATTGCGCCTCGCCAGGCGGCCGATGCGGCGGCCGCTGAAGCAGATCGCGATCTCCGACCACTATCTGCCAACGCTTAACCGCGCCGGCGGCCTGGCCGGCATCAAAGACCCCGAGATCCGCAACATGGTCGAGCAGCTTCAGCGCAATGCGCGCGATTTCAAGCTGCCGTTCATCGGTATGGAAGACACCGCGCGCCAGGGCATCATGCATGTCATCGGCCCCGACCTGGGCCTCGTTCAGCCAGGCATGGTGATCACGGCGGCCGACTCGCATACGACGACCAATGGCGCGTTCGGCGCATTTTCATTCGGCATCGGCGCGTCCGAAATCAAGCACGTGATGGCGACGCAGGCGCTGTGGTATCGCAAGCCGAAAACTTTCCGCGTGACGGTCGACGGCGAGCTGCCGCCGGGGGTTACCGCCAAAGACGTGATTCTCGCGATCATCGCCAGGGTCGGCATCAGCGGCGCCGTCGGCCATGTGTTCGAATTCGCGGGCCCGGTCATGCGCGCAATGTCGATGGAGCAGCGCATGACGGTCTGCAACATGTCGATCGAAGCCGGCGCGCGCGCGGGCCTCGTCGCCCCCGACGAAACAACCTACACATTTCTCAAAGGCCGCGAATTCGTGCCGAGCGGTGCCGAGTGGGAACAGGCTTTGAAATTATGGAAATCGCTGCCGACCGATGACGACGCGACGTTCGACCAGGAAGTCACGCTGAACGGCTCAGAGATTGCGCCGATGGTGACCTGGGGCACGGTGCCCGACGACGCGCTGCCGATTACCGGCAAGGTGCCCGATCCCGCGCACGCGAAAAGCCAGGAAGAGCGCGTGCACCTCGAGCGCGCACTACACTACATGGGACTGACCGCCGGCATGCCGATCAGCGAAATCAAGGTCGATCGCGTCTTCATCGGCTCCTGCACCAACGCCCGTTTCGAAGATCTGGTCGCGGCCGCGCACGTGGCAAAGGGGCGCAAGGTCGTGGTGCCGTCGATGATTTCGCCGGGCTCGACCGACGTGAAGCGTCGCGCGGAAGCCGCGGGCCTCGACAAAATATTCACCGCCGCCGGCTTCGAATGGCGCGACTCCGCCTGCTCCATGTGCGTCGGCTCGAACGGCGACTTTCCCGCGCCGGGGGAGAGCTGCGCATCGACCTCGCCGCGCAATTTCGAAAACCGCCAGGGCCGCGGCGTGCGCACCCACCTCATGAGCCCGGCCATGGCCGTCGCTGCCGCGGTGACCGGCAAGCTCACCGA
>JBKJMN010000132.1:0-59837 GCA_046596405.1 Burkholderiales bacterium
AGCGCGGTCGCCAACGTCGAGCAGAACGGGATCGTGTTTCTCGACGAGATCGACAAGATCACGAGCCGCGGCGAAGCTTCCGGCGCTGAAGTTTCGCGCCAGGGCGTGCAGCGCGACCTGTTACCGCTGGTCGAAGGCACGACGGTCTCGACCAAGTACGGCATGATCAAGACCGATCACATCCTGTTTATCGCGAGCGGCGCGTTCCACCTGGCGAAGCCGTCGGACCTGATCCCGGAATTGCAGGGGCGCTTTCCGATCCGCGTCGAGCTGGCGAGCCTGTCCGTCACGGACTTCGAGCAGATCCTGACCAACACGGACGCGTGCCTCACGCGCCAGTACGAAGCGTTGCTTGCGACCGAGGGCGTTAAAATCGAGTTCCAGCCGACGGCCATCAAGCGCCTCGCTGAAATCGCGTGGCAGGTCAACGAAAAGACCGAAAACATCGGTGCGCGCCGCCTGTATACCGTGATGGAAAAGCTGCTCGAGGAAATTTCCTACGATGCGGCGAAGCACACTGGCGCAGCGGTCGCGATCGACGCCGACTACGTCGATGCGCGGTTAAAGGGACTCGCGCAAAGCGAGGATCTCGCGCGTTACGTGCTGTGATGCCCGCGGTGCGGGCATCCGCATAGCACCGCCATCGCGTTCACCGCACGAGCACCATCGCCTTGATGCCCAAGGCCTGACTAATGCGGTCGGCGGCCGCCCGCGCGTCGGTCTGGGTCGCATACGGTCCCGCGTGTACGCGGAACAAGCCGTCTTTCGGGTACACGTGCAGCGCCGGCGCAAGCCAGTCGATCTGCGTGCGCAAACGTGCGAGATAGTTTTCCGCGTTGTCCGGCGTGCCGAACGCGCCCAGTTGCAGGAACAATCCCTTCTGCCCGGTGGGCTCGACGACGACCGCGACCGTGGCAGCGGGTTTTTCTGGCGGCATCGCGGCCGTTTCCGCGTCGGCGGCTAAAGTGGCGGGCGGGGGCGGCAAAGCGACGGCGACCGGCGGCACGGCAGGCTGCAATGGCGTAATGCCTGGTTCATAAGGCTTGGGTGGAATTACCGCCATGGCCGGCGCGACCGGCGTGCCGGCATCGGGGAGGATGGTTTCGACCTCGACCAGCGCTTTGCCGCCGCCGAGCACGCCGAGCTTGTACGCGGCGGTGTACGAAAGATCGATCAGGCGGTCGGAGTGAAACGGCCCGCGGTCGTTGATGCGCACGACGACCGCCTTGTTGTTGGCAAGGTTGGTCACGCGCGCATAGCTCGGAATCGGCAATACCGGGTGCGCTGCGGTCATGCCGTACATGTCGTAGATCTCGCCCGACGACGTCTTCTGGTCGTGATAGCGGCGCCCGTACCAGCTCGCGATGCCGCGTTCCCGGTACGGGAGTAGCCGCGTCATCGGCGTGTAAGTCTGGCCCATCACCGAATAGGGCCGCATGTTGGCGGGCCGCAGCGGCTCCGGGCGCGGCACCGCATCGGGAATCTGCTCGAGATTGGCGGGTGGATTGTCGCCGGGTCCGTCGTTCAGATAGTACCCGCCGCCGCGCGGAGCGGGCGGCCGGGTTGGCGCCGGCGCCGGCGCCGGCGCGGGCGTCACGGCGCCCGCGGGTGCCCGCGCGACCGGCGCGGATGGTTCGCGCGGGCTCATGCTGCCGCAGCCGGCCAGCGTGATCGCTACGAGCGCGGCGATAATCCAGGATCGAGGATTGAGGATTGAGGCTCGAGCCGACCCCAAGCCTGCTGTCCGTGGCTGCGCGTTTTTCTGTTGTGTCTCACTCCTCAATCCACACTCCTCGATCCTAGCTTTGCACCAGTTTCTTATGCGTCTGTATGCTCATCAATATGCCGAGCCCGAGGCAGATCGTCACCAGGGAAGTTCCGCCGTAGCTTACGAGCGGCAACGGCACGCCGACCACCGGCAGGATGCCGCTGACCATGCCCATGTTTACGAACGCATACGTAAAGAAACCCAGCGTGATCGCGCCGCCGAACAGCCGCGTGAACAAAGTTGGCGCATTGGCGGTGATCACGATGCCGCGACCGATCACGAGCAGGAACAGCACGAGCAGCGCAGAGTTGCCGAGCAGACCGAACTCTTCCGAAAACACCGCGAATATGAAATCGGTCGTGCGCTCCGGAATGAAATCCAGATGGGTTTGAGTGCCTTGCAGCCAGCCTTTGCCGACGAGTCCGCCCGAGCCGACGGCGATCGTCGATTGGATCGTGTGATAGCCGGCGCCGAGCGGGTCCTGGGTCGGATCGATCAAGGTCAAAATCCGCTGGCGCTGGTAGTCGTGCATCATGCCCCACACGAACGGCATGCAGGCGGCGGCGGCGACGCCGAGCCCCGCGATGATGCGCCACGACAATCCCGCCAGAAAAAGCACATAACCGCCGGCCGCCGAAATCAAAAGTGCCGTCCCCAGATCGGGCTGACGCACGATGAGCCCGATCGGCACCAGCAGCAGGACGACCGCGACGATGTAATTCTTCAGCTTGAGCGTGGCTTCATAGCGGTCGAAATACCACGCGAGCATCAGCGGCACCGCGATTTTCATGAGCTCGGACGGCTGGATCCGGGTGACTCCGATATAAAGCCAGCGCCGCGCGCCGTTGACGATATCGCCGAACAGCGCGACGCAAACCAGCAGCATCACGCCCAGCACGTAGAGCGGCAGCGCAATGCGCCGCAGGAAATGCGGCGGCACGTTGGCGAATGCATACATAACGCCCAGCGCGACCAGGATGTTGGCGATCTGGCTGGAGATGCGCGGCACGCTCTGGTTGGAGCCGCTGAAAATGGTCACGAGGCCGACCGTCATCAGGAGCAGCAGCGCGAACAGCAGCTGGTTGTCGATATGCGCGGTCAACACCCGCATGAGGCGCCTAATCACGGCCGACCTGGCTGTCGTCGGGCTTGAGCGGCGTCGGCTGCTTGCCGAGCAGGTAGTAATCGAACACCGCGCGCGCAATTGGCGCCGCGGCGCGTGCGCCGAAGCCGGCGTTTTCCACCACCACCGCGAGCGCCAGTTTGGGCTTGTCGGCGGGTGCATACGCGATGAAGAGCGCGTGGTCGCGATGGCGCTCGAGCACGCGGCTCTCGACGTATTTCTCGCCCTGCTTGATGGCAATTACCTGCGCGGTTCCGGTCTTGCCCGCGCTGACGTAAGGCGTACCGGCGAAGGCGCGCGCGCCGGTGCCCTCCTTGTTGACGCCGATCAGCGCGTTCTTGACGACCGCGAGATGTTCGGGTTTGAGCTCCAGCGTGCGCTCGGGCTGGGGTTCGATGACGGCGCGATTCCGGGTGACGATGTCTTCGACGTAGTTGACGATATGCGGCCGGAACATCACGCCATCGTTGGCGATCGTAGCGATCGCCTGCGCGAGCTGCAGCGGCGTATAGGAGTTGTAACCCTGGCCGATACCCACGCTGATGGTTTCGCCCGCGTACCATTTCTGCTTGAAACGCTTGGTCTTCCACGCCTGCGAGGGGAGGATGCCGGCGGACTCGCCGGTGATGTCGATGCCGGTGCGCGTGCCGAAGCCGAACTGCTTCATGAAAGTGGCGATGTTGTCGATGCCCAGATCGTTGGCGAGCATGTAGTAATAGGTGTCGCAGGACACCACGATCGATTTGTACATGTCGACCATGCCGTGGCCGCCGACCTTGTCGTCGCGGAAGAAGTGCCCGCCGAAGTTGTAACCGCCGGGGTCGCTGATCGCCTGCTCGGGACGCCGCTTGCCGTAAGTCAGCGCGGCCAGCGCCATGAACGGCTTGAACGTGGAGCCCGGTGGGTAGGTGCCGGCGAGCGCGCGGTTAACCATCGGCCGGTCGATCGATTCGTTGAGTTCCTTCCAGTTCTGCGAGTCGATGCCGTCCACGAACAAATTGGGATCGAAGCCGGGCTTGGAGACGAACGCGACGACCCCGCCGGTGCTCGGGTCAATCGCGACCAGCGCGCCCCGGAATTGGCCGAACGCGCGATTAACCACTTCCTGCAGCACCGCATCGAGGTTCAGCACGAGGTTGTTGCCCGACACGGGCGCCGAGCGCGATAGCGTGCGCACGGCACGGCCGGCGGCGTCGACTTCGACTTCCTCGACACCGGTAGTGCCGTGCAGGTGTGTCTCGTAGCTTTGCTCAAGCCCGACCTTGCCGATGTAGTCGGTGCCGCGGTAGTTGGCATCGACGCCTTTTTCCTCGAGCTGCTCGATCTCTTGCGGGTTAATGCGCCCGATATGGCCGACGACGTGCGAAAACAGTTCAGCGTGCGGATATTGGCGAAACAGGCGCGCGTTGATCTCGACGCCCGGAAAGCGATAGCGGTGGGCGGCAAAGCGCGCGATTTCCTCGTCCGACAGGCGCGTGCGTATCGGCAGGCTCTCGAAGCTCTTGCTCTCGTCGATCAGTTTGCGAAAACGCCGCCGGTCCTTGGCCGTGATTTCGACCACGGTCGCGAGGTCGTCGATCAGCGCTTCGATGTCGTCGACCTTGCGCGGCGTGATTTCTAGGGTGTAAGCCGAATAATTGGTGGCGAGGAGCACGCCGTTGCGGTCGACGATGATGCCGCGATTGGGCACGATCGGCACGATCGAGATGCGGTTGGCCTCCGCGAGCGTCGTGTAATAGCTGTGCTGCACGACCTGCAGGTAGAAAAAGCGCGCAAACAGCAGAAAAAACATGCACAGCACGAATCCGGATGCGATGGCGAGCCGCACGCGGAAGTGGTGAATCTCGAGCCGCGAATTCCTGAGCTCGACGCCGGGGTTGATAGAAAGTTCAGACACGGTCGGGGTCGGACAGCGGCCGCTGCGGCAGCTTGAACAGGAAAGTCAGCGCCGGCCACATAGCGGCGGCGACGAAGCTGCCCACGAAATAGCGGAAGCCCGGGAATGCGGCGCCCGCAAACAGGCGCACTGCAAGCACTATCGTGTCGTTCAGCAACAGGAGCACCAAAACATGCAGTATCTGGTCGCGCATCGTGAACATCAGCACGCGGCGATGCAGGACGATGCCCGCGTACGCGAGCACCGAATAGGCGAGGGCATGCTGGCCGAACAGGCTGCCTTCCGCAACATCCATGATCAGACCCAGCAACCACGCCGAAGTGAAGCCGACCTTGCGCGGTTGCTGTATGCACCAGTAAAGCACGACCAGCGCGACGAAATCCGGCTTCACATAGATCCACCAGCCCGACCATGGCAAGAGGTCGACCAGCAGCGCTGCGATGAACGTGATGACGATGAATACGCCGCGTACCGGCAGCAGGATTTCGTGCAGAGAAATGTCGCGTGCCTGCATCAGGACCCCCGGCGCGGTTTTTTGGGCCGCGGCGCTTTGGGCTCTTCGACGGGCCGCTCCGGCAGCTTGTTTTCCCAGTTGAGCACCAGCACCTGGCTATGGCTCGCGACCCCGGCGAGCGGTTTGCCCGTGATGCGCGCAAACAGATAGGCCGCGTTGCGCTCGACGTTGGATACTTCGGCGACGGGCAGTCCCGGCGGATAGATGCCGTCGATGCCCGAAGTCACCAGCTGGTCGCCGTTCTGGAAATCGGCGTTCAGCGGAATGAACTTCAATTCGAGCTGGCCGTCGTTGCCGGTGCCGCCGAGTACTGCGCGCAGGCCGTTGCGCAGGTTTTGCACCGGCACGGCTTGTTCTTTGTCGGTGACCAGCGTGACTTCCGAAAGCCATGGGTAGACGCGCGTGACCTGGCCGACGATGCCGATCTGGTCGATCACCGGCTGGCCCGGCTTGACGCCGTGCTGCTGGCCTTTGTCGATGACGATTTTGCGCGTGAAGAGATCGCGCCCCGCATACAGCACCTCGGCGAAAATTGTGCTTTCGGGAAAGCGCTGCCGCGCCCCCAGCAAGTCGCGCAAGTGCAGATTTTCAGCCGCGAGCGCCGCGTACTTGCGCAGCATGATGGCGTCATTGAGGCTTTGTGCCGCAAGCTTCGTGTTTTCGGTGCGTAATGAGGTTTGCGTGACGAAGAATTCGCCGACCGTGTCGAGCAAGGCGCGCGGCGCGCCGCCCAGCCTCTGTAACGGGTAGATGATGACGGCGACCACCTTACGGACGCCTTCGAGGTAACCGTAGCGCGCGTCCGCCACCAGGAACGCGACCGACAGCAACGAGCACAACAGCAGACGGGCTAGGGGAGTGGGGCCGCGTCTGAAAAATGGCGGCGGAGAATGTTCCATCAGCCGTGAGGCGAGAGGCGAGAGGCGAGAGGCGGTTCAAAGCGGTGGGTTTTCGCCTCACTCCTCACGCCTTACTCCTCACGCCGCTCAGTCATCAGTGAAGATGCTGCCGAGTTTTTCCATTTTCTCGAGTGCCATGCCCGATCCGCGCACCACGCACGTGAGCGGGTCTTCGGCAACGATGACCGGCAGGCCGGTTTCTTCCATCAGCAGGCGGTCGATGTCGCGCAGGAGCGCGCCGCCGCCGGTCAGCACCATGCCTTTCTCCGCGATGTCGGCCGCGAGCTCGGGCGGCGTCTGCTCGAGCGCGGACTTGACGGCGGAGACGATGCTGTTGAGCGGCTCGGTCAGGGCCTCGAGAATTTCGTTCGACGATATCGTGAAGCTGCGCGGGATGCCCTCGGCGAGATTGCGCCCTTTGACTTCTTTTTCGCGCACTTCCGACCCGGGGAACGCGGAACCGATTTCTTTTTTGATCTGTTCGGCGGTCGTTTCGCCGATGAGCATGCCGTAGTTGCGGCGAATGTAATTGATGATCGCTTCGTCGAACTTGTCGCCACCGACGCGCACCGAGCCTTTATAGACCAGGCCGCCGAGCGAAATCACGCCGACTTCGGTAGTGCCGCCGCCGATGTCGACGACCACCGAGCCGGTCGCCTCGCCGACCGGCATGCCCGCACCGATCGCGGCGGCCATTGGTTCTTCGATCAGATACACGCGGGAAGCGCCGGCCCCTATTGCGGACTCGCGGATCGCGCGGCGCTCGACCTGCGTCGAACCGCACGGCACGCAAATGATGATGCGCGGGCTCGGCGAGAACAGACGCGAATCGTGAACTTTCTTGATGAAGTGCTTCAACATCTGCTCGGTTACGGTGAAGTCGGCGATCACGCCGTCTTTCATCGGGCGGATGGCCGTGATATTCCCCGGCGTGCGCCCCAGCATCGCCTTGGCGGCGAGGCCGACTTCCTGAATCACTTTCTTGCCGTTGGGTCCGCCTTCCTGGCGGATCGCGACGACTGACGGTTCATCGAGCACGATACCTTTGCCGCGCACGTAAATGAGGGTGTTGGCTGTGCCGAGATCGATTGCCAGGTCGTTATTGAAGTAGCCGCTCAAAAAACCGAACATAACTGGTTCCGAAGAAAGGAAAAAATGCGCTAAATTAGCGCTGTATAATACCTCATCACAAGTGATATTTTAAGCTAAAACGCACGCTGCCCATGGCTCTGACGCTCGACGACGTAAAACGCATCGCGCAACTGGCGCGCATTGAAGTGGCGCCGGACGAAGCGGGCGAGGTACTCGATCGCATGACCGGAATTTTCCGCCTGATCGAAGCAATGCAGGCCGTCGATACGACGGGCGTCGTGCCGATGTCCCATGCGCAGGACTTAACGTTGCGGCTGCGCGATGATGTGGTGACCGAGGGCGACCGGCACACCTTGTTCCAAGCTATCGCGCCGCAGGTCGAGGCGGATCTTTATCTGGTGCCCAAGGTTATTGAGTGAGGAGGGAGGGGTGAGGAGTGAGGCGCTTCGCGCCGGTTAGCTTTCCTCCTCTCGCTTCTCGCCTCTCGCCTCCCTCCTCCTGCTTTCATGCTTAATTCAACGCTCAAAGAACTGGCTGTCGAGCTTGCCGCCAGGCGCGTGTCCAGCGTTGAAATCACTGAATACTTTCTTAAGCGAATCAACGGGCTGGGAAAAACGCTCAACGCGTTTATCAGCGTCGACGACGAGCGCAGTCTGGCGGCCGCCCGCGCGGCCGACGCCATGCGCGCACATGGTCTGGCGGGCCCGTTGACCGGGATCCCGCTCGCGCACAAAGACATCTTCTGCGCGCAGGGCTGGCGCACGACGTGCGCGTCGAAAATTCTGGCGAATTTCGTCGCGCCATATGACGCGCATGTCATCGAACTCTTTAATCGAGCCGGCGCGGTCATCGCGGGCAAGACCAACATGGACGAGTTTGCGATGGGCTCGTCGAACGAGACTTCGTATTACGGCGCGGTAAAGAATCCGTGGGATCACAGCGCCGTGCCCGGCGGCAGTTCAGGCGGCTCCGCGGCCGCGGTCGCAGCGCGCCTGGCGCCCGCGGCGACCGGCACCGATACCGGCGGCTCGATCCGGCAGCCCGCGGCGCTATCGGGCGTCTGCGGCCTCAAGCCCACTTACGGCGTGGTGTCGCGTTACGGCATGATCGCGTTTGCTTCCAGCCTCGACCAGGCGGGACCCTTCGCCAAAACCGCCGAAGACCTGGCCTTGATGATGAACGTGATGGGCGGCTACGACGCGCGCGATTCGACGAGTTTGCAACGCGAGCCTGAAAACTACGGGCGCGACCTCACCCAGTCCGTAAAGGGCATGCGTATCGGTCTGCCGGCCGAATTCTTTGCCGCCGGCATGGCGCCTGACGTGGCGCGCGCGGTCGAGCAGGCGATTGCGGAATTCAAAAAGCTCGGCTGCGAAACGGTCGAGGTAGCGCTGCCCAATATGCAGCTGTCGGTGCCCGTATATTACGTGCTGGCGCCGGCCGAGGCGTCGAGCAACCTGTCGCGTTTCGACGGCGTGCGCTATGGTTACCGCGCGCCGGACTATACCGATCTGGCGGATATGTACAGCAAGACGCGCGCGCAGGGCTTCGGTGCGGAAGTGAAGCGCCGCATCCTGATCGGTACCTATGTGCTGTCGCATGGCTATTACGACGCGTACTATTTGCAAGCGCAGAAGCTGCGCCGCCTGATCGCGCAGGATTTCGTCGAAGCGTTTAAGAAGTGCGACTTGATCATGGGGCCGACGGCGCCCACCACCGCGTTCAATCTCGGCGAGAAAGCCGGCGACCCGGTGCAGATGTATCTGTCGGACATCTACACTATCGCGGTCAATCTTGCGGGCCTGCCCGGCATGTCGATACCCGCCGGGTTTGGTGAAAAAAATCATCCTGTCGGCCTGCAGATCATCGGCAATTATTTCGGCGAACCGAAAATGCTCAACGCCGCGCACCAATACCAGCAGGCGACCGACTGGCATTTGCGCATGCCGCCGGGACTCGTATGAAGTGGGAAGTCGTGATCGGGCTGGAAACCCACGCGCAGCTATCGACGTCCTCCAAGATATTTTCGGGCAGCTCGACGGCGTTCGGCGCGACGCCGAATTCGCAGGCCAGTGCGGTCGATATCGCACTGCCCGGCGTGCTGCCGGTGCTGAACCGCGGCGCGGTGGAACGCGCGATCCGTTTCGGGCTCGCGGTCAATGGCAAAATCAGCCGCCGCTCGGTTTTCGCGCGCAAGAATTATTTCTATCCGGATCTGCCCAAGGGCTACCAGATCAGCCAATACGAATTGCCGGTCGTCGTCGGCGGCTCGCTCGACATTGTGGTCGGCGAGCAGCCGAAGACGGTGCGGCTCACGCGTGCCCACCTCGAGGAAGACGCCGGCAAATCGCTGCACGAGGATTTCAAGGGCATGAGCGGCATCGATCTGAACCGCGCCGGCACGCCTTTGCTCGAGATCGTGACCGAGCCCGACATGCGCAGCGCGGAAGAAGCGGTCGCGTACGCCAAAACGCTGCACACTCTCGTGCGCTGGATCGGCATCTGCGACGGCAACATGCAGGAAGGCTCGTTCCGCTGCGACGCCAACGTTTCGGTGCGGCCGGCGGGTTCGGACAAGCTCGGCACGCGCTGCGAGATCAAGAACCTCAATTCGTTCAACTTCATGGAGCAGGCGATCAAATTCGAAGTGCGCCGCCAGATAGAAATCATCGAGGACGGCGGTACGATCAGGCAGGAAACGCGGCTGTACGATCCGGACAAGGATGAAACGCGCTCGATGCGTTCGAAGGAAGACGCGATGGACTATCGCTACTTCCCCGATCCCGATCTGCTGCCGCTGGAAATCACGCCACAGTGGATTGCGCAGGTACGAGCGGAAATGCGCGAGCTGCCGGGCTCTAAGCGCGCGCAATACCAAACGGGCTACGGACTCTCCTTATATGACACACAGCTACTACTACAATCTTTCGAATGGTCGGACTATTTCGAGGCGGCGCTTGCCGCGTGTGGTTTAGCCGACAAAGCGGCTGCGGCAAAGCAGGTCGCCAACCTAATGACCGGCGAACTGGCGGCCACCTTGAATCGCACCGAAACGCACATCGCTGCCGCGCCGGTGTCTCCGGCCGCACTGGGCTGTCTTGCGTGCCGGAGCCTCGACGGCACCCTCAGCAACAAAATGGCGAAAGAAGTTTTTGCCGCTATGTGGAAGGGCGAAGGCGACGCGGATTCCATCATCGAAAAACGCGGCTTGAAGCAGATTTCCGACAGCGGCGAAATCGAAAAAATCGTTGATCAGGTCCTCGCCGCCAATGCGGCGCAGGTTGCGGATTACAAGAGCGGGAAGGAAAAAGCCTTCAATTCGCTGGTGGGCCAGGTTATGAAGGCATCAAAAGGCAAAGCCAACCCGGCGCAGGTCAATGCGCTGCTGAAGACGAAACTGACGGGCGCCTAGGCGCACTATTTTTTTCCTGCCGCCGCACTGGTCGCCGGCGCAGGTTGTTGCGCCGGCTTAGTGCCGCCCGCCGCGGACGCGCCGGTCAGCTCCAAGAAACGCTTTTTCATGTCGTCATACCGCTGATTAAGGTCCGCAACTTCCTTGCGTTTCTGTACGATCTGGGCCTGAATTTTTGTCTTGCCCGCTTCGGCGCGGTCGTACTCCTCCTGCAGCGGCGCCGGGACCGGCTTATTCTCCTTCTTAAGTTGCGCAATGCGGCTGAGCGCGTCCGCCTGCCGGTCATTGGTGTTCTTCAGGTTGGTTTGCTGCGCTTCGATATTCGACTCGACCAACTGGATGTCGCGGCTGCGTTTGAGGTCGATTTCCTTTGTCGTGGTGAACGTATCGAGCAACGCCGTGTCCTTGCGCTTCTGTTCGGCCGCCACCACATTTTCTGCCTGCTTGCGCTCCTGTTCCGCCTGCTGCATTTTTTTCTGCTCCGCCGTCGACGCGGGGTCGGACTCATTGACGGTAACCCCGCGCTTGTTGAGCTCGCGGGTCGCATTGTCCTGATACTCCGGCGGCACCTTGTCGCCGCAGCCGACGGTTTTTCCGGCTTTATCTTTCCAGCACACCAAGCCGCCGCCACCTTTTTGCTGGGCCAGCGCCGGTCCGGTAGTCAACGCGATCACGCACGCGACTATAAAAAAAAACGTTGATTGAAAATTTCGCATAAATGTTTACTCCAAATGGCGAAACCGGTTTGACTACTGGTTGAATCAATTTCCGCCGGGTGCTTCTGCCAATACTTGCTCAGATCGTGATGTTAAGTGTTTTACTTTCGCGGCGTTCCGCCCGCAACAGCCGGAGTTCCGGCGGCAGGAGCGGGCGGCGCCAGTGCTGTCGTGGGGGCGACGCCCGTCAGTTCGGAAAACCGCTTTTTCATTTCGTCATATTGCTGATTCAGGTCTGCAATTTCCTTGCGCTTTTGCGCAATCTGCGCCTGTATCTTCACCTTGTTGCCCTCGGCGCGATCGTATTCTTCCTGTATAGGCGCCGGTACCGGCTTGTTCTCTTTTTTGAACTGCTCGCTGCGGTTGCGCGCATCGGCCTGGCGGTCGTTCGCGTTCTTCAGATTGGTCTGCTGCGCTTCGATGTTGGACTCGATCAACTGGATGTCGCGGTTGCGCTTGAGATCGATTTCCTTGACTGTCGTGAACGTGTCGAGCAGCGCCTTGTCTTTGCGTTTCAACTCGGCAGCATGCAGCTTATCCGCGGCCTTGCGATCTGCTTCCTCCTGCAGCGCCTTTTTCTGGTCCGGTGTCAGCGCGGGCTCGGACTGGTTCACTGTGACGCCGCGCTGATTGAGCTGCTTGGTCGCGTTGTCCTGATATTCAGGCGGCACTTTGTCGCCGCAACCGACGGTCTTGCCTGCTTTGTCTTTCCAGCAGACGATTCTGCCGCCGGTTTGGCCCGGGGTCTGCGCGTGCGCCGAACCAAGCGCGAAGACCAGCGCGATCAGGGGCAGCGCTCGTACATTATGCATTGGCGGTTACTCCGTATTGTTCGCGATATTTTTTTACCGCGCTCAGGTTGGCAGACATGGCCGCATCCGCCTGTAGATAAGCCACGACATCATCGAGACGGGCCACGCTGATGACCGGCATCCCGTAATAACGCTCGACTTCCTGTACGGCTGACAACTCGCCCGTGCCGCGCTCCATGCGGTCGAGCGCGATCGCCACGCCGCACGGCGTCGCCTGCGCGCCCTTGATGATGTCGACCGATTGCCGCACCGAGGTGCCGGCGGAGATCACATCGTCGATGATCAGCACGCGGCCCGCGAGCGGCGCGCCGACGGTTAAACCGCCTTCGCCATGGTCTTTTTCTTCCTTGCGGTTGAAGCTGTAGCGCACGTTGCGTCCCGCCTCGGCGAGCGCGATTGCGACGGCGGCCACCAGGGGAATGCCTTTGTAAGCGGGGCCGAATAGCATGTCGAAGCCGACCCCGGCGGCGAGGATGGCTTTGGCGTAAAATTGCGCGAGTTGTTGGAGCGATTGGCCGTCAAAAAACAGGCCCGCATCGAAAAAGTAAGGCGACAGGCGACCCGCCTTGGTTTTGAATTCCCCAAAATTGAGAACTTTTTTCGCCACCACGAACTGGATGAATTCGTGTCTGAAGTTGTCCGGCATCAAATTCCCGCACGTTGAACGCTCACCGAACTGCTCATGCTGAATAGGTTAAAAGCAGGCAAAACATTATGTTACGCGTAATCACCGCGAACCTCAACGGCATCCGTTCGGCCGCCGCTAAGGGATTCCTGCGCTGGCTCGTGCGTCAGAAGGCTGACGTTGTTTGCGTGCAGGAATTGAAAGCGCAGGCGGCCGACCTCACCGCGGAGATGCTCGCGCCGAAGGGCTACCACGGGTTTTTTCATTACGCCGAGAAAAAAGGCTATAGCGGCGTGGGACTTTATTCGAAGCAGAAACCGGACCGCGTGAGCGAAGGCATAGGCGTGCGCGAGTTCGACGCGGAGGGCCGTTACGTGCGCGCGGATTTCGGCCAGCTGTCGGTGATTTCCGTGTACCTGCCTTCGGGGTCGGCCGGCGAGCACCGTCAGCAATCGAAGTTCCGCTTCATGGCCGCGTTTCATCCCTACCTTGCACAGCTTGAGCGCGAAGGCCGCGAATTGATCGTGTGCGGCGACTGGAACATCGCGCACCGGGAAATCGATCTCAAAAACTGGCGTGGCAACCGCAAGAACTCGGGATTTCTGCCGGAAGAGCGCGCATGGCTCACGAGGATTTTCGACGAGCTCAAATTCGTCGACGTCTTCCGCGTGATCGATCAGCGCGCCGACCAGTACACATGGTGGTCGAACCGCGGCCAGGCGTGGGCAAAAAATGTCGGCTGGCGCATCGACTACCAGATTGCAACGCCGGCGATTGCCGCGCGCGCACGCACTGTAAAAATCTACCTCGACAACCGCTTTTCCGATCACGCGCCGTTAACCATCGACTACGCCTACCCATCGTGATGATTGCCGCCAGGAGACCCGTATGAGTTCGTATCCCGCCGCCGAGATCGGCATGCCGCTTGCCGAAGTCGACACGCCGTGCCTGTTGCTCGAGCTCGATCAATTCGAGCGCAACCTCAAGCGCCTGCCCGAGTCGTTGCGCGGCACCGCGATACGCTTGCGGCCGCACGCGAAGAGCCACAAATGTCCGGAGATCGCACTCAGGCAAATCGCACTCGGCGCGGCCGGCGTATGCGTGCAGAAAGTCAGCGAAGCCGCCGTGCTCGTCGACGGCGGCGTCAACGACGTGCTGATCGCCAACGAAGTCGTCGGCGCGCCCAAGCTGAAGTTGCTCGCTGCGCTCAACCGGCGCGCGCACGTCGCCGTGTGCGCCGACGACGCGGGCAACGTCGTCGCGCTCGAGGCGGCTGCGCGCGCCGCCGGCGTGACGCTCGATGTGCTCGTGGAGATCGACGTCGGCGCCGGCCGTTGCGGCGCGCAACCTGGCGCACCGGCGGTCACGTTGGCACAACAGATTGCCGCGTGCGGGAGTCTGCGCTTCGCGGGGCTCCAGGCTTACCAGGGTTCGGCGCAGCATATCCGCAACGTTGACGCGCGGCGCGAAGCCATCACGCGCGCAGTCGCCCACGTGCGCGCAACGACCGGACTGCTCACCGCAGCAGGCATTGCGTGCGATTACGTGACGGGCGCCGGCACCGGCAGCTATATGTTTGAGGCGGCGAGTAGCGTCTATCACGAGCTGCAGGCGGGTTCGTACATCTTCATGGACGCCGACTACGCGAAAAACGACTGGACCGAGAGCGGTATTCCGCTGTTTGAGCACAGTTTGTTTGTGTGGACGACGGTCATGAGCGCGCCTGCGCGCGATCGCGTGGTGGTCGACGCAGGGCTCAAGGCCTCGAGCATCGATTCAGGCATGCCGCGTGTTGCCGACTATGCGGACGTTGAATACGTGAAAGCCTCGGACGAGCACGGCGTGCTGCAGATTTCCGGCGCGACGCGCTTGAACGTGGGCGACAAACTGAAGCTGATACCCGGGCACTGCGACCCGACGGTCAATCTCTACGACCGCTACGTGTGTATGCGCAACGGGCGCGTCGAGGCGTTGTGGCCGGTTGCCGCGCGCGGCGCGCTGCTGTAACGCGCCCCGCGCCGGTCAAACCGGATGCAACGATTTCGGGGCGGGTAGCCCGCCACGCGGGCCATTGTGGTGGTTGCGGCATGGACACTCGCGTTATTTTTTCGGCAGCGGTAAAAACGGCGTGCAGGTGCGCCGCAGCACGCGTGCGCGATGCGCGCTATCAAGCGAGACCGGCCAAATGTATTATGAACCGCGATGCCGCCTGCGCGCGCCATCAGGGTCGCGCGGAGTTACGGGGCTCATTAATCGAAAGACGTGAGGACAACCTATGAAATGGCTGAAACGACTGTCGATCGCGCTGGTGGCGCTGCTGGCGATTGCCGCTGCGATTCCCCTATTCGTCAAGCTCGACGACTTCATTCCGCGCATAGAACGCGAAGCGTCGGCGAAGTTGAAGGAACCGGTGACGATTAAAAGTATCAAGCTTGGCCTGCTGCCCGTGCCGCATATCACGGTCGATGGCATCACGGTCGGCAAGACCGGTGACATCACGCTCGATAAGGTCATCGTCACTCCGGCGTTGCTTTCGCTCTTGTCCGCGCCGAAAGTCATCCGGTCGCTCGAATTGAAATCGCTCGTGCTGACGCAAAAAGCCATCGACAAGATTCCGCTGTGGAGCAAAGCGGATCCGGCATCGCCGCCGCCGGTCAGGATCGAAAGCATCCGGCTCGACGATGCGCTGGTCAAGCTCGACAAGTCGAGTTTCGGCCCGTTCGATGCGCGCGTGACGCTCGACGGCAAGGGCGAGCCGGTGGACGCGCTGATCACGACCCAGGACGGCAAGCTCAAGGCCTCGATCAAGCCCGACAAGGGCAATTATCTGATCGAGGCGGTCGCGAAGGGATGGAAGCCGCCGGTTGGCCCCCCCATCGAGTTCGACGAGTTGCTCATCAAAGGTGTGGCGACGCTCCACAGCGCCGACTTTAGCCAGGTCGCTGCCAAGCTCTACGGCGGGACGGTCGCTGGCAAGGCAACCGCCGGCTGGCAAAAAGGCCTGCAGGTGAAGGGCAGCTTCGAGATCGCGCAGGTCGAATTGAAATCTCTGGTGCCGCTGGTTTCTCCCGGCACTAAAATGAGCGGCCGGCTCAACGCGAAGCCGGTGTTCTCGACGGCGGCCGCGGATCCGGCTCAGCTCATGAACGCCCTGCACGTGGAAACGCCTTTCAGCGTGCTAAACGGCATCCTGTACGGCGTCGATATTCAGAAGGCGGCAACCAGTCTACTGAGCAAAGGGCCGCCGGGCGGCGAGACCCGTTTCGAGCAGTTGTCCGGCCACCTCGTGCGCGATCGCGCCGCGCACAAGTTCACGGACCTCAAGATTTCGTCGGGCGCGCTCGCCGCGGATGGAAACGTCAATATTTCGGCCAAGCAGGAGTTGTCGGGACGCGTCAACGCGCAGGTCAAAGCCGTCGGTACCAGCGCGAGTATCCCGCTCAACGTCGCGGGAACCGTGCATTCGCCGCTGCTATATCCGACCGGCGGCACCCTGGCGGGCGCTGCGATCGGCACCATATTG
This sequence comes from Burkholderiales bacterium, assembly GCA_046596405.1. Lineage (GTDB taxonomy): Bacteria > Pseudomonadota > Gammaproteobacteria > Burkholderiales > SG8-41 > PALSA-1004. Next base: position 16,382 of record JBKJMN010000132.1, read on the forward strand.
GCCCCGGGGATCGGCACCGGCATAGGCGCGAAAGCGGGGCAGGCGATCGAAGGCCTGTTCGGCAAGAAGAAGTAGAGCGGCTGCCGGTCAGCCAGTCGCGGCGGGTGGCGCCGGCCGATCGCCGTTCCACGGCGCGACTTTCGGCAGCAGCAACATTCCCGGCAGGGCGAGCACCGTGCAGATCAAAAAGAAATTGAGCCAGCCGGTTTGCTCGACCAAAACGCCGGTGACCGAGTTGAGCACCACGCGCGGTGCGGCGGCGAGGCTCGTGAACAAGGCGAACTGGGTTGCGGTATAAAGCGGGTGCGTCGCGCGCGCAATGTAGGCGACGAACGCAACGGTGCCCAGGCCGACGCCGAGCGCTTCGAAGCTGATCGCGAGCGCGAGCATCATGCGGTCGCGCGGAAATTCGGTCAGCACCGCGAAGCCCAGAATAGACACGACCTGCACGACCCCGAACAGCCACAGCGCGCGATTGATGCCGAGCTTCAGCATCCAGAGGCCGCCGAGCAGCCCGCCGATCACGCTGGGCCACAGTCCCGCATGCTTGGCGATCAAGCCGATTTCGGTTTTGGTAAAACCCATATCGAGGTAAAACGGCGTCGCCAGCGCCGTGGCCATGCTGTCGCCGAGCTTGTAGAGCACCATGAACGCAAGCATGAGCAGGGCCGAGCGCAGGCCCGCGCGCGTGATGAATTCGCGAAATGGCTCCACCACGGCATCGCGCAGCGTACGCGGTGGCGTACCTGCGAGTTTCGGCTCGCCGATCACCAGTGTCATGGCGATACCCGGCAGCATGAACAGTGCGGTGATCACGAAGACCGTGCTCCAGGGCAGGATGTCAGCGAGTATCAACGACAGCGAACCCGGCACCAGGCCGGCGATGCGATACGCGTTGACGTGAATGGAATTGCCGAGTCCAAGCTCGCTGTCGGCGAGGATTTCACGGCGGTAGGCATCGAGCACGATGTCCTGGGTCGCGCTCAGAAACGCGACGGTCATCGCGAGCAGCGCGATGGCCAGCAGATCGAATTGCGGGTTGAGCGCGCCGAAAACGGGGAGGGCGACGAGCAGTGCGAGTTGAGAAACGAGCATCCAGCCGCGCCGGCGGCCAAACCCCGGCAGCGCGTAGCGGTCAAGCAGCGGTGACCACAGGAATTTCCAGTTGAACGGAAACTGCATCAGCGCAAACAGCCCGATCGCGCGCAAATCGACATGCTCGGAACGCAGCCACGCCGGCAGCAGCGACAGCAGGATGTACAGCGGCAATCCCGAGCTGAACCCGGTGAACACGCAAATCAGCATGCGCCGGTTGAACAGCGCCTGACGCCAGCCGCCGCGCCCGGGTGGCAGGTCTGCCATCCGGCTACGCGCGCTCGAAACGGTACACGGCGAGCGCGCCGAGCAGGTTCGGCATCAGCGTGACGGCGTTGCCGCCGGTGATCACGATGCGCTCGCGGATGCGCACGCCGTGGCCGCGGCAGAAATTCTCGAAGTCGTCCATCGTGCACAGGTGAATGTTCGGGGTGTCGAACCACGCGTAGGGCAGGTTGTCCGACACCGGCATATGGCCGCGCATGACCTGCAGCCGGTTGCGCCAGTAGCCGAAGTTCGGGAATGTAACGATGCCTTCGCGGCCGACGCGCAGCATCTCGCTGATGACGCTTTCGCTGCTGCGCACCGCCTGCAATGTTTGCGACAGAATCACGTAATCAAACGAGTCGTCCGCGAACCCCGACAGGCCGCGCTCCATGTCGCCCTGAATCACGTTCACGCCGTTGGTCGCGCACGCGAGCACGCCCGCGTCGTCGATTTCGACCCCGTAACCGATGCTGTCACGCTGGTCGGCGAGAAAGCGCAGCAGCGAGCCGTCGCCGCAACCCAGATCGAGCACGCGCGCACCGGGCTTGATCCAGGTGGCGATTGCCGCAAAATCGGCGCGTTGCATGGCGTGCGTGTTCATGCGGCGAATTCCGCGCTGATGCGGTCGAAGTAGGCCGCGACGACGCGATGATAACGCGCGTCGTCGAGCAGGAACGCGTCGTGGCCGTGCGGCGCGTCGATTTCTGCGTAAGTGACATTGCGCCGGTTGTCGAGCAGCGCCTTGATGATTTCGCGCGAGCGCTCGGGCGAGAATCGCCAGTCGGTCGTAAACGAGACCACGAGGAAACCCGCGGTCGCCGGCTCAAGCGCCAGACTCAGGTTGCCGCCGTGCGCGGCGGCCGGGTCGAAATAGTCGAGCGCCTTCGTAATGCGCAAATACGTATTGGCGTCGAAGTAGTCGGCAAACTTGTCGGCCTGATGGCTCAAGTACGATTCGATCTCGAATTCGACGCCGAACGTGTAGTTGAGGCGGCCATGACGCAGCTGGCGGCCGAACTTGCTCGCCATCTCGTCGTCCGACAGATAAGTGATATGGCCGACCATGCGCGCCACTCGCAGGCCGCGCGTCGGCCGTGTCGCATGCTCGTAATAATGGCCGCCATGAAAGTCGGGGTCGGTGATAATCGCCTGGCGCGCGACCTCGTTGAACGCGATATTCTGCGCCGACAGATTGGGCGCGCAGGCGATCACGAGTGCGTGCCCGAGGCGGTCCGGGTATTGAATGGTCCACGACAGCGCCTGCATCGCGCCCAGGCTGCCGCCCATGACGGCGGCGAAACGGCGGATACCCAGTTGATCGGCGAGACGCGCCTGGGTCGTGACCCAGTCTTCGACGGTCACGAGAGGAAAATCGGCACCCCACGGCTTGCCCGTCGCCGGATTCGTCGACGACGGGCCCGTCGAACCAAAGCAGCCGCCCAGGTTGTTGACCCCGATGACGCAGAAGCGGTTGGTGTCGAGCGGCTTGCCGGGACCGATGATGTTGTCCCACCAGCCAACGTTCTGCGGATCTTCAGGGTAATAGCCTGCGACGTGATGCGACGCATTGAGCGCATGACACACGAGCACCGCGTTGGATTTGTCGGCGTTGAGCGTGCCGTACATTTCGTACGCGAGTTCGTAACCCGCCAGCGTGGTGCCGCACTTCAAGGGCAGCGGAGCGGTAAAGCGGGCGGTGCGGGGCGTGACCGCGCCGACTGACTGTGGTTGTACTGTGTCTTTCATAAACGAAAAAACCCGGTCTGCTTGCGTCAGCCCGGGTTGTCTTTCTCTTTAGCCGGATTTATTAGGCGCCCGCAAGCTGAACTCAAATCGGCGCACAAAAACTGGCTCAACCTTACCGTTTAGCGGTGGCAGTTGTCAAATCTCCGCTCAAGCCCGATCAGCACCGTCAGGCGGGCTGCGCCGCGGCAACGCGGTCACGCCGCGGTTGACGGCGCGCCCGTATTCGCGCATTTTCGCGACGATTAAATCGCGCGTGAGAATGTCGAGCTCGCGCGCTTCCCGGGCGAAGCGCTGGCGCACGAAACGGTGCGGGAACTGCCCGGCACCGGTGAGTATCGGCGTCATGCGGCCCAAGCGGCCGCCGTCGCCGCCATCGATCTTGTTGTGCGAGAACCCGTGCTCGCGATGCCAGGAAAAGGCGCGCTCGCGGCCGCGCACGTCGTAACACAACTGAAAGCTCACGAGTGCCTGGCCGGGCGCATACCACGTATACAGATCGAAAAACTCGTCCTGATACCAGCGGCGCGTGAGACCCGGACGGTCCTGGCGCACGCCCGGGATTTCACGCAACATGCTTTACGCTCCCGTCAAAAGCGGCGCGTAATTCGTGACCGCCGCGCGCGGGATGGGCATGGCGCTACGCGTTCAGGCGCCCGAGCATAGCGCGCAGGCGGTCGGGGTCGTCGGCGCGCAGCATCCTGCTCACCTGCGGCACGATGTCGCGCAGCTTGGACTTGAGAACCCGCTGCTTGACTTCGAGCAGGCGTGCCGGATGCATCGACAGCTGGCGCAACCCGAACCCGAGCAAGAGCCGCGTGAGTTGCACGTCGCCCGCCATCTCGCCGCACAGCGCGATCGGCTTGCCGGCCTTGTTGCATGATTTGATGATGTGCGCGACGAGATTCAACACTGCCGGATGCAGCGGATCGTACAGGTGCGATACGGTGTCGTCAGTACGGTCGATTGCGAGCGTGTATTGAATGAGATCGTTGGTGCCGATCGACAGGAAATCGAGGCGGTTGATGAATGTATTTATCGCCAGCGCCGCCGCGGGGATTTCTATCATGCCCCCGATTTCGACCCTGCGGTCGAACGGAATGAAGCGATCCTCGAGGCTTTTCTTCGCCTGCGCGACGTAGCCGAGCGCCTGCGTGATCTCCGGTGTGCTCATCAGCATCGGAATCAGGATCTTGAGCTTGCCGTAGTGAGAGGCGCGCAGCATCGCGCGCAGCTGGGCCAGAAACATTTGCGGCTCGGTCAGCGACAGCCTGATTGCGCGCAGCCCCAGCGCCGGGTTGGTGCCGGTCGAGACCGCGCCGTTGATCTGCTTGTCGGCGCCCAGATCGTAGGTGCGGATAGTGACCGGCAACCCGTCCATTTCGCGCACGACCCGCCGGTAGGCCTCGAACTGTTCATCCTCGTCGGGCAGATTGTCGCGATTCAGGAACAGGAATTCCGTGCGGAAGAGGCCGATACCGGTCGCGCCATTTTCGCGCGCGCCCTTGATGTCGTCCGGCAATTCGATGTTTGCGTGCAGCTCAATCTCGACCTCGTCGAGGGTGGTGGCGCGGGTGTCGCGCAGGCGCTTCAATTTCTGGCGCTCGAGTTCCCATTGATGCTGGCGCAGCTTGTACTCAGCGAGCGCCTGCGGGTCCGGATCGACGATGATCACGCCCTGCGTGCCGTCGACGATGATGAGCTCGTTTTCGCGGATCAGCTGGCGCGCATGGTGCAGCGCGACGATCGACGGAATATTAAGGCTGCGCGCGACGATCGCCGTGTGCGACGTGGTGCCGCCCAGATCGGTGATGAAACTCGCGAACTGGTGCTGCTTGAACTGGATCACGTCAGCCGGCGACAGGTCGTGCGCGACCATGATCAGGTTTTGCTCGTCGCCGGCGTGGGTCGGCGGCGCGTAGCCAGGTTGTCCGAACAGCACCTTCATCAGGCGCTCGACGACCTGGATCACGTCGGCCTTGCGCTCGCGCAGATAGCCGTCTTCGATTTGATCGAACTGGTCGAGCAGCGCGTCCATCTGCACTTTGAGCGCCCATTCCGCATTGCATTGCTCGGCTTTGATGATATCGCGCGGCGCTTTCGCCAGCGTCGCATCGTTCAATATCATCAGGTGCAGGTTCAGAAAGGCGTCGAATTCCTGTGGCGCACTGGCGGGAATCTGGGTCCGCAACTGCTCGAGCTCGGCGCGCACGGTCTGCAGCGCCGTGTCGAACCGCGCCACCTCCTCGCCGACCTGCTGCTGCGGGATTGCGTAATGCGCGACTTCGAGCCGGGCATGGGAGACCAGGTGCGCGTGACCGATGGCGATGCCACCGGACACCGGAATGCCGTGCATGGTGAAGCTCACGAGGCTTTCACCCTCGTTAAGGATGAGGGATGAAGGATGAAGGATGAAGTAAGGCTAGCGCTCGCAAGGGCTGCCATGCATTCATCCTTCATCCTTCCGCCTTCATCCTTGATTACTCCCCTTCTCCAAAATAATCGGCAATCAGCCCGGTGAGCGCCTTCATCGCGGCTTCTTCATCGGGTCCGTCGGTCTCGATATTGATGGTCGTGCCCTTGGCCGCAGCCAGCATCATGACGCCCATGATGCTTTTGGCGTTGACGCGTTTGCCGTTGCGCGCGACCCAGATTTCGCTCGCGAACTGGCCGGCGAGCTGGGTCAACTTGGCCGACGCGCGAGCGTGCAGGCCGAGCTTGTTGATGATCTCAGCTTCCCGTTGCAGCATTGTGAAGTTTGAACACGGGTACGCGTATCACGCCTTCACAACCGCCGCTGATCGCTTTGGTCACGATGGTTTGCAGATCGCGGTCGCGGTAAGTAAGCACCCGGATCAGCATCGGCAGGCTCACGCCGGCGACGGCTTCGACTTTGCCCGGCGCCACCAGCTTGGATGCGAGGTTGCTCGGGGTGCCGCCATACATGTCGGAAAGAATCAGCACGCCGGCGCCTTCGTCGAGCTCCTTGACGAGGGCGCGCGCCTGCGGGAGCAGCAGCGCGGGATCATCCTGCGCGGTGACGCCAAGCTGCTTCAGCCGCGGCGGCCGTTTGTTGAGGACATGGCTCGCGCAGTGAATCAGGCTTTCGCCGAGCGTGCCGTGGGTGATGATCAGGATGCCTATCATGCGATATCGGGCGTGCGCATTGGAGGAGCGAAATTATACTACGCGGGCACGCGCGACCGGCGGCGCGGCCGCCAATGATCGTCGCTCAGCGCTCGACGGCGTGCTCGAGCGCGTCGAGCATCATGCCGGCGACGTTGAAGCCGCTCTGCTCGGTGATTTCCTGAAAACAGGTCGGGCTCGTCACGTTGACTTCAGTCAGATAATCGCCGATCACGTCGAGTCCGACCAGGAGCAGCCCCTGCGCGTGCAGCAGCGGGCCCAACGCCTCCGCGATTTCGCGGTCGCGCGGCGTCAATTCACGCGCCACGCCGGTTCCGCCGGCCGCGAGATTGCCGCGCGTCTCGCCGGCTTTGGGAATGCGCGCCAACACGTACGGCACGGGTTTGCCGGCGATCAGCAGGACGCGCTTGTCGCCGTCGGCGATCGCCGGAATGTAGCGCTGCGCCATGATGGTGCGCCGCCCGTAATGCGTGACGGTCTCGATGATCACGTTCAGATTGGGATCCCGGGCGTGCACGCGGAAAACCGACGTGCCGCCCATGCCGTCGAGCGGCTTCAGAATGATGTCGCCGTGCGCGGCGAGAAATTCGTGGATTAAATGCGCGTGCCGCGTGACCATGCTCGGCGCGGTGAACTGCGGAAAGCGCGCTATCGTCAACTTCTCGTTGCAGTCGCGAATGGCGCGCGGATTGTTGAAGACGCGCGCGCCCTGTTCCTGCGCGATTTCGAGCAGATAGGTGCTGTAGACGTATTCCATGTCGAACGGCGGGTCTTTGCGCATCACGACCGCGTCGAAGTCCTTGAGCGCGATGGCCCGGGTCGCTTCGCTGCAATACCACGCTAGCGGGTCGCCAGTCAGCTGCAGCCCTTGTGCATGGCCGATGACCGCGCCCGCGTGCCATACGACATCTTCCTGCTGCAGCGTATAAAGCTGGTGATTGCGCGCCGCGGCTTCGCGCATCATCGCGAACGTCGAATCCTTGTAAATCTTGAAGTCGTCGAGCGGGTCGACGATGAAAGCGATCTTCATGCGCGCGGCGCTTAGTAGATCAGGCGCCGGCGGCACGCGCTGAAGTGAGCGGCGTGACGGCCGCCGCCTGTTCGGTCCGCTCGAGCTCGATGGCCGCGGCCACCAGTGCCAGGCGCGCGATCACGCCGTAAGCGTAAAAACGGTTGGGCGGGCAATCCGGGTCGTCGAGATCGGGGGAGTAACACGGCTTCTCGAAGGCCAGCGGCACGAATTGCATGCCGGGGGCGTTCAGGCTCTGGTCCTGGCCGCGGCTCGAGTGCACGCGATAAAAACCGCCAACGACGAAATGATCGATCATGTAAACGACCGGCTCGGCAACCGCGGCGTTGACCATTTCAAAGCTGTAGACGCCTTCCTGCACCAGCACTTCGTGCACTTCGAGGCCTTCCTTGACCACCGCCATCTTGTTGCGCTGCTTGCGATTGAGCCCGCGCACTTCCGACGGGTCCTTGACCGTCATGATGCCCATGCCGTACGTGCCTGCATCGGCTTTGACGATCACGAACGGCTCCTGCTTGATGCCGTATTCGACATACTTGGCGCGGATATCAGTGAGTATTTCCGACACATAGCCTTCGAGGCATTCCTCGCCCTTGCGCTCGTGGAAATTGATCCGGCCGCATTTTTCGAAATACGGGTTGATCGCCCACGGATCGATGCCCAGCAATTGCGCGAACTCCGTGGCGACTTCCTTGTACACCGCGAAGTGGTTGGACTTGCGGCGCACGTACCAGCCCGCCTGGAGCGGCGGCAGTACGATTTGTTCGAGATTTTTGAGAATCTCCGGCAGACCCGCCGACAGGTCGTTGTTAAGCAGGACCACGCACGGATCGAACCCGTCGATGGAAATGCGGTTGCCGTTGCGCTCGATGGGTTCGAGCGTGAGCTTGCCGCCGTCCGGCAGCACGATGTCGGCGGGGGCCGTCACTTCCGGCAGCAGCGTGCCGATGCGCACTATCATGCCGGCGTGACGCAGAATTCTCTGCAGCGCCGCCACGTTTTGCAGGTAGAAGGTATTGCGCGTGTGATTCTCGGGAATCAGCAGCACGCCGCGCGCGTCGGGGCAGATTTTTTCCACCGCCGCCATCGTGGCCTGCACGCACAGCGCGTCGAATTCGGCGTTCAGGTTGTTGAAACCGCCGGGATAAAGATTGGTGTCGACGGGAGCGAGCTTGAATCCGCTGTTGCGCAAATCGACCGATGCATAGAACGGCGAAGCATGTTCCTGCCATTGGTTGCGAAACCAGTGCTCGATGTCGGGCATCGCTTTGAGGATGCTGCGTTCGAGATCGAGCAACGGGCCGGTCAGGGCCGTGGTCAGGTGCGGAACGGTGGTCATGTCAGCTCGCAGCTTTGCCGGGCGGGTATTGTAGCAAACCGGCGTGGCCTATCCGCGCGTGCCGTTATTGCCCGCGAACCGCGGCGGCGCGAGTCTGGCGGCACCCAAAAAAAATGGGCGCCCGCAGGCGCCCATCCTCTTGGAGCTGATTGCCTTACATGTGATACGCAGACTCGCCGTGCTCGTTGATGTCGAGTCCTTCGCGTTCCACTTCTTCGGTCGCGCGCAGCCCGACGATGATGTCGGCGATCTTGAACGCGATGAATGCGACCACCGCGGTCCAGATCACAGTCACGCCGACGGCTTTAGCCTGGATCAGGAGTTGATCCATGATCGGGTTGGAGCCGACTTTGGCCGTGACCCAGTCGGTGACCAGACCCGGTCCGCCGAGCTCCTGCGAATTGAACACGCCGGTGGCGAGCGCGCCAAAGATACCGCCAAGCGCGTGCACGCCGAACACGTCGAGCGCGTCGTCCGCATTCAGCATTTTCTTCAGGCCGTTGACGCCCCACAGGCACAGCGGGCCGACGAGCAGACCGATGGCGAACGCACCCGGGATGCCAACGTTGCCGGCGGCCGGCGTGATCGCCACGAGACCGGCGACAGCGCCGGAAGCCGCACCCAGCATCGACGGTTTGCCCTTGAACATCCACTCGGCGAACATCCAGGACAGTACCGCGCAAGCGGTCGCCAGGAAGGTGTTCATGAAAGCGAGCGCGGCGGAGCCGTTTGCTTCGAGCGCGGACCCCGCGTTGAAGCCGAACCAGCCGAACCACAGCATCGCAGCGCCGATCATCGTCATCGTGAGGTTGTGCGGCGACATGGCTTCTTTGCCGTAGCCGATGCGTTTGCCGAGCATGTAAGCACCGACCAGACCCGCGACGCCGGCATTGATGTGAACGACCGTGCCGCCCGCGAAGTCAAGCGCGCCCCATTGCCAGATCAAACCGGCTTTGGCGTTCAATTCATCGACGAGCTTGGGATCGGTATAGGCATCGGGACCCATCCAGAACCAGACCATGTGGGCCATCGGCGCGTAGGCGAACGTGAACCAGATCACCATGAATATGAGCACCGCGGAAAACTTCATGCGCTCGGCCACTGCGCCCAGGATCAGACAGCAGGTGATCGCGGCAAAGGTCGCCTGGAACGCGACGAACACGAGCTCGTACATCGGCGTGGCTTTGCTGAAAGTCGCGGCCATCGCGAATTCGCCCTTCATCGGGTCGAAGGTGCCTTTCAGGAACAGCCGGTCGAAGCCGCCGAAAAAGGCATTGCCTTCGGTGAACGCGAGGCTATACCCGTAGACGCACCAGAGCACGGTGATCAGCGAGAAAGTGACGAACACCTGCATCAGCATCGACAGCATATTCTTGCTGCGCACGAGGCCGCCGTAAAAGAGCGCCAGTGCGGGCACGCTCATCAACAGCACCAATGCGGTCGAGGTCAGCATCCATGCGGTGTCGCCCTTGTTCGGGGTCGGCGCGGGAGCCGCCGTTGCGGCGGGGGCCGCAGTAGCAGAGGCGGCGGCCGGTGCCGGGGCAGCCGCTTTCTTCTCATCGGCTTTGGGCGCTTCAGCAGCGGGCTTGTCCGCTGCCTTATCCTGCGCGACGACAGGCATGGCGGTGCCGAAACAGAAGGCGCCGGCCAGCGCGAGTACGGATAATAGACGTTTCATTTTTTGGTTCTCCCTATAGCGCGTCCGCGCCGGTCTCGCCGGTGCGAATGCGGTAAACCTGTTCAAGTTCGAACACGAAAATTTTTCCGTCGCCGATCTTGCCGGTGTTCGCGGATTTTTCGATCGCCTCGACCACCTGGTCGAGCATCTCGCTTTTGATCGCCGCCTCGATTTTCACTTTCGGCAGGAAATCCACCACGTATTCGGCGCCGCGATAGAGCTCGGTATGACCTTTTTGCCGTCCGAAGCCTTTGACCTCGGTGACGGTAATGCCCTGCACGCCGATGGCGGACAGCGCCTCCCTCACTTCGTCAAGCTTGAACGGCTTGATGATTGCAGTGACTAGTTTCATTGCGGTTCCCCAAGGATATGGGGCCGGCGAACGCCGGCCCCGCGTTGCAGTGCTTAGAACGTTTTTTGCAGATAAACCGTACCGTTGCTACCCGAAATGGCCTTCGGATAAGGGCCGGCCGGCGCATCGCCGCGGCCGTTATAACCAAGCCCGTTGGCGCCGCTGGTATTGGTGTAATAGGCGCCCACCGTTACGGCGTTAAGCACCTTCGACAGCTTGCCCAGGTCATAGCTGGCGCCGAGTTTATAGTCGTTGTAGCTGTATATGGTGTTGTTGGAGCCGACCAAGCGGGTGCGCGCGTCGGTGCCTTTGTATTTCTGCCGGCCGTAGTGCGCAATCAGCGTCAGGCCCGTCTCGCCCACCGGGTAGGCCGCGGTCAGATCGAGATAGTAAGTGCCCTTCGCGTCAAGCACAGCAAACGCCTTGTTGCCGACGACGTAAGAGGTCTTGAAAGTGAGCCACTTCCAGCCCACCGCACCGTAGACCTCCGAGGTGTCGCCCTTGGCGCCGCCGGCCAACACGTTGCCCGGGTAAAAATACTGGAGGAAGCCGGCATCCCACGTAAAATCGGACGCGCCGAAGTTGCCTTTAAAGCCGCCATACAAGTCACTCTCGAGGCTGGAACTCGAATACTGGCCGCCATCGGTGAGCCATGAAACGTTCGAATTCCACGAGCCGACGTAAACCGAAGCCGGCCCGAAATTGTAGGTATAGTCAAACCCGCCTTGGACCGCTGGTCTGCCGTTGGTTTGGCTCAGTCCGCGGAATATGTATTGGCTGAATAGACCGACGTTGGCGGTAAAGGAATGCGGCGAAGCCTCCTCCGCCGGTTTGGCGTCAGCAGGTGCAGGCGCGGCCTGGCCAAACGCAAGGCTCGGCAGAGCGAGGGCCGCAGCAAGCGCGCCGGCTTTGAGTGTTGCTTTGAACATGATCATCCCTTTCATTTGTTAGAATTAGATCGACTTACGGACCGGCTATCAGCAGGTATCGTGCCAGTCCGTAACCCTTTGAAAAATATAGTACAACTGCCATAAATACGCGATCGAACCAATCTTTTGTGCACTGGCATGAGGCGTGCCCGAGTGGTCTGCACCAGCATGGTGCGACCCAGCCTGAGCGCCTATGCCAGATTTTTATCGCCGCTAGGCTGCCGCGACAGTTCCGCAGCGCCGCGACGTTAAATATAAAATGAACGCGATCACCTACCAGGAGCGGCCAATGCTCAGTCAGCAACAGATCGATGAGTTCAGCGCCAAAGTCAGGGAATTGCTCGCGAAGACACCGGCGCGGGACATCGAAACCAATATGCGGGCGATGCTGACCTCGATGTTCGCGCGGCTCGATCTCGTTACGCGGCATGAGTTCGATATTCAGACCGAACTGCTCGCGCGCACGCGCGACAAGCTCGCCTCGCTCGAGGCGAAACTCGCGGCACTGGAAGACAATCAGAAACTCTGACGCCGCCATCGCGGGCGGCACTTCCGTGACGTTCGGGCAGTAGAGAAAGCCCGGCACTATGACTAAAGGCCTACGTACTGGCGGCGGCGCCGGGCGTTAATCGCTTATCCCAACTGCATACCCGGGTGAACCGCCGGGCGCCGATGTCGCTTGCCGTGTTGTACAGCCGTTCGCTGGCCGGGATGGAGGCGCCGCTCGTGACGGTCGAAGTCCACCTCGCGAACGGCTTGCCGAGTTTCACGATCGTCGGCTTGCCGGAAGCGGAAGTAAAAGAAGCGAAAGACCGCGTGCGCGCCGCCTTGCAAAACGCGCGCTTCGAATTTCCGGCGCGGCGGATCACGGTCAATCTCGCGCCCGCCGACTTGCCGAAAGAAAGTGGTCGCTTCGATTTGCCGATCGCGCTGGGCATTCTTGCGGCATCGAGTCAGTTGCCCGCCGAGCGGCTTGCAGAATACGAATTCGCGGGCGAACTCGCGTTGACGGGCGAATTGCGGCCGATCCGCGGTTCGCTTGCGATGATGTACGGGGCGAGCCGCGACGGGCGCGCCTTCGTGGTGCCCGCGCAAAATGCGCCCGAGGCGGCGCTGGTCGAGGGCGCACGGGTTTATGCCGCGCGTAACCTGCTCGAAGTTTGCGCGCACCTTGCGGATCGCGAACCGCTCGCGTTGTGCCGCGAGGGGCCGGTGGCGGTGCACGACCCGTTGCCTGATCTCGCCGACGTCAAAGGGCAGGCGCACGCCAAGCGCGCGCTGGAAGTGGCGGCGGCGGGCGGGCACAGCCTTATCATGGTGGGACCGCCCGGCGCGGGCAAGACGATGCTTGCCACTCGACTCCCCGGCATCCTGCCGCCGATGACGCAGGACGAGGCGCTGCAGGCGGCGGCGATCCAGTCGCTCGGCAGCGCCGGCTTCGATTTGCGCAACTGGCGGCGGCGGCCTTTTCGCGCGCCGCATCACACGGCGTCGGGGGTCGCGCTCGCCGGCGGCGGCAGCAATCCGCGGCCCGGCGAAATCTCGCTCGCCATGCATGGCGTGCTGTTTCTCGATGAGTTGCCTGAATTTCATCGCAGCGTGCTCGAAGTGTTGCGCCAGCCGCTTGAATCGGGCCGTATCACCGTATCGCGCGCGGCGCGGCAGGCGGAGTTTCCCGCCCAGTTTCAATTCATTGCGGCGATGAATCCGTGTCCCTGCGGCTACCTCGGCCACTACGCCGCAAGGTGCCGCTGCACGCCCGATCAGGTCGCGCGTTACCGCGGCAGGATCTCGGGACCACTGGTCGACCGCATCGATTTGCAGATTGAAGTGCCGGCGGTGGCCGAACAGGATCTCGTGCGGGCAGCGGGCGGCGAGCCGAGCGCCGTCGTACGCGCGCGCGTGGAAGCTGCGGCGAGGCGTCAACTCGAGCGCCAACATAAACCGAACGCCAAATTGTCGACGCGCGAAATCGACGACATTTGCGTGCCCGACGCGGCCGGCGCCGCGCTGCTCAAGCAAGCGATCAGCCGACTGGGGCTGACTGCGCGCGCCTATCACCGCGTATTGAAAGTCGCGCGCACGATTGCCGATCTCGCCGATGCGCGTTTAATCGCGAGCGCGCACATCGCGGAGGCGATCCAGTTTCGGCGCTTCGATCGCAGCTAAAAACGCCGCTCGACGCGACTATAATCGGCGGATGTCGCAGCCCTTGCGTGCCCGCTGATGCCGGCCCTGACCTCGCAGCAACAAGCCGATCGCGCCACGCTGATCCTCGCCGCCCTGCTCGCGGGTCTTGCCACGCTCGGGCCCTTCGCGATCGATACGTACATGCCTTCGTTTCCGGCGATGGGCCGGGCGCTCGACGCGACCCCGCTCCAACTGCAGCAGACACTGTCGGCCTACCTGCTGCCCTTTGCGTGCATGATGCTGTTTCACGGTGCGCTGACCGATTCGTTCGGCCGCCGTCCGGTGATACTCGTCGGGTTGCTGATATTCACCGGCGCCTCGATCGGTTGCGCGCTCGCGCAGAGCCTGCCGCAACTGCTCGCGTTTCGCGCGTTGCAGGGCATGTCATCCGGCACCGGCATGGTCGCGGGACGCGCGATGATCCGCGACATTTATCCCGGGCATCAGGCGCAACGCGTGATGTCGATGGTGACAATGATATTCGGCCTGGCACCTGCCGTGGCGCCCATCCTCGGCGGCTGGCTGGAGGTGTGGCTCGGCTGGCGCTCTATTTTCGTTTTTCTGGCGCTGTTCTCAGGACTGCTCTTTGCAGCTTGCCATTACCGGCTCGCGGAGTCATTGCCAATCGAAAAGCGTCAGCCGTTTGCGGCGCGGCCGTTGCTCATCAACTATTGCAAGCTGCTTAGCAGCGTGCGTTTTGGTCTGCTGTCGTCTGCAGTCGCGTTGAATTTCGCCGCTTTTTTTCTTTATATTGCATCAGCGCCCGCCGTTATCTACCGGCTTCTGGGCCTCAACGAAAACCAATTCGGGTGGTTGTTCGTGCCCGGTATTTCCGGCGTGATCGCGGGCGCTTATCTGTCCGGCCGGCTCGCGGGCAAAGTATCGCCGCGGCGCACGGTGCGCTACGCTTACATCGTCATGTTTTGCGCGGCGCTTTTCAACCTTGCGTATCACGCGCTGTACGCACCCGCGTTGCCGTGGACAGTTTTGCCCGTGATGGTCTATACGGTCGGCATGTCGCTTGCGATGCCGAGCGTCACGTTGCTGATGCTGGATTTATTTCCCGACAACCGGGGTCTGGCGGCGTCGCTGCAGGCCGCGCAGCAGAGTTTTTTCGCGGGACTGGCGGCCGGACTGGTGTCGCCTTATCTGTCTGTCAGCGGCATCGGGCTGGCAGCGGGCATGGCGGCATCGCTCGCGGCCGGATATGCCTGCTGGTATATATTTAACCGGATCACTCCCGGTGGAGCGCGCACGTGAACGAAGTCTTGAGCTGGTCGGAGGAAAAACGCGCGGCTTATTTATACCGCGTTGTCGCTGCGTGCGAAGCGGGCACGCCGCGCGAAAAACTTTTTCTGGGTCTGGCGGGCGAAGCCGAGGGCCAGGCTGCGATTTGGGCCAGGAAAGCGGCCGTCGCGGGCGCTATCTTGCCGGTGTTTACGCCGGATGTGCGCTCGCGCCTGGTCGCAGGCCTGGTGCGGCGCCACGGCCCGCGGCGATTGCGTACCGTGCTCGCGGCGATGAAGGTGCGCGGCATGTCTGCCTATGCGAGCAATTCCGGCCAGGGGGCGCCGCATCAACTCGATGCAGTCGGGCATCACAGCGGCCTGTCCGGCGGCGGGAATCTGCGCGCGGCGGTATTCGGCGTCAACGACGGGCTTATTTCGAATGCGAGCCTGATTCTCGGCGTCGCCGGCGCGAATGCGGAAACCGCCACCATTCTGTTGACCGGCGCTGCCGGTCTGGTTGCCGGCGCCTTTTCGATGGCCGCCGGCGAATACGTGTCCGTGCGCTCGCAGCGCGAGATGTACGAGTATCAGATCGGGCTCGAGCGCGACGAACTCGCCGAATATCCCGAAGAAGAAGCGCACGAACTCGCGCTAATTTACGAGGCGCGCGGGGTGACCGCCGACGAGGCGCTGCGCATGGCCCGGCAAATCATCGCCGATCCGGAGCGCGCGCTCGACACGCTGGCCCGCGAAGAGCTCGGCCTGAACCCGGAAGACCTGGGGTCGCCGTGGGGCGCTGCGCTGGCGTCGTTTTTTTCGTTCGGCCTCGGTGGCCTGATTCCGTTGCTGCCGTTTTTTTTCGGTCTCGGCAAATCGAGCCTGCCCGCGGTCCTCGCGCTCACCGCGGTCGCGCTGTTCGCCGTGGGTGCGACGTTGTCGCTATTTACCGGGCGCAGCGCCGTGATGAGCGGCGCGCGCATGCTCGCGATCGGGGCGGCAGCGGGCGGCATCACGTACTTCGTAGGCAGGCAATTGGGCGTGAGCCTCGCCTGATATCACGTCACGGGCGCCGGCTCGCGCGGCGCGTCAGGTCGGCTTGATTTCGAAGTCGTGCGTGATCACTGCAGTTTTCGCGAGCATGATCGATGCCGAGCAATATTTCTCGGCCGACAGCTGGATTGCGCGCTCGACCTGTTGGGGCTTCAGATCCTTGCCGCTCACCACGAAATGAAAATGGATGCGCGTGAATACCTTGGGGTCTTCGGCCGCGCGGTCGGAATCGATATCGACCGTGCAGTCGACGATCGCCGCGCGCGATTTTTTGAGAATATGGACGACGTCGTACGCAGTGCAGGCGCCGGTGCCTATCAGCACCGTCTCCATCGGCCGCATGCCGATATTGCGCCCGCCGCCCTCGGGCGCCCCGTCCATGACGAGCGCGTGACCGCTGCCCGATTCGCCGACAAAACAGACGTCTTCGACCCATTTGATCCTGGCTTTCATGCTGACCCTTATGCGTTCATGGCGATCTCAGACGATACCAAATTGACCCCAGGACTTCACGGCAAAAACGCGCGCTCAGCAAAAAACCCTCGGCATCCGGCACGAAGTCCGCAAATCGCGCGCCGCGCAGCATTGCATAACGCGTGGGGGCCGGAATCACCGTGAAGCCCGCCGCTTCGAACGCGCGCCGCGCGCGCGGCATGTGCCATGCGTGGGTGACCAGGTAAATCCGGCGGATGCCGGCACGGTCGAGAATCGCATGGCTGTTGCGCGCGTTTTCGAAGGTCGTGTCGGAGGTGTCGTCGCTCCATGTCACCGGAATACCCCATTCGTTCTCAAGCACCGCGCGCATCTGGGTTGCTTCCGCCGTCGCGTGGCGCAGCGGATTGCCGCCGGAAACGAGGATCGGCGTGCGGCTGCGCTTATGCAGTGCTGCCGCATAGCGCAGACGCTCGAGCGATGCACTGCTGACGGTGTCGCCGCCGTACTCTGGAGCGTTGGCATAACTGCCGCCGCCCAGCACGACGATCGCATCGGCCGGCTCGCGCAACGGTTCGACGAATGGCGGCTCTAGGGTCGACACCAGCGCTGATCCGACCAGCGGGGTGGAGAGGATCAACAACACGCCTGCACCGCCCGCTATCAGCGCGCGGCCGCCGCGCGGTTGCCGCCGCAAAACGTAGAGGCTGGCGAATACCAGGAGTAGCGGCGCGAGCGGCGGCAGCAGCCACGCCGCGATGAACGAGGTCATTGCGTTGGCGCCAAGCGGGATTGCGCGTAAGCCCGCAAAACGGTTGTTTTCAAGGGTGTGGACCGCACCGGCGGAGGTTTGACAGCGAAACGATTTTTGCCATATAATCCAAAGCTTTCTGTCGTTTCCAACGGCAGTCCAACCAACTTAAGCAAGGCAGCGGGTCCGGACATGAAAACATTTACGGCGAAAGCCCACGAAGTCACGCACGACTGGTACGTAGTCGATGCACAGGATAAAGTGCTGGGCCGGCTCGCGGCAACGCTCGCCCACCGGTTGCGCGGCAAGCATAAGCCGGAATTCACGCCCCACGTCGACGTCGGTGATTATATCGTGGTCGTCAATGTCGATAAGCTGCGCGTGACCGGCAGCAAGGCGCGCACCAAGCTCTACCACCGGCACAGCACGTATCCGGGCGGAATATCTACCACCAACTTCGAGAAGCTGCAGGCGCGCCATCCGCGTCGCGTGCTCGAAATGGCGGTAAAAGGCATGCTGCCCAAGGGGCCGCTTGGCTACGCGATGCTGAAAAAACTCAAGGTTTATGCAGGGACGACTCATCCGCACGAAGCGCAAGTGCCTAAAACTCTGGAAATAAGGGCCTGATTCCATGCCAGCCAAGCAGCAGCAATACAACTACGGCACCGGACGCCGCAAGAGCGCCGTAGCGCGCGTTTTCATCAAGCCGGGCAAGGGCGATATCGTCGTCAACGACAAGCCGGTCGACCTATTTTTCTCGCGTGAGACCGGCCGCATGGTCGTGCGTCAGCCGCTGGTGCTGACCGATAAGCTCAACGCATTCGACATCATGGTAAATGTCGATGGCGGCGGGGAATCCGGACAGGCAGGTGCGGTGCGGCACGGCATCACGCGCGCGCTAATCGAGTTCGACGCGGCGTTGAAGCCGGTACTGAAGAAGGCGGGTTTGGTGACGCGCGACGCCCGCGAGGTCGAGCGCAAGAAAGTCGGCCTGCACAAGGCGCGACGTCGCAAACAGTTCTCGAAACGCTAACTTTCGGGTGTCGGTCGATCAAGCCGCCTGCGGGCGGCTTTTTCATTTGTAACCTAAAATAGGCGCGAGCTTTTCTCCTCGCGTGGGTGGCGCCAATGGCAGGTCAGAAACTTAAAATCGGAATCGTCGGCGGCACCGGCTATACCGGCGTCGAATTGTTGCGGCTGCTCGCGCAACATCCGCACTGCGAGCTGGCGGTCATTACCTCGCGCCAGGAAGCCGGCACGCCGGTCGCCGGCATGTTCGCGAACCTGCGCGGCCACGTCGATCTGAATTTTACGGCGCCCTCGGATGACGCGCTCAAGCAATGCGACGTCGTTTTCTTCGCCACGCCCAACGGCGTCGCGATGCAGCAGGCGCGCATGCTGTTCGACGCCGGCGTGCGCATCATCGACATCGCGGCAGACTTCCGCATCAAGGACATCGCGGTGTGGGAAAAATGGTACGCGACCAAGCACGCGTGCCCGGAGCTCGTCGCGCAAGCGGTCTACGGATTGCCCGAGATCAATCGCGACGAGATTAGGGGCGCACGCATCGTCGCCAACCCCGGGTGCTACCCGACGGCGGTCCAACTGGGTTTTCTGCCACTCATTAAAAGTGCGGCGGTCGACTTCGACCACTTGATTGCTGACGCCAAGTCCGGCGTGAGCGGTGCCGGGCGCAAAGCGGAAGTCCATACATTGCTTGCCGAAGCGGCGGACAACTTCAAAGCGTACGGCGTGCCCGGCCACCGTCACCATCCGGAGATTTCGCAGGGGCTCAATGCAATGGCCGGACGCTCGACGCGGCTCGTGTTCGTGCCGCATCTATTGCCGATGATCCGCGGCATTCATGCGACGCTTTATGCCCAACTGACGCGCGGAGTCGATTTGCAGCAGTTGTACGAGCAACAGTATGTGAACGAGCCTTTCGTCGACGTGATGCCGGCCGGCGCCCATCCGGAAACGCGGTCAGTGCGCGGATCGAATCTGTGCCGCATCGCGGTGCACCAGCCCGGCGGCGGCGATATCGCGGTAGTGCTGTCAGTGATCGACAACCTGACCAAGGGCGCGGCGGGTCAGGCGGTTCAGAACATGAACCTGATGTGCGGCCTGCCGGAAACGACGGGCCTGGAGCAGATCGCATTAATGCCTTGATCAAAAGGCTCAAGCGCATGTTCGGCATATCGGCGCCGCAAATGGCCGTACGGGCCGCCATACCGTGGTATTTGCGCTGGCTGGGGCTGCTCGTGCTCGGCTTGTTGCTGCTTTTCCTGGCGCGCGCAACCTACGATTTCGGCATGCGATTTGCCGGCTTCGAGCAGGGCGAAGCCGATCGCGAAGCGCAGCGCCTGGGCGACACGAACATAAAAATCCAGCAGGAACTCGCGAGCTTGCGCGGCCAGCTCGCGCAGAGCGAGCGCCAACTTCAGATGGAGCGCGTGACCTACGAAGATTTGATCAAGCAGATGAAGACTTTGACCGGCGAGAACGCCGTGCTCAAGGAGGATCTCGCGTTTTTCCAGACCCTGATGCCCTCCGGTGGAAAAGAAGGCGGGGTGGCAGTCAACCGCTTCATGGTGCAAAATGACGTCTTGCCCGGCGAGTACCGGTACCGTCTTTTGCTGACCCAGAGCGGTCAGCGCAATAAGGATTTTCAGGGCAGTTTGCAGTTTGTCATTAATCTGCAGCAGCAGGATAACAAGAAAGTCGTGATGACCCTGCCCGCTGAAGGCGAACCAGCGGACAAGCTGTTCAAGTTGAATTTTCGCTTTTACCAGCGCGTCGAAGGAACGTTTCGCGTGACCGCCGGCGCGGCGGTCAAAAGCATGCAAGTTCGGGTATTCGAAAACGGCAGCACCGAGCCCAAACTGACCCAAGCCGTCAATGCGTCATGATCGGGAGTGTGACCATGTTCGGAAACAGCAAAAGTAACAAGCCGCAAAATCGGATCGACTGCCTGATCGGCGCCGGCACCACGATCGAGGGCAATATCACCTTTGGCGGCGGGTTGCGCGTCGATGGCCACGTCCGCGGCAATGTGATTGCCGCGGTCGACAAGCCGGGCACGCTCGTCTTATCCGAGCAGGCTCACATCGACGGTGAAATACGCGTGTCGCACGCCGTTATCAACGGCACGGTGGTCGGCCCCGTGCACGCAAGCGAGTACGCGGAACTACAGCCCAAGGCCAATGTCACAGGGGACGTATACTATCGCACCCTTGAAATGCAGTTGGGCGCGGTGGTCCAGGGGCGGTTGGTGTATCAACCGGAAGGCAAATCCGACAAGGTCGTGCAGTTGAAACCAGCTACCGGCGATTGACTGCGGGAGCGTCCACCCGATCCCGCATCCGACTTAAAGTAACCGCTGTTGAAATTATCAGGAGTACTGAGCATGAATGCGATTACCGAAATGCCTGCGCCGCTGGTGTTTACTGACAATGCGGCAGCCAAGGTCAAGCAACTGATCGATGAAGAAGGTAATCTTGATCTGAAACTGCGCGTGTTCGTCACCGGCGGCGGCTGCTCGGGCTTTCAGTACGGATTCACGTTCGACGAGGCCGTCAGCGACGACGACACCTCGATGCAGAAAAACGGCGTCACGCTGCTGATCGATCCGATGAGCCTGCAATACCTAGGCGGCGCCGAGATCGATTACCAGGACGGCGTCGAAGGCGCGCAGTTCGTGATCAAGAATCCGAACGCGACCAGCACTTGCGGCTGCGGATCGTCGTTTTCTGCCTGACCCGCATTTCTTCGTAGACAAGGGCGCCGCGCGGCGCCCTTTTTTATTTCATGCGCTGTAAGTCGCACCGAGGATGCGCGGGCCGCGCGCGCCGGTGACGGCGGGTAGATTGCCCGGTTGCGAGGTTAGCGTCTGGCGCGCCAGCCATGCAAAAGCGAGCGCCTCGACGTGTTCGGCGTCGATGCCGAGCACGTCAGTCAGATCGACCCGGCGCGGCGCGAGCAGCTCCGTAAGCAAGTTGACCAGCGCGCCATTGCGCGCGCCGCCGCCGGCGAGGTAGACCGCGGTCGCGTCCGCGCAGAACCTGCCGATGGCGTCGACGATTGTGTGGGCGGTCAGCGCGATCAACGTCGCCTCGACGTCGGCCGGCTGCTCGTTGCCGGCCAGGAATTTTTCGAGCCAGTCCACGTTGAAAGTTTCGCGGCCGCTGCTTTTCGGCGGCCCGCGATGAAAATATTCGTCGGCGCGAAGACGCGCGAGCAGACCGGGCACGGTCCTACCCGTTAGCGCCCAGGCGCCATCCCGGTCGAACGGCTTTCCGAGGTGGCGTTGCGCCCACGCGTCGAGCAGTAAATTGCCGGGACCGCAGTCGAAGCCCGTTACGGGGCCGGGGCACGGCAGGTCGGTGAGATTGGCGATGCCGCCGATATTCACCACGACTCGATGCTCGGCCGGGTGCGCGAATACCGCATGGTGAAATGCCGGCACCAGCGGCGCGCCCTGGCCTCCCGCGGCAACATCGCGGCTGCGAAAGTCGCACACCACGGAGATGCCGGTAAGCTCCGCGAGCAATGATCCGTTCACGAGTTGCAGCGTATAACCGTCAGCGGGTTGGTGCCGCACCGTCTGCCCGTGGCAACCGATCGCTTGGATAGTGGCGGCCCTGCCAGGCGCTTGCGCGATCAGCGTCTGGACGACGGCCGCATACGCGCGGGCGAGATCGTTCGCCGCCAGCGCCGCACGCCGCAGTTCATCGCTGCCCGCGGTATTGAGTGCCGCCAGTTCTGACCGCAATGCCGGATCGAACGCTTGATGACTATGGGCAAGCAACTGCGGCGCGCGCTGCTCGAATTCCGCCAGCACCGCGTCGATGCCGTCGAGGCTGGTGCCAGACATCAGCCCGATATAAAACTCGGGCATTGACTGTTAATCGAGGCGGGCGAGGTTGGTGGTGCGCAACAGGTCGAGCCGCTCCCCGTATAGCTTGGCCGTCTGTTCGAACTTCGGCCGGAGTTCCGGGGTAATCGGCTGGGCCGCGGGCATCGCGACATGCAGCGGGTTTTGATGCACGTCATTGATACGGAATTCGTAGTGCAGATGCGGGCCGGTGGCGAGCCCAGTCGCGCCGACGAATCCGATGACTTCACCTTGCGCCACGCGCTTGCCTTTGTGCAAGCCCTTGGCGATCCCGGATAAATGCCCATACCACGTCGTGTACTTGGATTGATGGCGTAACACGACGACGTTGCCGTAGCCGCCCTGGCGAGCCGCGCTGTCGACGACGCCGTCCGCGGTGGCTTTCACGCGCGTGCCGGTCGGCGCGCCGTAGTCGATGCCTTTATGCGCGCGCCACGTTTGCAGCACCGGGTGGAAGCGCGCAGTGCTGAACCCTGAGGTGATGCGAGAGAACTCGAGCGGCGAGCGCAAAAATTGCTTGCGCAGGTTCTTGCCGTCTGCCGTGTAGTAGCCGCCTTCGTGCTCGGCGGTGTTGAACCATACCGCGGTGTAGGTCTTGCCCTGATTTACGAATTCGGCCGCCAGCACGCGTCCGGACTTGACCGGCTCGCCGCGGTCGTAGAACACCTCATACACGACGCTGAACCGGTCGCCCTTGCGCAAGTCGCGGTGAAAGTCGATGTCGGTTGAAAAGACCTCGGCGATCTGGGTGGCGATGGTATCGGGCAGCCCGGCCGCGTCGGTCGCGCCGAACAGCGAATTGCGGATCTCCGCCGACTTCATCAGCACGCGCCGCTCGAGCTGCACCGGTTCCTGTTTGACGACGAAGTTGGTTGGAGTGCGATCTATCGAGACCAGATTGCTGCCGCTCAGGTAACGCAGGCTGACCAGCTTGCCCTCCGCGGTGGCCGTCGCGCGCACGACTTTGCCCGGGATCAGTTGATAGAGCGCCTTCGCCTGCGCATTATTGCGCAGCAGTTGCGCCGCCTCGGCGTCGTCGATTTGCAGTCGCGCGAGCAAAGTTGCGACGGTGTCGCCGCGCTGAATGCGTTCCTCGCGCGCGAAACCCGCATCGCGGTCAGCGACGGGCGCTAAACTCGGCAATGCCATTTCTTCCACGACATTATGGAAGGTTATTTTTTCAACCAGCGTGTCCGGCGCGATGCCAAATGCGGCGACTACACTGAAGCAGGGGACTGCAACTAGGGCGGCCACGACTCGGTGGCGGAGCGTAAGATCACCTATCAAGGCGGCGACTTTTCGGGTTAAAATCATGCTTTTAGCATATTATCTTAAGGCCCCCTTTGGAGCGACGCGGCAAGCTTAGCAGATCGGTACCGGGGCGCAACCCTTGAATTTCACATCGTGAAACGCAGTCCCTTTGCAGCGAGACCGGCATGACCCCGTTGAGTGAGCAACTCGAAATCATCAAACGCGGCTGCGACGAGTTGCTGGTCGAGACCGAGCTCGCCGACAAGCTAAAAACCGGCCGGCCGTTACGCATCAAGGCTGGATTCGATCCGACCGCGCCCGATCTGCATATCGGCCATACCGTGCTGCTCAATAAGCTACGTCAATTGCAGGATCTCGGGCACCAGATCGTTTTCCTGATCGGCGACTTCACGGGAATGATAGGCGACCCCACCGGCAAGAACGCGACGCGGCCGCCGCTGACCCGCGACGCGGTCGCCGCCAACGCGCAAACCTATACCGCGCAGGTCTTCAAGATACTCGACCAGGCCACAACGCAGATCGCATTCAATTCGACCTGGATGGACAAGCTCACTTCGGCCGACATGATCAAGCTGGCCGCGACTCACACGGTAGCGCGCATGCTGGAGCGCGACGATTTCGGCAAGCGCTACAAGTCGAACCAACCGATCGCGATCCACGAATTTCTCTACCCGCTGGTGCAGGGCTACGATTCGGTCGCGCTCAAGGCGGACCTCGAACTGGGCGGTACGGACCAGAAGTTCAACCTGTTGATGGGACGCGAGCTGCAGAAGCATTACGGCCAGGCGCCGCAATGCATACTGACGATGCCTTTGCTCGAAGGGCTGGACGGCGTCAACAAGATGTCGAAATCGCTCGGCAACTACGTCGGCATCACCGACCACCCGCACGACATGTTCGGCAAGCTGATGTCGATTTCGGATGATCTGATGTGGCGGTATATAGAACTGCTGTCGTTCGCGCCGCTCGCGACCGTCAGGCACTGGAAAAAAGACGTCGACGCAGGCCGCAATCCGCGCGACATCAAAGTCGCGTTCGCGCAGGAAATCGTCACGCGTTTCCATTCCAATGCCGCGGCCGCCGCGGCGCTCGCCGATTTCGAGGCGCGCTTCAAACAGGGCGAAATTCCGGCCAATATCGCCGAGGTGACGCTTGATGCCGGCGCCGACGGCATCGCGATTGCGAATCTGCTCAAGCAGGCCGCGCTCACCGCGAGCACTTCCGAAGCGTTACGCATGATCGCGCAGGGCGGGGTCAAGCTCGACGGCGAAAAAGTCACCGACAAGGCGCTCAAGCTCGCTGCCGGCCGCCAGATCGTCCTGCAGGTCGGCAAACGAAAATTTGCGCGCGTGACCCTGCGTTAGCGGCGCGGCGCTAGGCGCGGTAGCGTCGAACGAACTTGCGGTCGATGTGGTCCTTCCACCGCCACACCCACGCACCTTCGAGCTTGAGACGGCCATACGACGCGATCGCATACCGGTCGCCGGCGCTGAGCAGCGCCAACGCGAGCCGTTGCGGCTGGTATGGTCTGAGCGCGGCACCCGCCAGTGCGCGGCGCAGATTGGCCGCGAGCACCGGCCCTTGGCGCACGGCATACACGCCCGACTTCGGATAATCGTGGCCCGCGATGGTCGCGCAGTCGCCCGCGGCAAACACTTCACGCTGCGAGATCGACGACAGGCATGCATCCACGCTGACAAATCCGCGCGCATCGAGCGCGAGCCGCGTGTCCTTGAACCAGGCTGGCGGCGCGGCGCCGGTTGCCCAGATGGTCGCATCGCTGGGGATGGGGGCGGCGTTCGCCACGATTACCGCGTCAGCTTCGACGCGCACGACCCCGGCATTCAAATGCACCGCAATCCCGCGCTCGGCGAGCAGACGTTCGCCCGCGGCGCGCGTGGCACGATTGCGGTCCGGCAATACACCCGGGCTGGCCGTGACGAGGGCGAATGCGGTTGCGCGCGACGAAGTGGATTGCGCGAGCCGGTAGTGCATTGCCAGCACCAGCTCGAGTCCGGCGGCGCCGCCGCCAACGATCACTACACTGCGCACCGTGCCAGCCCGCGAGGAGTCGGCGATCCGCTCCCAGCGCTGTGCGAACGCGGGAAACGGTTTTACCGCGAGCGCGTGCTCGGCAGCGCCGGCGACTCCTGCGGTGGGCGGCATGGAGCCGACGTCGAGAGAAAGCAGGTCGTAATCGAGGAGGCGGCCGTCGCCAAGCCCGACCTGGCGACGCGCAGTATCGACACCGCACGCCGCCGCTCGCACAAAACGCACGCCGGCGCGGTGCGCGAGCTGCGGCAAATCGACCTGACAGTCAGCGAATTCGTAGTGGCCCGCAATCAGGCCCGGCAGCATCCCGGAATAGGTGGCGAATTGCGCGCAATCGACGAGCACGATCTCGGTATTCGCCGCCGGCAGCGCGCCGAACCGGCGCACGACTTCCAGATGGCTGTGACCGCCCCCGACGAGGACGACGCGCTTCACGCGGGAGCGTTCATGCGCGGCGCTATTCCGGCGCCTTGCCCCACAATTGTTTCAAACGGTTGTCGCGCCCGCAGCCGCTGCGGTAGTACTTGTAGCGCAGCGGGTTCTTCAGATAATAATCCTGATGGTAATCCTCGGCCGGATAGAATTCCGCCGCGCGCGTGATTTCCGTAACGATGGCGCCGGTAAACGGCTTGTTGCGGTCGAGCGCCGCTTTGGACGCTTCAGCAAGCCGTTTCTGCTCGTCGTCGGTATAAAAAATCCCGCTGCGATATTGGGAGCCGTGATCGCAGAACTGCTGGTCTTTGACCGTCGGATCGATGTTATGCCAGAACACGTCGAGCAGTTTTTCGTAAGTTACTTTCTGGGGGTCGTAAACAACCTGGACCGCCTCCGTGTGGCCGGTGCGGCCCGCGGACACCTCCTCGTACGTCGGATTTTTTTTCTGGCCCCCGATGTAGCCCGACGTGGTGGACACCACGCCAGGCAGCACGTCGAACGGTTGTTCCATGCACCAGAAGCAGCCGCCGGCGAAAATCGCTTTGGCTTGGGCGGGCTTTGGCGCGGGTTTGGCGGTCTGGCCGGTGGCGGCGGTCGCCCCCAATAACAGCGTAGCGCTAAACGCGATGAGTACATTGCGGATGGTCGACATAACGATCTCCTAGAATGCGAATGGATTGCGGCCGGCAGGGCGGGGTGCCAGCTTAGTCGCCGGCGCCGGACTTTCCTTGCATGCCGCATATTATCAGCCCCGGCGCTCCCTCGAGAGCCTTGATTAAACGCGTATCGCGTCGCGGTCTCCAGCGACGGTCAGCCACGTCACGAAGCTGTAACAATCGCCGCTTATCATGTGCCCATTCGCAGCTTATCCCTCGCGTTTTCACTCTGGAGAGTCAGTAAATGAAATCCGAATCCTGCCAACGATTTATCGCATCCGCAGCGATGGCATTGGGGCTTGCGGCGGCAATCCCGGCAGTTGCCGCCGACATCACCGGTGCCGGCGCGACTTTTCCGTACCCGATCTATTCGAAGTGGGCCGAAGCCTACCGCGCCAAAACCGGCGTCGGACTGAATTATCAATCGATCGGTTCCGGCGGGGGCATCAAGCAAATTCTCGCCAAGACGGTCGATTTCGGCGCTTCGGATGCGCCGCTCCAGCCCGCGCAATTGGAAAAGGACGGGCTCGTGCAATTTCCGACGGTGATGGGCGGCGTAGTGCCGGTCTTCAATCTGGAAGGCATCAAGGCGGGCGGTTTGCAGTTGAGCGGTGCCCTGCTCGCCGACATTTATCTCGGCAAAATCACGAAGTGGAACGCGCCGGCCATCACGGCGCTCAACAAGGGTGTCAAGCTGCCTGACCAGGACATCACCGTCGTGGCGCGTTCGGACGGCTCGGGAACCACGTTCATTTTCACGCACTACCTGGCGAAAGTGAGCGGGGAATGGAAAGACAAGGCGGGCAACAACACGTCGGTCAAATGGCCGGCGGGGGTTTCCGGTAAAGGCAATGAAGGTGTGGCGGCCTACGTGCAGCGGTTGTCCGGATCTGTCGGCTACGTGGAATATGCTTACGCATTGCAGAACAAGATGTCGTATGCGCTGCTGCAAAACAAGGACGGCAATTTCGTCAAGCCCGATGACAAGTCTTTCCGCGCGGCCGCGGCCAATGCGCAGTGGGACAAAGCTCCCGGCTTCTACCTGCTGCTGACGGACCAGCCCGGCAAAGAGAGCTGGCCGATTACGGGCGCGACTTTCATACTCATGCACAAGAAACAGGACAAGCCCGACAATGCCACCATCGCGCTCAAATTTTTCGATTGGGCGTACGAAAGCGGCGACAAGATGGCGCTCGACCTCGACTACGTGCCGATGCCGGACAGCGTGGTCAAGCTGGTGAAGGCGGAATGGAAAAAAATCCAGGACGCATCAGGCAAGCCGGTGGCGTACTAAGCGTTGCTACAGCGTTGTTGCTACAGCGTTCAAACCGAAGTAACGCGAGAGGCTGCGGCCTCTCGCGTGGTTTCACGGCATAGGCATGCCTCCCCACGAGTTCACGGCAGTGGCGTCGTCGTCCCACGAAGCGGGGGCGCAGTACGCTTATAATCAGCGACCCAAGCCGGTACAGAGGTTGGTCTGGATGGACGCATTCTTCAAGAACCTGACGCGATTCTTCGCGTTCTTCGTGTTTTCGATCCTGGCGGCGATCCTGATTTCGCTGCTCGTGCACAGCCAGATCGCGCTTTCCAAGTACGGTTTCAATTTTCTGATCAATCCCGAATGGGATCCGGTCACGGAAGAATTTGGCGCGCTGGTGCCGATTTACGGCACGTTGGTGAGTTCCGCCATCGCAATGATCATCGGCATCCCCGTCAGTTTCGGCATCGCTTTGTTTTTGACCGAGCTGTCGCCGCCCTGGCTCAAGCGTCCGCTGGGCACCGCGATCGAAATGCTCGCCGCGATTCCCAGCATCATCTACGGCATGTGGGGTTTGTTCGTCTTCGCACCGGTGTTCAGCGAGTACGTGCAACCGGTCTTGATCAAAGCGTTCGGACCGATACCCATACTCGGTCCCCTGTTCAAGGGGCCGGCCATGGGCATCGGCATGCTGACCGCCGGCATCATTCTCGCGGTCATGGTGATTCCCTTTATCACGGCGGTAATGCGCGACGTGTTCGAGTTGGTGCCGCCCCTGCTCAAGGAGGCGGCATACGGGCTGGGTGCCACGACATGGGAAGTCGTTTGGCGGGTCGTGTTGCCCTATACCAAGATCGGCGTCGTCGGCGGCGTCATGCTTGGTCTCGGCCGTGCGCTCGGTGAAACGATGGCGGTCACGTTCGTGATCGGCAACGCGCATCGTTTGAGCACATCGCTGCTCGCACCGGGCAACACCATTGCCTCGTCGCTGGCCAATGAGTTCACGGAAGCCGTCGGCGATCTGCATTCCGCCGCGTTGATCGAGCTGGGCCTGATCCTGTTCCTGATAACGACGATCGTTCTCGCCTTGTCGAAGTTGCTCCTGCAGCAACTGTCGAAGCGCGAAGGCCAGCAGAGTTAGGAGCGCCTGATGCAAGCGGCCGTTTCACCGACCAACCGGATTTACCGGCGCCGGCGCTTTGTTAATGCGCTGATGCTGTGCATTTCCGGCATCACGCTGGTGTTCGGCTTGTTCTGGCTGATGTGGATCCTGATTACTCTGTTTTACGAGGGCTTCAGCGCTTTGGGTCCCACACTTTTCACGCACAACACCCCCCCGCCAGGCAGCAACGGCGGGTTGCTGAACGCGATTGTGGGAAGCCTGCTTATGGCCGCGACGGGCACGCTGATCGGAACCCCCATAGGCATCCTCGCGGGGACTTATCTCGCCGAATTCGGGCGCCGCGGCTGGCTCGCGCCGGCCACGCGTTTTATCAACGATATTCTGCTATCTGCGCCGTCCATCGTGATCGGCCTGTTCATCTATTCGGTTTATGTCGCCAAAGTCGGCCATTTCGCCGGCTGGGGCGGCGCGCTCGCGCTGTCGCTGATCGTGATTCCGGTGGTCGTGCGCACGACGGACGACATGTTGAAACTGGTGCCGGACAGCCTGCGCGAAGCGGCCATCGCATTGGGCGCGCCGGCGTGGAAGATGATTGTGTACGTGTCGTATCGCGCGGCCAAAGCCGGGATCGTCACCGGTATTCTGCTCGCGGTCGCGCGCATCAGCGGTGAGACGGCGCCTTTGTTGTTCACCGCTCTGAACAACCAGTTCTTTTCGTTCAACATGAACCAGCCGATGGCCAACCTGCCGGTAGTCATATTCCAGTTCGCGATGAGCCCTTATCCGGATTGGCACCGGCTCGCGTGGGGCGGCGCGATCTTGATCACGCTCGGCGTGCTCGGGCTCAACATTCTTGCGCGCGTGCTGTTTCGGCGTTGACCCGCACTACCGAATATCACCGGAAGCAAAACCCATGACCGCAGAACTGCAGTTCGATAATCCGAAGCTGGAGGTGAATGACCTGAATTTTTACTACGGCAAGTATCAGGCGATAAAGAATGTCTCGATGGACATTCCGGCCAACAAGGTCACCGCGTTCATCGGCCCCTCGGGCTGCGGCAAGTCGACGTTGCTGCGCACGTTCAATCGCCTGTACGAGCTTTATCCCGGTCAGCGCGCCGAAGGCGAAATCCGCCTCGACGGCAATAACATCCTCGACCAAGCCCAGGACATCACGCTGTTGCGCGCCAAGGTCGGCATGGTGTTCCAGAAGCCGACGCCGTTCCCGATGTCGATCTACGACAATATTTCTTTCGGCGTGCGCTTGTACGAGAACCTGAGCCGCGGCGAAATGGACGAGCGCATCGAGTGGGCATTGACCAAGGCGGCGCTGTGGAAGGAAGTGAAGGACAAGCTGAACCAGAGCGGCAACAGCCTGTCGGGCGGCCAGCAGCAACGGCTGTGCATCGCGCGCGGCATCGCGATCAAGCCCGAGGTGCTGCTGCTCGATGAGCCGTGCTCGGCGCTCGACCCGATTTCAACGTCGCGCATCGAGGAGCTCGTCGACGAGCTCAAGGCCGATTACACGGTCGTCATCGTGACCCACAACATGCAGCAGGCGGCGCGCGTTTCGGACTACACTGCTTACATGTATCTGGGCGAGCTGATCGAATTCGGCGCCACCGACAACATCTTCATCAAGCCCAAGCGCAAGGAAACCGAGGACTACATTACCGGGCGCTTTGGCTGATGCCGTCCCAGGAGCTGCGACTATGACCGATCATTCCTCCAAGCAATACGACATCGAACTCGAGACCCTGCGCTCGCGCGTACTCGAGATGGGCGGGCTCGTCGAATCCCAGATCCTGTCGGCAATCGACGGCTTGACGAGCGGCGATTTGCGCGTGCTCGATCACGTGGTGACCGAAGACCATCGCGTCAATGCGCTCGAGGTGAGCATCGACACCGAATGCAGCCAGCTGATCGCGCGCCGGCAGCCGGCCGCCGGCGATCTGCGCATGGTGCTCGCAATCATCAAGATCGTGACCGACCTCGAGCGCATCGGCGACGAGGCGGCCAAGATCGCGCGCATGGGCAAGCAGAGCTACGGGCGCGCGCGCATGCCGAGCACACCCGTGGCTGCCGTCAAGCACGTCGGCGAGATCGCGCTGGGCATGCTGCGCAAGGCGCTCGACGCGCTGGCGCGGCTCGACCCGGTCGCCGCGGCGTCGATCGTGCGCGAGGATTTCGCAATCGACGAGGAATTTCGCGCGATCGTGCGCCAGTTGATCACGTTCATGATGGAAGATCCGCGCACGATTTCGCAGTCGCTCGAAATTCTGTGGATCGCCAAGGCCATCGAGCGCATCGGCGATCATTCGAAGAACATGGCGGAGCAGGTGATATACATCGTCAAAGGCACCGACGTGCGCCACACCACGGTCGAAGAGCTCGAGCGCGAGGCGCTCGGGTGACGGGCGGTAGCGCATGAGCAGCGACATCCTGGTGGTTGAGGACGAACCCGCGATCCAGGAACTGATCGCGGTCAACCTCGAGCATGCGGGGCACCGTGTGCAGCGCGCGCACAGCGGGGCGGAGGCCGACGCGTTAATTCGCGAAGTGAAGCCGGACCTGATTCTGCTCGACTGGATGCTGCCCGACGTCGCGGGCACCGTGCTCGCCCGCAAATTGCGCGCCGACACGCGCAGCAAAGACATTCCGATCATCATGCTCACCGCGCGCGCGCAGGAGCAGGACAAAATCGAGGGTCTCGACGCCGGCGCCGACGATTACATCACGAAGCCGTTTTCACCCAAAGAGTTGATGGCGCGCATCAAGGCGGTGTTGCGCCGCCGCGCGCCGCAGCTCACCGACGATCTGATCGCGGTTGACGGACTTGAGCTCGACCCGGCCGCGCACCGGGTCACCGGCGCGGGCCGGGAACTGCGCCTGGGGCCCACCGAATTCAAGCTGCTGCATTTTTTCATGACGCATCCAGAACGCGTCTACAGCCGCATGCAGCTGCTCGACCAGGTGTGGGGCGATCATGTGTTCGTCGAAGAACGCACGGTCGACGTCCACATCCGGCGCCTGCGCCAGGCGCTTGAATCGACCGGTCACGACCGCCTGATCGAAACCGTACGCGGCGCCGGCTATAGATTGCACGGTTGATCGCCGCCGCCGCGCGCCGCCCCCGGCGTGACGGCGGCACGACCGTGCGATAATCGGAATGCCCTTTCCTGCGCCGGGTTTTGTGGACCGACTACTGCTTCGTACGCTGGTGACCGTTGCGTTGATCGCGCTCGCAGCGTGGATCACGTCCCTGTTGTTCGGCGCAACGGCCGGCTGGGTGTCATTCAGCGCCGCCGTCGTGGTGTTGCTCCTGCATCACATGCGTCACGTCGAAGCGCTGACCCGCTGGCTTCAACAACCGGAGGCCGGGCAGGTGCCGGTAGGCAGTGGAGCTTGGGACTATATATTTTCGCTCCTTTACCGCTTCGAGCGCATCCAGACCAAACAGCAGCAGCAGCTCGCCAGGACGCTGGTGCGCTTTCGCCAGGCCGCCCGCGCGCATCCCGACGGCGTGGTGATACTCGATGCCCACAACCGGATCGAGTGGTGCAACGACACTGCCGAATTCCATTTCGATCTCAATGTCGAAACCGATATCGGCCAGCCCGTGATCAATCTGATGCGCCAGCCGGAGTTCGTCGCTTATGCGGAGTCCGCCGACTACGCGCAGCCGCTCGAGTTGCGCTCGACGCGCGGCGGAGGCGCCGTATTTTCGGTGCAGATCATCCCGTACGGCGACGCGCAGAAGCTGTTGCTGTCGCGCGACGTCACGCGGCTCGAAAGGCTCGAAACGATGCGCCGCGACTTCGTCGCCAACGTATCTCACGAGTTGAGGACGCCGCTGACCGTCCTGTCCGGTTTCCTGGAGACCATCAAGGAGCTGCCGCTCGATCCGCAGCGCTCGCGCGATTACTTGAATCTCATGGCGGAACAAGGCAGGCGCATGGAGCGCATCGTCGATGATCTGCTGACGCTGTCCACGCTCGAATCCGCGCCCAATCCGTCGCTCGACGAACGCGTGCCCGTAACGCCGCTGCTGGAACGCGTGCGGATCGATGGCGCGGCGTTGAGCGCCGGCCGGCATCGCATCGTGGTCGAGGCGGAGCCCGGGTTCGATCTGCTCGGCGCGGAAAGCGAAATCGCGAGCGCGTTCGGCAATCTGGTGACCAACGCGGTGCGTTACACGCCGGACGGCGGCGAGCTGCGCATCACATGGCGGGCCAGCACGGATGAAGCGGAGTTCGCTGTCATCGATTCGGGCATCGGCATTGCGCCCGAACACATTCCGCGCCTGACCGAGCGCTTTTACCGCGTCGATCGCGGCCGTTCGCGCGCGACCGGCGGCACCGGCCTGGGACTCGCGATCGTCAAGCACATCCTGAACCGGCATCAGGCCACGCTCGAGATCAAGAGCGAGGCCGGCAAGGGCAGCCGTTTTGCGGCGCGCTTTCCCGCCCGGCGCGTCGTGCCGGCCGTGGCGGCGCTGACGAGCGCCGGTCGCGCCGCATAAGCCGGCCATTTTTTTCAGGCGGGCTGCGCGGGTTGCCCGCGCCGACAGCAAATCGATCACGGATACAAATACGATCAGGATGATCAACACCAGGTGTTAAAGCAGCCCAAAAAACCGTGGCATCGGCGGCGCGAAATATCTATACTCGGCCCTCATGATGTCTAGCAATCGACGCGCCTGAGCTGACGGCGCACCAGCCCCTCGAACAATGGCGGTTTACTCCACACTCGCCGCGGTCGATCTCGGTTCCAACTCGTTTCACCTGCAAGTTGCGCGCGTCGTCGGCGACCAGATCTATCCGCTCGATTCGCTGCGCGAGCCGATCCGTCTCGGCGCCGGCCTCAATCGCGAAAAGCGCCTCGATGAGGATTCGCAGGCCCGCGCGCTGGATTGTCTGAAACGCTTCGGTGAGCGGCTCCGCGGCTTCGATCCGCATGGCGTGCGCGCGGTGGGCACTAACACGCTGCGGGTGGCCAAGAACGCGGCGGGCTTTCTCAAGCAGGCCGAGGCCGCACTCGGCTTTCCGATCGAAGTGGTGGCCGGCCGCGAGGAAGCACGCCTTATTTATGTCGGCGTCGCGCACAGCCTGCCGGTGTCCAAAGACAAACGCCTGGTCGTCGATATCGGCGGCGGCTCGACCGAGTTCATCATCGGCCGTGCGCTAAAGCCGCTGCGGCTGGAAAGCCTGTACATGGGCTGCGTCAGCTACAGTCTGAAATACTTTCCCGACGGTGAAATCACCAAAAGCGCGATGAAGCAGGCGGAGCTCGCCGCGCGCAACGAACTGCAAACCATGGTTGCCCAGTTCGCCAGGGGCCAGTGGCACGATGCAGTGGGCTCCTCCGGCAGCGCGCGCGCGCTGTCCGAGATTCTGCAGTTAAACGGCTTTTCCGAGACCGGCATCACGCCGGACGGCCTGGAGCGCCTGCGCTCCGCGCTCATCAAGGCGGGCAATGTCAAACGGCTGGATCTGGCCGGGTTGCGCAGCGACCGGCTGCCCGTACTGCCTGGCGGGCTGGCGATCATGTCGGCGGCCTTGTCGGCGCTGGGCATCGAATCGATGATGGTGGCGAGCGGTTCGATGCGCCAGGGAATATTGTACGATCTGTTGGGCCGGTTTCAGCACCAGGACATGCGCGATATCACGGTATCGCAGTTCATGCAGCGCTATCACGTCGACTCCAAACAGGCCCGCCGCGTCGCCAGCTTTGCGCTCGCCCTCTTTCGCCGCTTCACCACGAGCGCGCAGGCGAACGACGACGCGGCGCCCCACTACATAGGCTGGGCTGCCAAGCTGCATGAGATCGGCATCTCGGTTGCCTACAGCGGCTATCACAAGCACTCGGCGTACATCGTGCAGAACGCCGACATGCCGGGGTTCTCGAAAATGGAGCAATGGCGGCTGGCGACCCTGGTGCTCGCGCACCGCCGCTCGCTGAAGAAAATCTTTACCCACGATGTGGAGATCGTCGACTGGCGCATGGTGATGTGCCTGCGACTGGCAGCGCTGATCTATCGCAGCCGCGCCGACATTCCGCTGCCGGCGCTCGACGCGAAAGTCAGCGGCAATACGCTGCGGCTGGGTATCGCGCTCGACTGGCTCGCCGCCAACCCGCTGACGGTGACCGCGCTGCACGAAGAAATTGACGAGTGGGCGGCGGCCGGCTTCAAGCTCGATATTAAGTCGCTGCGCGAGCTCGAGGCCGGCATCGAAGCGCAGGCGGCGTAGGCAGCATTAAAGCGCGTCCTGCGCCGCAGGCGTTGAATTGAACAAGGGGGGCGGGCGGCCCGTTGTATATCCCCCGCGGAATGAACAAGGGGCGCGCGCCCTTGTATATCCCCACGCCGGAGGAAGCCTTATCAGGCCGGCGCTTTGCCGGCGTGCGTTTCGAGCAGCTGGGTCTGCGCGTGCGGCGTCTTGCCGCGGCTCGCCTTGCGGTGCTTGTAACGGCCGTCGGGCGTCATTTCCCACGCGTCGGTGCTGCGCTCGAGAAACGGCCGCAGCCCTTCGCGGATCACGCGCTTCTTGAGCTTTTTGTCGAGCACCGGGAAGCACACCTCGATGCGGCGGAAAAAATTGCGGTCCATCCAGTCGGCGCTCGACAGGTAAACGTCTTCGGCGCCGGCGTTGTGGAAATAAAAGATGCGCGAGTGCTCGAGAAAGCGCCCGAGCACCGAGCGCACGCGAATATTGTCCGACACGCCCGGCACGCCGGGGCGCAAGGCGCAAACGCCGCGCACGATCAAATCGATTTTCACGCCGGCCTGCGACGCATCGTAAAGCGCGGCGATGATCTCGGGTTCGAGCAGCGCGTTCATCTTGGCGATGATGCGCGCCTTCCTGCCTTCGCGCGCGTTCTTCGCTTCCGTCTGGATCGCCTTGATCGTGCGCTGGTGCAGCGTAAACGGCGACTGCAGCAGGTGCTTTAATTTGAGCGCCTTGCCCAGGCCGGTCAACTGCATGAACACTTCGCTGACATCGGAGCCGAGCTCCTCGTTGCAGCTGAAGAGGCCGAAGTCGGTGTAGAGCCGCGCGGTGCGCGAATGATAGTTGCCGGTCGCGAGGTGGATGTAGCGCGCGAGCCGGTTGCCTTCGCGTCTCACGACGAGCGCCATCTTGGCGTGCGTCTTGTGGCCGACGACGCCGAAAATGACGTGGGCGCCGACTTCTTCCAGCCGTTGCGCCCAGTTGATGTTGGCTTCTTCGTCGAAGCGCGCCATCAATTCGACGACCACGGTCACAGCCTTGCCGTTGCGCGCCGCATGGATGAGCAGGTCCATCATTTCCGATTGCGCGCCGGTGCGATAGACGGTTTGCTTGATCGCGACGACCTGCGGATCGTTGGCGGCTTCCTTGAGGAAGTTCACCACGGGCAGGAACGACTCGTACGGTTGGTGGAGCAGGATGTCGCCCTTGCGTATCTCGTCGAAGATATTCTGATTCTTCGCGAGCCGGCGCGGCATTGCGGGCTCGAACACCGGGAACTTGAGATCCGGGCGATCGACCTGCTCGGGAATCTGAATCAGCCGCACGAGGTTGACCGGCCCGTTGACCTGGTAAAGATCGTCGTGCGTGAGGCCGAACTGCTGCAGCAGCGCATCCACCATTCCCGGCGAGCACAGATCCGCGACTTCGAGCCGCACGCTGTCGCCGAACTGGCGTTGCGTCAACTCACCCTGCAGCGCTTTGCGCAGGCTCTTCAATTCGCGCAACTCTTCCTCGTCGATGTACAAATCGCTGTTGCGCGTGAGCTGGAACTGGTAGCAGCCGAGCACCATCATGCCCGGGAAGAGCTCGGCTACGTGCGCGTGCAGGATCGAGGAGAGAAACACGAAGCCGTGCCCGCAGCCGGAAATCGCCCGCGGCATCGGGATCACGCGCGGCAGCACGCGCGGCGCCTGCACGATGGCCATGCTCGATTTGCGGCCGAACGCATCCTTGCCTTCGAGTTCGATCACGAAGTTAAGGCTCTTGTTGAGCAGTTTCGGAAACGGGTGCGAGGGATCGAGGCCGAGCGGCGTCAGCACCGGCATCAGCTCGCGGAAAAAATACTCCCGGACCCATTCCTTCTGCGCCGGGTTCCACTTGCTGCGGCGCAGGAACCGGATGCCTTCGGCCGCCAGTTGGGGAAACACTTGCTCGTTGAGCACCTGATATTGGCGCGCCACGATCTCCTGCGCTTTGGCCGTAATCTGACGAAACACTTCGCGCAGCGCAATACCGTCGGGTCCGGGCGGCGCATCCGCGGCTATTTCCTCCTTGAGGCCAGCGACGCGGATCTCGAAGAACTCATCGAGGTTGCTGTCGACAATGCACAGAAAACGCAGGCGCTCGAGCGCGGGCACGTTGCGGTCCTCGGCCAGCGCGAGCACCCGGCGGTTGAATTCGAGCTGCCCGAGTTCGCGATTGAGATACAGCTCGGGTGCGATGTGTCGTTTAGCCATTGCCGGAAAGAGTTTGCATCGGGGCGTGTCGCGGGCAGCCGGGAGTGAAGTGCTCGTCCGGGCGCAGGCCCGCACAAGGCGAGAGGCCGTGCCGCAACAGCCTACGCCTTCTGTTACACCACAGCCTAACTGCATTGCGTTGCGGATTTGTTACATTCTACGCCAAAACGCGCGCGCCCTCCGGTGACGAACACTGCGATCATGCCACCGGCGCGTACACTCCGTCCTGCGCAGGCGACGCAGCGGCGACAGAATGCGCACGACGCACGAGTGAGGCATGTCAGACATCATCGATTACGGTCACGGCATCAGCGCGATCGACTCCGGCTATCAGAGGCCGCGGCTGGACGCCATCCATTTGATCGTCGAATGCGGCCGCGCCGCGATCGTGGACACCGGCGTTAACAGCTCGGTGCCGCGGGTGCTCGAGGCATTGCGCGCCAAAGGCATCGCGCCCGCGCAAGTCGATTACGTGGTGCTCACGCACATTCATCTCGACCACGCGGGTGGCGCGGGATTGCTGCTGAGCCGATTGCCCAATGCGAGCTTGACCGTGCATCCGCGCGGCGCGCGCCACTTGATCGACCCGGCGCGGCTGATCGCGAGCACACTGGCCGTGTACGGCGCGGATGCGATGCAACGCACCTATGGTCAGATCGTGCCGGTGCCGCGCGAGCGCGTGATCGAAACGCCGCCCGGCTCGGCGATCCGGCTTAACGGGCGCGAACTCGTCTTTTACGACACGCCGGGACACGCGCGCCATCACGTGTGCGTGCTCGATGCGAAATCCGGCCACCTGTTCGCCGGCGACACCTTCGGGCTCTCGTATCGGGAGCTCGACAGCGCGGGGCGCCAATTTATTTTTCCGACCACGAGCCCGACGCAATTCGATCCCGCCGCCGCGCATCGCTCGCTCGACCTGATCACCGGCTTGCGGCCCGGCGCGATTTACGTGACGCATTACGGGCAGGTGCGCGACATAGCCCGGCTTGCCGGCGACATGCACCGGCTGGTCGCCGCGCATGAAGAACTTGCGCGCGCCGAGCGCGGCGCCGGCAGCACACGCCACGCGCGGCTCACCGCAGGCGTAACGGCCATCGTGCTTGACGAGGCGCAGCGTTACGGCTGGCCGTTAAATCAGGAACAGGTGCTCGAGGTTTTCGCCGGCGACATCGAACTCAACGCGCAAGGGCTCGCGCTGTGGGCGGACACGCTGCCGCCGCCCTGACCGTCACGCGCGATCGGCACCCGGCAAATGATCGATCGCCGCCGCGTAGCTCGGCATGACATCGTCCTGGCCGTCGATCGTGGTTCCCAGGTCGCTCAGCAGTCCATCGTGCAGCCCGTAAATCCAGCCGTGCACGCTGAGCCCCTGCCCGCGCTCCCACGCGTCGCGGAGGATCGAGGTCTGGCACACGTTGACCACCTGCTCGACCACGTTCAATTCGCACAAGCGTGCGCTGCGTCCGGCAAAGTCTGCCGGCGGCGGCAGCCGGCGCTCGTGTTTTTCGCGCACGTCCTGCACGTGGCGCAGCCAGTTGTCGCTAAGCCCCAGGCGATCGCCGCGCACGATCGCTTCGACGCCGCTGCAGCCGTAATGGCCGCACACGATGATGTGGCGGACCTTCAGCACTTCGACGGCGAACTGGATGACCGACAGGCAGTTGAGATCGGTATGCACGACGACGTTCGCGACATTGCGGTGGACGAACAGTTCGCCGGGCAGCAGGCCGACGATGTCGTTGGCCGGCACGCGGCTGTCGGAGCAGCCTATCCACAGATATTCCGGCGATTGCTGGCGCGACAGCTTAAGGAAAAATTCGGGATCCTGTTGCTGGATGCGCGCGGCCCACGCGCGGTTGCTGTCGAATAAGTGGCGCAGGGTTTTCATGGTTGGGGGGAGGCGCGGGAAGA
The DNA here is from genome assembly GCA_046596405.1 of Burkholderiales bacterium. Classification (GTDB taxonomy): domain Bacteria; phylum Pseudomonadota; class Gammaproteobacteria; order Burkholderiales; family SG8-41; genus PALSA-1004. The sequence goes on from JBKJMN010000132.1 coordinate 55,685, forward strand.
TTTTTCGAAGGTGCGGCGATTTTACATTTATTACGCGTGTCCGTGGCTCGCCGTCCTGCGTAGCCGCTTTGGCTTTTTCATCCTGCGCCCGCGCGCGCCGTCACCGACGGCGGCGCGGTCCAGGTCTTCGGCGACGTGTGGGAATGGACGCGCAGCGCCTGCGAGCCTTATCCCGGTTACTGCGCAGCACCCGGCGCGGTCGGCGAATACAACGGCAAATTCATGTCCAATCCCGTAACCCGTTGTGGGCGCCGTTTTTCCCTCGGCGGCGCGGCATTCCGACGCAATCGGGCGCCGTCACGCTAACCCAAAGTAGACGTTAACAGTCGGCGCTTTGCCATTGACGTTTAGCGCAATTTTGCTCGGCGCCACGACGAATGCGCGGGGAAATTTCGGGCGCCTGATGACTGCGTTCGCGGCATGTCGACGACGCAAAGCAGCACCGAAAAGCCGCCTCGGCAGGCGCGCAGCAGCGCATTTTCACAGCGCGCGCGGCGCTATTTTCTCTCTAAGATTGCACCACGACCGCAAAACTTGGATTACAATCCGCACAACCCAATTTTTTTGGGTGAATTCCCAGTCTTTACTGTCAAGGAGAACAGACGATGGCCGCAAAGAAAAAAGCTACCAAAAAGCCCGCGAAGAAAAAATCAGCACGTAAACCCAGCGCAGCGTTCATGAAGCCGATGCAGATTTCGGCCGCACTGAGCCCGGTGATCGGCGCCGGCCCTTTCCCGCGCACGGAAGTCACCAAGAAATTGTGGGCCTATATCAAGAAGCACGGTCTGCAGGATGCGAAGAACCGCCGCAACATCAATGCCGACGACAATCTCAAAGTGGTTTTCGGCGGCAAGAAGCAGGTGTCGATGTTCGACATGACCAAACTGGTCAGCAAGCACCTGAAGTAATCGCCTAATCCATTCAGGCAGCGGCCGGTACCGTGATGCGGTAGCGGCCGTTTGTTTGTACGCGGCCGCTTTAGCGGGCGAGGGGTTCGGGTTTGCGCACGAAGTAGCCGGCGCCGATGAGCAGCACCGCCATAGTCCAGAATACCGGCGTCATGCCGAGGGCGGCGCCCAGCGCGCCGAACAGCAGGGGAATCGCGGTCTGGCTGATATTGATGAGCAGCGTGCGCACCGCGATCGCCTCGGCGCCGCGTCCCGGGGGCGCCTTGTTGTAGAGCAGCGACATGATCATCGGCTGGGCGCCGCCCAGTCCCGCACCCAGAAAAAACGCCAGCGCGATCAGCACCGGCACCGTCGTCACGAGCGGGAAAACAAAGAGCCCGATACCGGTGGAAATCATCGCGCCGATCAGCATCTGCCATTCGCCGATGCGGTGGATCACGAGCGGCATCGCGAGCCGCACCACGAAGACCGCGCCGCCGAACGCGCCGAGAATCAACCCGATCGTCGATGCCGAGAGGTCAATATTGTGCCCGTGGATGGGGACGACGAATGAAAACAAGTCCCACACCATCGACAGCAACCCGCTCACGATGAAAACCCGGCGCATGGTCCGGCTCTTGAGCAGATCGGTCAGGCGCCGCCGCTGCGCAGAGTGCGCGGCTGCTGGCTGCAGCGGCACTTCGATGCGCTTGCCGAGCAGCGCGAGCAGCGTCGCCAGCGAGAAGCACGCGAGGAGCAGCATCGTCCAGCGATAGCCGATGGCGTCGATCGCAAATCCGGCGATCATCGGCCCGAGAAAACCCGACGTCGAAAAACTGAGCGCGAGCCAGCTGAAATTTTTGGGCCGGTCCTCCGGGCGGCCGATCACCGCGGCGAGATAATTGACCGCGATGTGATACACGATGAAGCCGGAGCCCGCGAGGCAGCTGGTGACGAACAGCGCGGGGAGCGTCGGCCAGACCACGCTGACCATGATCCCCGCGAACAGCATCGCCGCCCCGGCGAGCATCGGCTTGCGCACACCGATGCGGTCGATCAGGCGGCCGACCGCGATCGAGAACATCATCGGCAGAAATGCGAGCAGCGACAGCAGGATGCCGACGGTAAACGGCGAGGCCTGCAGGTGGAGCGCGAAGAGCGACAGCGTCACGCGGGCGCCCGCATAGGCGAGGTGCAGCGAAATCGTGAAAGGCAGGACGAAGGCGAGAGTCACTTAGAGGGCCATCGCGCGTTTCATTATGATAGAGACTCTCAGGTGGCCGGGAACACCGGGCAAAGCACGATTTTACCCGTCTTGAGGCGCGCGCCGCGCGATATGCGCGGCGGATTCGTCTTCGGTATACTCGTGCGCGCACTGGCTTGGTACCCACGCTCCTATAACAAGCCGGGCGGCTGATCAAACCACCACCGATTGCGACTGTATCAAGATGGAAGTAAGGAGACTGACCGCCGCCATCGGCGCCGAAATCCACGGCGTTGATCTCGCGCGCGAACTAGCGCCGGCGACGGTGCGCGAAATCCGCGCCGTGTGGCTAGCGCACTGCGTGATTTTTTTCCGTGCGCAGGAGCTCTCCGCCGCGCAGTTCCTCGCTTTCGCGCAGACGCTGGGCGCGCCTGTCGAATATCCGTTTATCCAGGGCCTGCCCGGCTTTCCGTGCATCACGCCGGTCGTCAAGCTCGAGCACGAGCGCCACAATTTCGGCGGAATCTGGCATTCCGACACGACTTATCTCGACACCCCGCCGATGGGCACCTTGCTGCTGGCGCGCGAATTGCCGCCGGCCGGCGGCGACACGATATTCGCCAACCAGTATCTCGCGTACGAAACCCTGTCCGGCGGCCTGCAAAAAACGCTCGCGGGACTCGTCGGCGTCGCGAGTTCGGCCAAAGCCGACGTCACCAAGACGCGCGAAGACCGGCTCAAGACCGATGGCCGCGCCGATGCGCAAAAAGAATTCAGTGCCGAGCACCCGGTCGTGCGCACGCATCCCGAAACCGGCCGCAAGGCGCTGTACGTGAACATCGGGCACACCGCGCGGTTCAAAGGCTGGACCGACGCGGAAAGCGCGCCGTTGTTGAATTTTCTGTTTCAGCACCAGATCCAGGCCGAGTTCACGTGCCGCTTCACCTGGGGGCCAGGCTCGATCGCGCTGTGGGACAACCGCTGCGCCCAGCATTATCCGGTCAACGACTATCACGGGCACCGGCGCGTGATGCACCGGATCACTCTGGCGGGCGACCGCCCGCAATAAAACGGAGGCGCCATGTTTTCTTCGACCACGCTGCAAGGTCCCGTGTTGGCGTTTGCGGTCATCGCAGCCGCCGGGGTTTCCGCGCAGGCATATCCGTCGCGGCCGATCCGCCTGGTCGTTCCGCAGACGCCGGGCGGGGCATCCGATGCGCTCGCGCGCGTGACGGGACAAAAACTCGGCGAGCGCTGGAACCAGCAGTTCGTGATCGACAACCGCGGCGGGGCGGGCGGAAACATCGGCACCGACACCGTTGCCAAGAGCGCGCCGGATGGCTACACCTGGCTGCTGGCTTACGTCGGCACGCACGCGATCAACGCCGCGCTCTACAAAAAGCTGCCGTTCGATCCGGATCGCGATTTCGCGCCGGTCGCGACGCTGGCGACGCTGCCGTTCGTGGTTATCGTCAATAACAACCTGCCCGTCAAGAGCGTCCCGGAATTGATCGCGCTCGCCAAAACCAAACCGGGCGGGCTCTCGTATGGCTCGGCCGGCAGCGGGTCCGTCAACCACCTGCTCGGTGTAATGCTGAATGCGCGCGGCGGCGTCAATATCGTGCATGTGCCGTATCGCGGCGCGGCGGCGGCGTTGACCGACACCATGAGCGGGCAGGTGCAGATGTATTACGCGAGCATGCCGTCGGTCGTGCAGCACGTGCGCGCGGGCGCTGTGCGCGCGATCGCGGTCACCAGCGCGACTCGCTCCGACGCGTTAAAGGACGTGCCGACGATTGCCGAATCCGGCTTTCCGGGGTTCGATGTCAATCCGTGGTTCGGCATCCTGGCGCCCGCGGGCACGCCGGCCCCGGTCATAGCCAGGATCAATGCCGACGTCAACCAGATGCTCGCCCAGAAAGACGTGATCGAACGCTTCACCAACCTCGGCGCGGTGCCGTTGGCGACGACGCCGGCGCAGTTTTCTCGTATTGCGCATGACGACATCGTGAAGTGGGCGAAAGTCGTCAAGGAGTCCGGCGCGACAGTCGATTGAGCGCCT
>JBKJMN010000172.1:0-11243 GCA_046596405.1 Burkholderiales bacterium
GAACAGCGCCCACGCTGCGATCGTTTCATCCGCGTGCACGAACAGCGTCTGATCGCCTGCGATGATCTCGCGCAGCAACGTCTCGTAACCCGCCGACAGTTCGCCAAAAGCGTCGCCGTAACGAAATTCCATGCGCCGCGTTGCCAGTTCGAAATGGTCGCCGGGCGTCTTGACCGCGAAGGACAGCGCGAATCCCTCGTCGGGCTGGAGCGAGATTTTCAGCGCGTTGTATTGGGGCACTGCGCCGCCGTTGAATTTGAACAGCGCGACGGGCGGTCGCCGGAAATTGATCGTGATCGCGGTCGTCTGACGCGCGAGCCGTTTGCCGGTGCGCAGAAAAAACGGCACGCCCTGCCAGCGCCAGTTGTCGATGTGCAGGCGCACCGCGGCGAAAGTCGCGGTACGAGACCGCGGCGCGACGCCGGCTTCGCCGCGATAGGCGCGCAGCTGCCGGCGTCCCTGCCGGCCCGCCGCATACTGGCCGAGCACCACTGAGTCTGCGGATAGCGCGCGGGCTGCGCGCAGCACCTTGATTTTCTCGAACCGGATGCTGTCGGCGGCGAACGCCGCGGGCGGCTCCATCGCCGTCAGCGTGAGCAACTGCGCGAGATGGTTCTGCAGCATGTCGCGCACGGCGCCCGTTTGCTCGTAATACGCGCCGCGGGCCTCGACCCCGAGCTCTTCTGCCACCGTGATATGCACGCTCTGAACGTGGTCGCGATTCCATACCGACTCGAAGAGCGCATTGCCGAAGCGCAGCGCGAGCAGGTTCTGCACCGTGTCCTTGCCCAGGTAATGGTCGATGCGGTAAACCTCCTGCTCGCGGAAGTACGCGTGCACGAGCGCGTTCAGCGCCCGCGCGCTCGCGAGGTCGCGCCCGAACGGTTTTTCGATCACGAGACGCGTCCAGCCGGGGTTGCGATTAAGGCCGGCGCGGCCGAGCCCTTCGAGCGTGCCGGCGAATGCCTGCGGCGGCAGTGCGAGGTAAAACACGCGGTTGCCGGGCAACCCATGCTCGCGCTCGAGTGCGCTGATGCGCGCGCGCAACGCCTCGAATGCGGCGGGACCTTCTTCAGCGAGCCGGTGGAAATGCAGGCAGCGGTCGCACCATCGATGGCGGATGCGCGGCGCGGCGAATCCCGCATCGGCCAGGCTCGCGCGCGCCCACTGCCGGAACTTCGCATCGGTCATGCCGCTGCCGCGCGCGACGCCGAGCACATGGAGTTTCGGCGGCAGCCGGCCGCTTTCACTCAGGTGAAACAGCGCCGGCAGGAGTTTGCGGCGCATCAGGTCGCCGGTGGCGCCGAAAATCACAAACAGGCACGACGCGGCGCCCGCGGCCGTGCCCACACTTCAGTCCTTGCGCAGCGCGTGCCCGCCGAACGCATTGCGCAGCGCGGCGAGCAGCTTGTCGGAGAACGATGCGGGTTCGCGCGAGCGCAGCCGCGCGATCAGCGCCAGCGTGATCACCGGCGCGGCGACTTCAAGATCGATCGCCTCGGCGACCGTCCAGCGCCCCTCGCCGGAATCCTCGACGAAAGGCGCGATGCCGGAGAGCGTCGGATTACCGCGCAGGGCCCCCGCCGTCAGGTCGAGCAGCCACGAGCGCACGACGCTGCCGTGGCGCCAGATTTCGGCGATCTGGCTAAGATCGAGCGCGAATTCTTCTTTGCGCTGCATCAGCGCGAAGCCTTCGGCGTACGCCTGCATCATTCCGTACTCGATGCCGTTGTGCAGCATCTTGACGAAATGGCCGGCGCCGCTCGGCCCCACGTGGCCCCAGCCCAGGTCGGGCGCGGGCGCGAGCGATTCAAAGATCGGCCGCAGCCGGTTTACGGCGCCGGGCGCGCCGCCGACCATCAGGCTGTAACCTTCCTCGAGCCCCCAGATACCGCCACTGGTGCCGACATCGATATAGTCGATGCCGCTTGGCGCGAGCAGCGCGGCGCGGCGCTGGCTGTCCTTGTAGTAGGAGTTGCCGCCGTCGATGAGCGTGTCCTCCGGCGCCAGCAGCGGCGCGAGCATCGCTATCATGTCGTCAATGGGAGCGCCGGCGGGAATCATCAGCCAGATCGCGCGCGGCGGGCGCAATTCGCGCACCAGCGCGTCGAGCGAGGCGGCTGAGGTGAACCCTTTCTTGATGAGCTCGCCCTGCGCGCGCACGCCCGGATCGAAACCGATTACGTGATGCCCGCGCCGTGCGAGGCGCTGCGCCATGTTGCCGCCCATGCGGCCCAGCCCGAGCATGCCGATTTTCATCGCGGCGCGCCCGCGCAATCAATCGGCAGCGGGCGCGTGCAGCGCGCGCAGTTCGCAGGATTTGAAAACATTGAGGGAGGCTGGCGTGGTGCGGGCTGCCGAAAGTGCGCGAGCGGCGGCTGCGGCCCGCAATGCAGCTTGCGCAGGAATCAGAGCCGCAGCGTCGCCTTTACGATCGCCACCACCAATCCGGCGGTCAAAACCGCGTAGAGGACAGCGCAGCAGAAAGCCAATGTGCGGGCCCCGCGATCGAAGTTCGCCGTGTCGTAATGCTGGGTGCCTTTGCGGGTGCGAGCGTAGCTCGCAGTCGCGGAATCAGGCGACAACATGGAACGAGCGCCGGCGTTCGGCGAAGCCGCCGAATCCGGATGAGCGCCCGCGAGAGACGGCATGGCCGGCGTAGTATTCCTCCAGCTTGCCCTCGATGATGAATTGATCGCCGCGGAATTCGCGCGCTACATTGCGAGTGATTCGTCCCCACAACTTGCAGACTTTGCCGCCAATCTGCTTGCAACGGCCTTTACATGTCGCTTGGGTAATCAGCATGTGCGCGTCCCGCCTGTGAATATGCGGAAAGTTTGCCCCCGCGGAAGACGAACGGGTAGTCGCCGTGGTCCGATTGCGCCGTAGGACAAAGACTATAAAAACGGGGAATAGACCGCTAACCGTCTGGAGCCAGAGCGGCCAAGCCGTGATTTGAGATGCGAAAAGCATTCTTGCCGGCGCGCTTCGCGGCATACAGCTCGACGTCGGCACTTTTCATAAGGGTTTCCACGTCTTCGCCGTCGACCGGATAGACCCCGACGCCGACGCTGGTGGTGACGCCGACGTTACGCTCCTCGACGGCATAGGGTTTCGATACAATTTCAACCACTTTCGAGGCGACCGTCGCGACGTCGCGCGCGTTGGCGACGTGCCAGAGGGCAATCACGAATTCGTCACCGCCCAGGCGCGCGACCGTGTCTTCTTCGCGCACGACGGAGACCAACCGCCGCGCGACTTCCTTCAGCAATGCATCTCCCGCGCAGTGACCTGCGTTGTCGTTGATGGCTTTGAAGCCGTCGAGATCCAGGTACACGACCGCCATCGCGCTCTTGTTACGGCGCGCATTGGCGATGGCGGCCGAAATGCGCTTGGTCAGCAGGCGGCGGTTGGCAAGTCCGGTCAGTGGATCCTGCTGCGCGAGCGTTTCCGCCGTCGACGCCGCGGTGCGCGCGTCGTCGTGCAGGAGCCGCACTTCGAGCATGTTGCGCACGCGCGTCAGCACCTCCTCGACGTCGAACGGCTTGGCGATGAAATCTTTGGCGCCGGCCTTCAACGCGTGGAGCTTGAACGAGGGCTCAGCGGTGAGCGCGAGCACCGGCGCGTAGCCCTCGGATTCAATCGCGTTGAGTTCTTTCATCACCTGAAAGCCGCTCATGCCGGGCATTTGCAGGTCGAGCAGGATCAGCGTATAGCGATTCTCGCGGTGGAGCCTGCAGACCTGAAACGGATCCGTGGTATGCGTGACGTTGGTATAACCGGCGTCGCACAGCAGATCCGCCAGCGCGCGCGCACCTACTATTTGATCGTCTACGACCAGAATCTTGGCTTTCAGCATATCGGTAGTGCTGATCATGGTTTCCCTGTCGGGGTCTGGTCGGCCCGTTTTTATAGCAACGGTGTGCACTCGAACCCAAGTTGATTTTCCGAAAATGGGATGGCCGTCGAAGCCGGACGGTCGCCGATTGAGTTGTAGGACTGCTGCGCACAATTTGAACCAACGTGACTTATGCCGCAAGTTCGATGTGCACTACAGACTTCCAAAAAAACGGCGCACCGTTGAGGGTGCGCCGTGCTGTGGCTGGTGCCGGTTACTACCGGGTCGGGCTGTTCGGCGTGTCGTTACGCATGGGTTGGCGGTCGTCCATGCGGCGGTCGTCCATACGGCCCGGGCGGCGATCGTTGCGCATCATGTTACGGTCGTTCGAGGCGCTGTCGAAGGTCTGGCAACCGGGCTGGCTGTAGTGCTGAGTGCAATAGAACGAGTGGCCGGTGATGCCCGCCGATTCATTCGCGCTCGCCGGGAAGGGAACATAATCGGGGGAGAATGCATTTACCGAAGCCGGCGTGTTCATCGACTCCGGCACGCCCGTGTAGGCGGCACGATCGACGACTGAACGGTTGCCGTAACGGACAGCCGAGTTGTCGGACATGCGATCACCCGAGCGGTCGGGAGAGCGGTCGTTTTGCCCCATCATCGTGCCGCATCCGCTCAGCGCGAGCGCAAGGGTACCGGCTGCGAGAGTGAAGGGAATTGCTGTTTTAATTTTGGTCTGCATGAGAATCTCCTGTTGGTTCACTGCGTTGAATAAAAACCTGCCTTGAATGAATAAAAACCTACCGCTATATCCGCCGTGCCCCCGCGGGGTAGCAAGTCTCGGATTTTTCACGGACGAACAATTCGTTGTCGGCGTCGAATACGACCCTGTCCTGCTCCACGGAAACAATGACGACCTTCTGAATCTGACCGATTGCAATCAGCCGCGGGTCGGTTGTTCCGGTGACTTGCGTCGATAGCACGCCATCCTTAATCGTCCACCGCCCTTCGATCGCCGCGGCGGGGATGCGGCATTCGGCGGTTGCATAGATGAACAACTGCGTCGTGCCGTCGTCCTGGAATATCTGGCGCGAGGGGACCGGAACCTTATCCGCATTACCATCAGGCGGCGTAACCCAACTGCCGATCAGGGCAATTTTCAGCTCGGTATCCGATACCGGACCCGCGAGCGCGCCGGCACTGAACACCATGCCTGACAATATCAGCCCTGCTAGTTTCGCGAATATCATCGCCAACTCCTGAACACTGCACGCAGAATCCGCGCCGATGGCAAAAGGTTAGGGCTTTCAGCTCGCTGTCAATATCGGACGACGGCGGTTTAACGGGTAGGACGCATCGCAGCGCCTTGCAGTCGATACGCCGACGCTGCCTACTTTGCCGCGGGCGTGAGGCGCCAGATGGCGTTGCCTACGTCGTCGGCAACGAGCACCGCACCCCGGCGGTCGACCGCCACGCCGACCGGACGGCCCTGGGCCTTGCCGTCGGCGTTGAGAAAGCCGGTCAGCACTTCCTCGGGTTGACCGGCAGGGCGCCCGCCTGCGAACGGCACGAAGATCACGCGATAGCCGCTGTGCGGATTACGATTCCACGATCCGTGCTGGCCGATGAAAGCGCCGCCTTGATACCTGGGCGGCAGCAGTTGGCCTTGGTAGAACGCCAGTCCTAGCGAAGCCGTATGCGCGCCCAACGCGTAGTCGGGCACGATTGCGCTGGCGACGAGGCCGGGATTCGGGGGCTGCACGCGCGCGTCAACGTGTTGGCCGTAATAACTGTAGGGCCAGCCGTAAAATGCGCCGTCCTTGACGGATGTCATGTAGTCGGGAACGAGATCGCTGCCGAGCTCGTCGCGCTCGTTGACCGTCGTCCACAGCGCGCCGCTCGCAGGCTCCCATGCGAGTCCGTTCGGATTGCGCAGCCCGGCGGCGAACACGCGGGTCGCGCCGGTCGCCCGCTCGACTTCGAGGATAGCGGCGCGACTGCGCTCGTTCTCCATGCCGCGCTCGGCCACGTTGCTGTTCGAGCCGACGGTCACATACAGGCGCGCGCCATCGCGGCTGGCGATGACGTTCTTGGTCCAATGGTGATTGATCGGCCCGGCGGGCAGTTCGGCGACTTTGACCCCGGCCCCGTCGATGCTCGTCGCGCCTGCCGTGTATTGGTAGCGCATGAGCGCGTCGGTGTCGGCGACGTAAAAATCGTCGCCGACCAGTGCCATGCCGAACGGTGAATTCAGGTCCTTGAGAAAGACCGTGCGCGTCTCCGCCACGCCGTCACCATCGGCGTCGCGCAAAAGCGTGATGCGGTTGGCGCTTGGCACACCCGCTCCGGCCCGTTTCTGCAGCAGCCCCATGATCCAGCCCCTGATGCCCTTGCGATCGTCCGGCTTGGCCGGCGCATTGTTTTCCGCTACCAGCACGTCGCCATTGGGCAACACGTAAAGCCAGCGCGGATGGTCGAGCCCGTCCGCGTACGCATTGACGGCGAGTCCGGCGGCGGGCCTCGGCGTCGCGCCCCTGGTCCACCCGGTCGCCGGCGCGATTCTAACCGTGGGCAATACGGAATGGTTCGGCGCGACGAGGACCGGATTGGGGCCCGTGTCGGCATTGCGCTCGAGTTTCGCCACGTCGCCGCACGCTGACAATGTCAGCAGCAGCGCGACCGGCACTCCGTCGAACTGGAATTTATGCATAAGGGATAGACGGCAATACTCGTGGACGAAAGGACGCAGGGCCGGCAGTCATCCTCCGACCCCGGTTGCGCATCAAGTCAGGGTAAGTGAGGCGGTCGCGGCCGTGCCTAATGGTGCTTGCGCTTGGCCGGCGAATCGTCGGAATTCCCGGCATCCTTGCTGCCGGTATGGCCACCGCTTTTCAGTCGCGACTTGGGATTCGGATGCTGTTCGCCCGACTGCTGCGGTTGCTTCGGCAACTGTTGATTTTTACCACCTGATTTATTGTTCATCTCAACTCCTCGTAAGCCTGTTGAACAGTTTCCATCGTGACAGGATCGCCGGGTGTATGCAGCAGCAGAATGCTCATTCGGCGATAGGATTGCACTGACAGACGAATACGGGACGAGTCGAACGCTCACAACGCCGGTCACATTTAATCGATGCGTGCGGCGCGCGCGTTCAGGTTTTTCCCTCGCCACGTTCGCGCTTGACCCAAAGGATGAACGCCGCCGGAAAATGCACCGCACCGAAGCCGATCAGAAATAGCAGGGCCGGCCGCACGGGGTCGCCCGCGGAGTAAATCGCGGCGATATAACCGAACGCGGCGCCTACCGCGATCAACACGATACGCGTAAGCAACGCCGCGGCATGGCCGGCGGTAAAGCGCGCTAGCTGCGTATGCGCGAACAGCGCGATCGCCAGAGCGAACGCGGCGCCGATGAACAGCATGTTGGTATTCATGGTTTTTTCACGCCCCCGGGGCTGAGGGGGGCGGCGGCGGTGCCCGGTGCGCGGGCAGTCTCCCACAGCGTGCCGCAGCGCGGGCAGGCCACCATCCCGGGGGCTGCCTTGCGTCCCGTGCTCTTCGCGCGCATAAAATCGAGCGGCCGGCTGAATACAACGCTTTTGCTCGCCTCCTTGCACGCTTTACACATGCGGGTGCTGGTGCTCCCCATCAGGGAATTATTGAAAGTCGGCGGAATGCGGCGGGCGCGCATCTTCAGAATGGCACAGTCGGGGGACGGCGGCCGGAGCAGTGGTGGGGGCTCAGCATTTTGCTGCTCAACCTTCCAGGCCGCTTATTGATGCGGTTGCGCGGATTGCGCGAACCGGGTGTTGCAGCTCGGGTGCTGGATGCCGCCCCAATACTCGCCGGGCGCACTTGGGTTTTGTGAAAACGGGGGTAATGGCAAAGACTCCGATGGAAGACGGACTCGGGATGAATGGGTCGATGGTGCAGCGTATGAATTGCATTCGATATCAGACGCGCGCTAAATTCTTGTAAGAGCGCGTCTGACTTTCGTGACAAAGTTGGCAGTGCACCTACATGCCTATCGGCGCATGGCGGATTCCCGTTGGCGGTGAAGTTCAGTAGGCTGACTAGGCGCGGCGTAATGCGCGCTCGCAATGCCCCTGCTATGGAGGGCATTCACGTACGAGGAGACAACATGAAAACGGCACGCACGGGCAAGAAGCCGCACAAGCAGACGCTGCGCGGCAAACCGTCAGCAACGGCGCGCAAGCAGCGCGGCCCGGCGCCGCTGCGGATAAGCACGGCAAAAGACCACTCCGCCGCTAAATCGGGTGTTCCGGCCACCGCCAAGACGCAAAAATCTTCGCCGGACGCGGCCACTAGCGCGAACGAGTTTCCCAACGCGGTGTTTGAGGACGGGCGCCGGTCTTGAAGAAGTGAGGGGCCTAAACGGCACAACGCCGCGACGATAGAGGAAGGTTTCGGCGGGTCAGATGCGTCCCGCGACGGCGCGACCGTCTACGTGTGGAATCCTTCCGTGCGTCCGACTAGGCTCGCGACGGTAGCGATCAATTCGGCAGGTTCCACCGGTTTCGATACGTGGACCTGAAACCCGGCGCGCAGCGCGCGCGTACGGTCTTCGGAGCGCGCGAATGCAGTCAGCGCGATCGCGGGCACATTGCCTCCGCCCGTCGCGCCCAGCGCGCGTACGCGCCGCAGCAACTCGAAGCCGTCTACGTCGGGCATCCCGATGTCGGTTACGAGGACCTGGACGCGCTCGCGCTGCAACGTCGCGAGCGCTTCGTCCGCACTGCTTGCCGTGGTGACGACGGCCCGGCAATCCGACAGCACACGCCGCACCAGTTCGCGCGCGTCGGGTTCGTCGTCAACCACGAGAATCCTGATGCCGGTCAGATCGAGCATGCTGAACTGCGGTACGAGCTCGACGCTTTCCGGATGCAACCGCGGGCCGGCGGCGGTCGACTCGTGCACCACCGTTAACGGCAGGTGCACGGAAAAAGTCGCGCCCTTGTTTTCGCCGGGGCTTTGCGCGCGCACGGTGCCGCCGTGGAGTTCCACCAAATGCTTCACGATGGAGAGGCCTAGTCCGAGGCCGCCGTACTTGCGCGTGGTCGAGTCGTCGCCCTGCGCGAAACGCTCGAACACATAATCGATGAATTCGGGCTGAATGCCGATACCGGTGTCGGCAATGCCGATTTCAATGTGCGAGTTGACGCGCGCCAGGCAGATCTGGACCTTGCCGCCTTTCGGCGTGAACTTGATCGCGTTCGACAGCAGGTTCCACACGATCTGCTGCAGCCGGCTGGGATCGCCGGCCACGGGCCCGGCGCCGGGGTCGAGCACTTTTTCGAGCCGGATGCCCTTGGCGTCGGCGGACGGGCGTACCGATTCAATCGCGGCTTCGACGAAAGTGATGGGCACAACCGGCTGCACGTCGAGCCGCACCTTGCCCGACGTGATGCGGCTGATGTCGAGCAGGTCCTCGATCAGCTTCGTCTGCACCCGCGCATTTCTCTCGATGACCTCGAGGCCTTTGCGGATCTCGGCGTCATTGTGAACGCGGGTTTTCAGTACTTGCGACCAGCCGAGTATGGCGGAGAGCGGCGTTCTCAACTCGTGCGACAGCGTGGCCAGGAAGCGGTCTTTTATTTCGCCCGCGCGCTCGGCGGCATTGCGCGCGGAGCGCTCGCTGTCGAGCAAATGCCGGCGCTCTTCGGCGGCTTTGTGGGCGGCGTCGTAGAGCCGCGCGTTGTCGATTGCGACGGCGGCCTGCGCAGCGACGCCGACGACAATGCGTTCCGCGCGCTCGGTGAAAATCCCGGTGTCCGGGTGGCCGAAAAAAAGGCCGCCGATGACTTCGCCCGCGCGGGAGATCACCGGCACCGCGAGGTAGCTGCGCACCGGTAAATGCCCTTTGGGCATGCCGTGATGCGGCGCCCATTGTCCGTAGCGCGGATCGATCAATACGTCGTCGCAGCGAATCGGCGGCGCGCCGTTGAAGGTCGGGCCGAACAACGCGGTCGCGCGCGGATTGCCGAACTTCTCGAACGCCGCGGGCGGCGCGCCGCAGAGCACATACAGCAGAAAGGCCTCGCCATCCTCGCCCGTCGTGTTGTAGAAGAACGCGCCGAACTTCGCGTTACTCAGTTCCGTGGCTTTATCCGTAACCGTTTGCAGGAGAGTTTTAAGGTCCAGAGTCGATGCGACGACCTTGCCGGTTTCATTGAGCAATTCGAGCACGCGCGCTTCTTCCTCCAGTGCCTGCTCGATGCGTTTGCGCCCGGTGATGTCCTGCACCACGCCGGTCATGCCGGAAACGGACCCGTCGGCGGCGTAGAGATTGCGGCCGCGCGTGGACACCCAGCGTTGACCGCCGCCGGGCAGATCGACGAGATACTCGATGTTGTAATCCTCATGCCCGGCAATGGCCCGCTGCAGCATCCTGTGCGCCCGCTCGGCGTCGCTGCCGTGCAGCAACTGGCGCAGTTCCGACCGCGTGATCTCGCCGGTCCCCGGAATGCCGAAAATCGCCCGCGCGCGCGCGCCCATGTTCATCGCGTCGGAAGCTGCGTCCCAGCTCCATTCGCCAAGCTCCGCCGCGTCCATCGCGAGTTGCAGCCGGTCGAGAATGCTGGCGATGCGCGCGTGGGATTCGCGCAGTTCTTCCTGCGCGTTGCTCAGCGCGGCTTCGGCGCGCTGGCGCGCGACGAGAATACTCTGCGAATTTTGCAGCGCAACCGAGCGCAGCAGTCCTTCTTCTATTTCCGGGTTTTCCGGCACGGGTCAGCCAAGCTGCGCGGCGGCTGCCGCGGTGCCCGCTATGCGCGCGGCGATTTTCGAGAAGGCCACGTCCCTGCTGGTCGACGTGTCGTCGCTGAACGGCGAAAACCCGCAATCATCCGTGGTGCCGAGCTGGTCGAGCGGAATGTACTCGGCGGCCTGCATCACCCGGGCACGAACCTGTTCCGCGGTCTCGATGCGTGGATCGATCGGCGCGATCACGCCAACGAAAATCCGCTGCCCGGCCTTCATGTGCTTCTGAATGATCTTGAGCACGCGCAGCGGGTCGCGTTCGCCGGCGAGCGCAATATAAAAGTTGCCGACTTTGAGCTCGAACAGGCTCGGCAGAAGCTCCGAATAGTCGACATCCGCGCTGTGCGTCGAATCACGGTCGCCGCCAGGGCAGGTGTGCACGCCGAGCAACGCGCGCTCCGCATCGCTGAACCGCGCGAGGGCGAGATTATTAAGGTCGATGAAACTGTGGAGCAGGTTGCCGGAAGGGTCGAGCTTGATCGCGAGGCGGCCCTCGGTGAAATCGATCTGCACTTTGCACGCGCCTTTGGCGAGGCAGCGGCGGATTTCGCTTTCGTGCTCGTTTAAGAGATCGCCGATGAACTGCTCGCGCGGGTAACCCGGAATGCCATCGGCCGGGTACATCA
>JBKJMN010000321.1:0-11689 GCA_046596405.1 Burkholderiales bacterium
GCAATGAGCGCCGCTGCAATCGCCGCTGCCTGCCCCGCCGCCATATACATGACAGCGCTGTCGGCGCCGCAAACGCTCGCCACCCAATCGCTTGCGTCTTCACCGGCGCCAACGCGCGGCGTGACGAAACTGACGTTGCGGCTGACGCCACGCCGTGTAAGCGAGATTTTCAAATCAGCGCTCGCCGCCAGTGCGGCGGTGATCCCCGGCGTGACTTCGCATTGAATCCCGGCGGCGTGCAGTGCGTCGATTTCCTCCTGGGCGCGGCCGAACATCATCGGGTCACCGCCCTTCAGGCGCACGACGACAGCGTGCTTGCGCGCGGCGTCGATCAGGCGCTTGTTGATGAAGCGCTGCTGGGTGGAATGCTTGCCGCAGCGCTTGCCGACCGCGATCTTTTCCGCGCGCAGCGCGAGCGCAATCGTCTCGGGATGCACGAGCGCGTCATAAAACACGATGTCCGCTTGAGCGAGCAGGCGCGCGGCGCGCACCGTGAGCAAATCGGGCGCCCCGGGACCGGCGCCGACCAGATGCACTATGCCTAACGGTTTGCTCATCGGTTCATGCCCGGTCCGGCGCCGCCTGGCTGCGCCGGCGGAACAAAGGCTGCGGCCGCTCGACGGACGTTTGATAGCCTTCGCTGAAATCGTCGAATGCGGTCAACGCCGACTGCGCATCCTCGCCCGCCCGCAAGGCGAACGCGTCGAACCCGCAGCGGGACAGATAGAACAGTTGATCGCGCAACACGTCGCCGACCGCTCGCAACTCGCCCTGCCAACCATAGCGTTCGCGCAGCACGCGCGCAATCGAATAGCCGCGACCGTCGGTGAACTGCGGGAAATTGACGGCTATCAAAGCGAAGTGTTGCAGGTCGCCGACGATCCGCGCGGGGTCGTCCGTGCCGTCGAGCCACACGCCCAACCGGCCCGTACGCGCGAGCAGCGCCGCGCGGTGCTCGCGCCACGCGGCAAGCGGCACGATCACGTCGCCCGCGGGCGGAATCGCGATACTGCCGTCGGCGGCAGGCTTAAGCAGCAGCCAGCTGTCGGGTTCGACCCGGCGTTGCCGGATGATGACTGCCATAGACATATTCCTTGAAAGGTTCGAGGCCGATACGGCGCACTACGTCGATGAAGCGCTCTGCTTCGCTTTCGCGCCGCTCGAGATAAAGCTCGATCAGTTGCTCGATCACGGCGGGGACCTCCGCCTGCGATACTGACGGCCCCAGCACTTTGCCGAGCGCGGCCGCGTTGCCCTGCGCGCCGCCGATGGAAATTTGATAGTACTCGGCGCCCTGCTTGTCGACGCCGAGGATGCCGATGTGGCCGATATGATGGTGGCCGCACGAATTCATGCAACCGGATATGTTGAGGTCCAGTTCACCGATATCGTGCAGGTAGTCGAGATCGTCGAACCGCCGCTGGATAGCCTCGGCGACGGGAATAGACTTGGCGTTGGCGAGCGAGCAGAAATCGCCGCCGGGGCACGCGATGATGTTCGTGAGCAGCCCGATATTGGGTGTCGCCAGGCCGAGCGCTTTTGCTTCCTGCCAAAGCTCGTACAAGTCGGACAACCGCACGTCGGCGAGAATCAGATTCTGCTCGTGCGAAACGCGTAGCTCGCCAAAACTATAACGATCGGCGAGGTCGGCAACCGCGTCCATCTGGTCGGCAGTCGCGTCGCCCGGCGGCACACCGGTTTTCTTCAGCGACAATGTGACCGCCGCATAGCCGGCAACCTTGTGCGGCTGCACATTGCGCCGCACCCAATTGCCGAACGCCTTATCGCTTGCCACCGCCAGCACATGGCCCGACGACAACGCCTCGGATTTGCGATAGCGCGGGCGCGTGAAACGTTGTTCGATGCGTTGCACTTCATCGGAAGACAGCGTCGCGGCGCCCCCTTCGAGATGCGACCATTCTTCTTCGACCTGCGCGCGGAATACTTCGGGCGTGAGTTCCTTGACGAGAATCTTGATGCGCGCGCGATATTTGTTGTCACGGCGGCCGTGGCGGTTGTAGACGCGCAGTATCGCGTCCAAGTACGTAATCAAATCCTGCCACGGGAGGAACTCACGCATGACCGCGCCAATGAGCGGCGTGCGGCCGAGGCCGCCGCCGGCCAGTACGCGAAACCCTACATTACCTGCGGCATCCCGCCGCGCCTGCAATCCGATGTCATGAACCTGCGTGGCGGCACGATCCGCCTCGCTTCCGCTCACCGCGATTTTGAATTTGCGCGGCAGGTAGGCAAATTCCGGGTGGAAGGTCGACCACTGCCGGATGATTTCGCACCACACGAGCGGATCGACGATTTCATCCGGCGCAGTGCCCGCAAAATGGTCGGTCGTCGTATTCCTGATGCAGTTGCCGCTGGTCTGGATCGCGTGCATTTGCACGGTCGCGAGCTTTTCCAGAATGTCTGGGATGTCTTCCAGTTTCGGCCAGTTGAACTGAATGTTTTGACGGGTGCTGAAATGGCCGTAGCCGCGGTCCCATTTGCGCGCAATGTAAGCGAGCGCGCGCAATTGTCGTGAAGCCAGCAGGCCGTATGGAATGGCGACCCGCAACATCGGCGCAAACCGCTGAATATATAGACCATTTTGCAGTCTAAGCGGGCGAAAGTCGTCTTCGGACAGCTCTCCGGCGAGAAGTCGCCGGGTCTGGTCGCGAAACTGCGCGACTCGCTCATTCACCAGCCGCTGATCGATTTCATCGTACAGGTACATGAATAGCCTGCGGGTTTCGTTGACCGGGCGCAATATTAGCAAGGCCCGGTTATATCTATAACGAATATCATGTTATTATCTTATAACTTAATTTTTTTACTAAATAATATCATGAAGTTACAACAGCTACGCTACATGGTCGAAGTCGAGCGACAGGGGCTTAACCTGTCGGTCGCTGCGACCAAACTGCACACGTCCCAGCCAGGCATCAGCAAGCAAATCAAATTGCTGGAAGAAGAACTTGGCGTGAAAATTTTCGTCCGCAATGGCAAACGGGTCAGCGCCGTGACGCCGCCGGGAAAGGCGATCATTGAAATCGCGCAGCGCATTCTTAACGAGACCGACAACCTCAAACAAGCCGCCAGGGATTTTTCAGACGAAGACAGCGGCAAGCTGACGATCGCGACCACCCATACCCAGGCACGCTACGCGCTGCCCGCAATCGTGCAGCGTTTCAGCCAGCGTTACCCTAAGGTAAAGCTCGGCCTGGTGCAGGGCAACCCGATGCAGGTCTGCCAGTACACGCTCGCCGGCCAGGCCGACTTCTGCATTGCGACCGAAGCGATCGGCAGCTTCGAAGAGCTCATCATGCTGCCGTGCTACGCGTGGAACCGCTGCGTGATCGCGCCGCCGGACCACCCTATCCTGCGGCAAAAATCGCTGACACTCGAAGAGATTGCCAGGCATCCGATCATTACGTACGATTTTGCGTTCACCGGGCGCTCGCAAATCAATCATGCATTCGAAACGCGCGGCCTCAAGCCGAACGTGGTGCTGACCGCGATCGATTCAGACATCATCAAGACCTACGTCGCGCTCGGCCTCGGCATCGGTATCCTCGCGCACATGGCATTCGACCCCGAGCGCGATACCAATTTGCGTGCGATGGATGCGAGCCACCTGTTCGAGTCGAGCACGACGCGCATCGGCGTGCCGCGCAACGCGTATTTGCGCGGTTACGTTTACGATTTCATTGAAATGTTCGCTCCCCACCTGTCGCGCAAAGTAGTCGACGGCGCGGTGCACGGCAAAGCGAAGATTGAGTACGATCTGTAACGGGTGATTCCAACATGGCAATTGCCGTTAAGATCATCTGACGGAGGTTGAGTGCCAGACTGCCCGTTCATTTTTCCATCCAGCGACGCAACCCGGCGCTGGCGCCGTCGACGATTGCGACCAGCACGAGCATTGCCATGATGATGGTCATTGCCTGCGGCTGCTGAAACAGCGACAAACTCATATAAAGCATCTGCCCCAGCCCGCCCGCGCCAACAACACCCAGTATCGCCGCCATACGAATATTGATTTCCCAGCGATAAAGGGTGTAAGCGACGAACTGTGCGACCACATTGGGCATAGTCCCGTACAGAAATGCGGTAACTGCCGGCGCCCCCGCCAGTTGCAATGCGCGCGCCGCTTCCGGCGGTGCATTTTCGAGAGTTTCCGCAAACAGACGGCCGATAACCCCGGTCGTGTGCAGAGCAAGCGCCAGCGTGCCGGCGAACGGACCCAGCCCGACCGCGAATACCATTAACGCTGCCCATACGAGCTCCGGGATCGAGCGCAGAAAATTGAGCACCAACCGCGCCACCCATCTCGCGGCCAACCCGCAGCGTCCCGAGCCGGGCAATGCGAGCAACATGCCGCAAACCGCTGCAAGCAAAGTACCGATGGCGGAAATCGCGATCGTCTCGAGCGTGCCGCGCCATGCCTGGACAAGATAGGCGTGCGATAGATCCGGCGGAAAAAACTGCACGCAGTATTTCCACATCTGCACCGCGGATTCTGCCGAGAACAACTGCCCTACGTCGAGCGCGAGAAAGACGAAGCTGCCGACAACCGCCGCCAGCAGCATCGCCACTACTATCCAATACGACCGCCTCAATCGATCACCTTGCGCAGGCCGGCGCTGATACTGTCGGCGAGCACGACCAGCAGCAGAAATATGATCAGCATGGTGCTTACCTCACCGCCGCTTAACATGCGCATCGAAAGTTCGATCTGCATGCCGAGACCGCCGGCGCCGACAAAGCCCATGATCACCGACGCGCGCACCGCACACTCCCATCGGTATACCGTATACGAGACCAGTTCCGGTAGTGCGACGGGCAGCATCCCGTAGACGAACGCCGCGATGCGCCCGCTGCCGGATTCAAGCAATGCGACCGTCGGCCGCGTATCGCCGGATTCGAAAATCTCCGCGTAGACCTTGCCGAGCATGCCGCCGTAAGTGATGCCGATCGCGAGCACCCCGGCGGCCGGCCCTAGCCCCACGGCGCGCACGAACAGAAGCGCCCACACGATCTCGGGAACGCTGCGCAAAAGCATAAGCACAAGACGCATCGGCACGCGAAGAACACGCCCTTCCCAGCGGCCGCCCCCTGGTCCGATGCGCGAAATGGAAAGGCTGCGCGTAACCAGCAGCGAAAGCGGCGCCGCGATGACCAGCGCGACGGTCATTCCGGCGGTTGCGATTGCCAGAGTTTCCAGCGTCGACTTGACGACCAGACGCAGAAAATCGGCCGAGAGCGCAAGGGGGAAAAAATTACCGAGAAACCTGCCCATCGTCTCGCGGTTGCGCGGATCGAAGAGCATACCCGGATCAAACTCGACGAGTTTAAAACCGGGCCACAACAGAAGTACGATCACCGCCGTGAGCGCGAAGCGCGGCAGCGCGGCAGGGTCGCGCGCCGGGGGGATCTGCGGATTCACCGCCGGCATCTCATGCCCGCGCTACGAACACAGAGGCTTGCGCCTGATCCCCGGCGCGGATATCTCAAGGGGCCGGTTGGTCTGCGTCGGCACCACTGCCGACTCCGACGCATACAACTCACGCAGCATCTCGTCGCTCACGCGTTCCGGCGGCAGATCGAAGGAAATTTCGCCCCCGCGTATCCCGACAATCCGGGGAAACCAGTGGAGCGCAAGGTCCACCGCGTGCAGACTCGCGATCAGCGTAACGCCGCGCGACTGCGCTTCACGGCTCAACTCGCCGATTACGCGATCCGACAAGGCGGGATCTACCGCCGACACCGGTTCGTCCGTGAGCACCAGCTCGGGCTGCTGGTAGAGCACGCGTGCCACTCCCACGCGCTGCAACTGCCCGCCCGACAGCCGGTCGCAACGCTCGAACAGCTTGTCCCCGATTTCCATACGATCGAGGCGCTCGCGCGCGCCGGCGATATCGGCCGGATAAGCCAATGAACCAAGGGCCTTCCACAACGGCCATGCGCCGAGCCTGCCGCCGAGCACTGCAGTCACCACGCGCTGGCGCAGTGGAATCGGCGGCGACTGATGCACCATGCCAATCCGCGCACGTAACCGGCGCAATGCTGGCGGGCCGAGCCGCCACGGGTCGACGCCAAGCACGTTGACATTGCCGCTGGTTGGCCGCAAGGCCGTTGATATCAAGCGCAACAGAGTTGTCTTGCCGGCGCCGGACGGACCGATAATTGCCACTCGCTCGCCGGCGTCGACCTGCAGGCTCACGTCGTTGATGGCGCAATGACCGTTGGGATGGACCAGCCTGACGCCGCTGAGATTGAGGCTCAACGCAGGAGGCCGTTACTTGAGTAGCCCCGCCGCGCGGGCTGCCGACTCGATGCCTTTGTAGTTATCCGCATTGGTCGGGATGAATTTGCTCGCGCGCTGCAGATCCAGGATTTCCTTGTACGCGGGATTCTTGGGGTCGAGCTTGAGGAATGCGTCCGTTAGTTTTTTGACGAGCGCCGGTTCGAGATCACCGCGCACGGTCCAGTTATAGTCGAAATACGGCGGCGTCGTGTAAATCACCTTGATCTTGCTGCCGTCGACTTTCTTGTCCTGCAACAGCTTGTCCCACACCGACGCGTTCAATACGCCCGCCTCCACCTTGCCGGATTCGACCTGCAAAGCAGTAGCGTCGTGCGCGCCCGAGTACGCAACGCGCTTGAAATCCGTTTCGGGATTGATTTTGTTCTGCTGCAGAAAGTAGCGCGGCATCAGGTGACCGGACGTCGAGGACACCGATCCGAAGGTGAAATTCCTGCCCTTCAGATCGGCGAGGCTGTTGATGCCGGCACCGGCATTTGCAATGAATTTGCTGGTAAACACCTTGTCTTCTTCACGCTGCACGATCGGGATCGCATTCCCGGTGCGCAGGCGCGCCTGCACGAATGTGAATCCGCCGAGCCACACCAGGTCGAGCTTGCGTGCGGCCAACCCCTCGACCACCGCGGCGTAATCCGTTACCGGGATGAACTCAACCTTCATGCCGATTTCTTTTTCGAGGTATCCGCCCAGCGGCGTAAATTTTCTCTGTAGTTCGGTGGGCGCCTCGTCGGGTATCGCGGAAACCTTGAGCGAAACCTGAGCGTGGGCCGGGGCAGACAGGTGGGCGAAACACCCTATCGCGGCAATGCCGAGAGTGTGAAAAATTGCGCTGCTGAATTCACGTCTGTGCATGGCGACTTCTTTTAGGTTGTCAGATTACTTATCCGGAGTGTCAGCCACGACCACGACGTGAGAAACGGGTCACCGCGAAGGCGGCCTGAAGAAATGGCTGAAAAATGCCGGCGCGCAAATACACGGTAGGATTTTCACAGAGCGCGTAGCATACCGCCGCCGCGCCGATTGCTCAAGCTAACAAGCCTAAGCCGCGCGCTGCACGAAGTCGCGCAACCGAAATCCGAGCGCCCACAACGCCGCGAAGTAGGTGACGCCGCCAAGCAGCACTACCCCGGTAAGTCGCCACACTTTGATAAGCCCGTTCGTGGCGAGCCACGCGGCATCGGGGCCTGCAGAAAATTTCAGGCACGCGCCCATTGCCACAATTGCGAGCACGATTTTAAGCGCAAATTTCGCCCACCCCGGTTGGGGCGCGTAAATGTGGAACTGCCGCAATTTGTAGTAAAGCAATCCTGCGTTCAGACACGCGCCGAGCCCGATCGCCAGCGCCAGCCCGGCATGCTGCAGCCAGCCGATGAATGCGAAGTTCAGCGCCTGCGTTGCGGCCAGCGAGATGAGCGCAATTTTTACCGGTGTGCGGATGTTCTGGCGCGCGTAAAAACCCGGCGCGAGCACTTTGACGAGAATCAACCCCAGCAGGCCGACACTGTAGGCAACCAATGCATTGCGTGTCATGAATACGTCGTGCTCGGAAAACTGCCCGTAATGAAACAGCGTAGCGATCAACGGCACTGCGAGCACTGCCAGCGCCGCCGCCGCCGGCAATGCGAGCATCAGCGTGAGTCGCAGTCCCCAGTCGAGCAGCTTCGAATATTCAGCCGGCGACTGGTCCGAATAATGTTTGGCGAGACTCGGCAGCAAAATGGTGCCGAGTGCGACGCCGAGCAACCCGGTGGGAAATTCCATGAGCCGGTCGGCGTAATACAACCATGAGACGCTGCCGGAAACCAGGAAAGACGCGAAGATCGTGTTGATCAGCAGGCTGACCTGGCCGATTGACACGCCGAAAACCGCCGGACCCATCTGGCGCAACACGCGCGCGACGCCCGCATCTTTGAAATCGAGCTTGAAGCGCGGCAACATTTTCAACCGCAGGAGAAACGGGACCTGCAGCGCGAGCTGCAGCACGCCGCCGCAAAAGACCGCCCACGCGAGCGCCTTGATGGGCGGGTCGAAATAGGGCGCCGCCCACAGCGCGAAGCCGATAAAGGTGAGATTGAGCAATGCCGGGGTCAATGCAGGCACCGAGAACCGGCTGTACGTATTGAGAATGCCGCCGGCCAGCGACACCAGCGAGATAAAAAAGATGTACGGAAACGTGATGCGCAATAAATCGATCGTGAGCGCGAATTTTTGCGGTGTCGCCGCAAAACCGGGCGCGCTTACGTAGACAATGAAGGGTGCCGCCGCAATGCCGATCAGCGTCACGACCGCGAGCGCCAGCGCGAGCACCCCGGCAACATGATCGACCAGCACGCGCGTGTCAGCCTCACCGCGCCGGTTCTTGTATTCCGCGAGGATCGGCACGAACGCTTGGGCAAACGCGCCTTCGGCGAACAGCCGGCGCAGCAGATTGGGGATTTTGAACGCGACAAAAAATGCGTCGGTCGCGAGTCCCGCGCCGAACGCGCGCGCGACGACCGTGTCGCGGACAAAGCCTAAAATGCGCGACAGCAGAGTCATGCTGCTGACTGCCGCGAGCGCTTTCAAAAGGTTCATGGGCTGCAGGGAATGAGGCCGGTGGAAAACTGTTGATTCTTCTTGCTAAACGGGTGGAACGCTCGTATCATAGCGCCCTTTTTCACCACCGGTTTTGTGGAGTCAATATGGCCAATATAGCATCCGCCCGCAAAGCGGCGCGCCAAAGCGAAAAACGCCGCGTGCTCAACGCGAGCCAGCGCTCCGAGCTGCGCAGCGCAATCAAGCGCGTACGCAAGGCAATCGAAGCCGGCGATAAAGTCGCGGCCCGCGCCGTCCTGCGCGAATCAACCAAGGTGCTCGATTCGATCGCCGACAAGCGAATCGTGCACAAGAACAAAGCGTCGCGCCACAAGAGCCGCCTGTCCGCCGCCGTCAAGGCGATGGCCTAAGTTATCTCCTCCTCCGCCCTCGCGCCAACTGGCGCCGGGGCCAGCGAAATCTTCCCGCGCCGCCGCTCGCGCGCGGCCCGTTCCCAACTCAGTCCCGGCACAGTTCTGCTTATTGCGCCTGATACCGTCACCATATCGGGCGGGAAAACGAAGACGCGCCATTTTACCGGCCGCAGCCACGCCAAAATTTCGCTTGCATCAGGACTCCTGTTTGGATAAATATAGGCACTGGACAGCGGTAAACACACGGCGGCGGCAGCCGCCGTATTGTTTTGAGAGCGGATTTTCATGTCGCACGTAATGCACACCTATAAAAGGCTGCCCGTCACGTTCGAACGCGGCGAGGGCTGCTGGCTGTGGGACAAGCAGGGCAAACGCTATCTCGATGCGCTCGCCGGCATTGCCGTGGTCGGCATCGGCCACAGCCACCCGCGGTTCGTGCAGGCATTGACCGCGCAGGCGGCGCGACTCGTTCACACGTCCAACGTCTACGAAATCGAAAATCAGGAAGCGCTCGGCGCGCGCCTGGCGGCGATTTCAGGCATGGACGAAGTCTTTTTCTGCAATTCGGGCTGCGAGGCCAACGAAGCCGCGCTGAAGATTGCGCGTCTTTACGGCCACCATAAAGGCATCGAGATGCCCGCGATCATCGTCATGGAGAAAGCATTCCATGGCCGCACCATCGCGACGCTCTCGGCGACCGGCAGCCGCAAGGTGCAGGCCGGCTTCGAGCCGCTGGTGCCGGGGTTCGCGCGCGTGCCTTTCGATGATTTCGCGGCGATCAAGAAAGTCGCCGAAAACAACCGCAACGTCGTCGCCGTGCTGGTCGAACTGGTGCAGGGCGAAGGCGGCATCAACATCTGCCACCCCGAATACCTGCACGGACTGCGCGAAATCTGCGACGCCAACGGCTGGCTGCTGATGCTCGACGAAGTGCAAAGCGGCGTCGGGCGCACCGGCAAATGGTTCGCTTTTCAGCACTCGGGCGTTAAACCCGACGTAATGACGCTCGCCAAGGGCCTGGCGTCAGGCGTGCCCATCGGCGCGTGTATCGCGGCAGGCCCGGCCGCCGGCGTGTTCAAGCCGGGCAATCACGGCTCGACGTTCGGCGGCAATCCGCTCGCGTGCGCCGCGGCGCTGGTCACTCTCGACATCATCGAGCAGGACCAGCTAATGGCGAACGCCGTCGCGATGGGCCAATTCATACACGACGGATTCGCCCAACAGTTGCAGGGTATCGCCGGGTTGCGCGACATCCGCAATATGGGTCTGATGATAGGCATCGAGCTCGCGTATCCGTGCGATGAGCTCGTAAAAAGCGCGCTGGCTGCCGGCCTCCTGATCAACGTCACCAACGATAATGTGATCCGCCTGCTGCCGCCCCTCGTAATCAATCGCGACGAGGCCGGCCAGCTGATCGCCATCCTGGCACCGCTGATCGCCGATTTTCTCGCGCGCAGCAGCCAGGCCCAGCCCGCCGTAAGAACCGCTTAGGCGGTTTTTGCGCCGGTCTTTTAGCCGTGGAACTCCGCCACTATTTGCAGTTCAAGGACTTTACTCTCGACGAGTACGAGTACCTGTTCGCGCGCGCGCGGTGGATCAAGGATAAGTTCAAACGCTACGAGCCGTACCAGCCGCTCGTCGACCGCACGCTCGCGATGGTGTTCGAAAAGCATTCGACGCGCACGCGCGTATCTTTCGAGGCCGGCTTCAACCAACTCGGCGGCTCGGTCATCACGCTGATGACTCGCGACACGCAGATGGGCCGCGGCGAGCCGCTTGAAGACGTTGCGCGCGTCATCTCACGCATGGTCGACATCGTGATGATCCGCACGTTCGAGCAATCGATCATCGAGCGCTTCTCGTCGAGTTCCCGTGTGCCGGTAATCAACGGACTGACCAACGAGTACCACCCGTGCCAGATCATGGGCGACATCTTTACGTATATCGAGCACCGCGGCTCGCTCCGCGGCAAGACCGTTGCCTGGATAGGCGACTCGAACAATGTTTGCAACACCTGGCTGCAGGCGGCGACGATCCTCGACTTCAACGTCCATGTCTCCACGCCGCCCGGCTACGAGGTCGAATCCGAGCGCGCCGGCATTTACGACGACAGCCATTTCGAGTCGTTCAGCGATCCGCTCGAAGCCGCGCGCGACGCCGACCTGATCACCACCGACGTGTGGACCAGCATGGGCATGGAAGCCGAAGACGCCGAGCGCAAGCACGATTTCGAAGACTGGCAGGTCGATGCGGAAATGATGCGCATGGCCAGGCCCGATGCGCTCTTCATGCATTGCCTGCCGGCCCACCGCGGCGAGGAAGTGTCCGCCGAGGTCATCGACGGTCCGCAAAGCGTCGTGTGGGATGAAGCGGAGAACCGGTTGCACGTGCAAAAGGCGCTGATGGAATACCTGATGCTCGG
>JBKJMN010000130.1:0-7619 GCA_046596405.1 Burkholderiales bacterium
CATTAAAGCAGTTCCATTGGCAGATCTTTGGGCAATTCAACACGCTCGGTCGCCCGGTGGCTGCGCTGCCCCCCGTTTTCGAAGCGTGCACGCCGCTCTTCCAACACCTGCTGGCGATGCTGCTGCGCACGCATTTGCTCGCGTGTGCTCGCCGCAACACCGGCGGCGGCATTCGAGGTAGGAAGCGCAATGCTTATCGTTGCATGTATGCCGATCGCGACAACGAGTGCAACTCCTGCCAATCCCACCGCGCATTTGGCGAGCCCAAATCGATCGTATGCTGGCCTCTCGTCGATGGCCTTTACCAGCCTCAAACGTTGTATGGAACTTGTTTGAGCTGCGGCGCCGGCGTCGTTAACGACGGCAGTTAGCATGATGGGCCGCTCGGATTTCGTGTTCATAGTCACCTCCTCGACTGGGCGCCGGCAACCGCGCACCGGCAACGCGCATGGAGCCCCCACCTCCATGCGAAAAGTATGCTGACTGTCTGGAGGAAGGTGAATACGGCAGTGGGAGTAGCCTAAAAGGGCTAGCAGACACCGTTTCAACGCGCAGCGCGCCAACAGTATGAAGCGCGCAAAATTTGTAATAGACTGATAGTCAGCAATGCCGTCCGCATGGCTGCCGGTCGATAAAAAAACGCGGAAAATTCGGGGGAGGTCCGTGAAAATTCTGATCATCGACGACCACCCGTTGATTCGCGAGGCGCTGCATCACGTGCTGACGGTGCTCGACGCGGATATCAAATTAATCGAGGCGCAGAACTTCGCCGAGGGAATAACGGCGGCGGACAGCCATCCGGACCTCGACCTTATCCTGCTCGACCTCGGGTTGCCGGACATCGACGGCAATGACGCGCTGGCGGAGTTGCGTCGGCGCTATCCGGCAGTGCCTACCGTGGTGCTGTCTGCTTCGGAGCATCCGGCAACCGTGACGCGGGCCATCGAAACCGGCGCCATGGGGTTCATCCCCAAGACGACATCGTCGCAATTGCTGCTGAATGCCTTGCGCCTCGTCCTGGCCGGCGGCGTTTATCTGCCAACAGAGGTGTTGCGGCATCACGAGGGAACCCCCGAACCGGCGCTGCTTCTCGCCGCCGAAGCCAGCGACAGCGGAAAAATGCTGGCGCCGCACGCGATCGGCCTGACTGAACGGCAATCCGACGTGCTGGCGCTGTTGGTGCAGGGCAAACCGAACAAGCTGATTTGCCGCGATCTCGGCCTTGCCGAGGGCACGGTTAAAATTCACGTGACCGCCATCCTCAAAACGCTCAACGTGTCGAACCGAACGCAAGCGGTAATTGCAGTCGGCAAACTGGGCCTGCAACTGCCGAAGACTCCGCGGCCCAGGTAGCCCATGATGCAGTACCGCAAACGAAGGGCCGCAAGAAAAACGCTTTCCGAGTCGAAACTCGGCGCGTTGATCCACGCAGAGCAGGTCGGCATTCTCTATCGTCAGTTGCCGACGTCGATCGCCGGCAATATGGCGGGTGCGCTGATGCTGACCGCCGTCATGCTGGACGAGCTTCCGCCGGCGACCGTTTTTGCGTGGCTCGCGGGCATCACAATCTTTCAAGGCACGCGTCTCGTGCTTTACTTTAACAGCCGCGCGGCCGGCTTCAAGTTCAAAAATCCCAGCGACGCCGCAGTCCTGTGGGCTGCGGGCGCCTGCCTGTCAGGCGTGATGTGGGGATCGACCGCAATCGTGTTTTATATCTCCGGGCATTATCTTTCCCAGTCCGTGCTGACCATCCTGGTATTCGGCATGACTTCCGCCGCAGTGCCGATGCTCGGCGCGCATATTCCGTCGTTCTATTCATTCGTGCTGCCGGCATTGGTGCCGTTTATCGCGCGCAATGCTTACGAAGGCGACGTACCCCATTACATGCTCAGCGCCATAACGCTGGCGATAACGCTGGGGCTCATGTCGTTCGCGCGCAACCATAACCGCATGCTGCTCGAGTCGCTGCGCAACCGGTTCGAAAAGCAGGTTCTGGCCGACCGGCTGGCCGCGCAAAACATCGACCTTGAGCACGCGCGGATTGGCGCCGAGCAGGCCAATCGCTCCAAGACCCAGTTTTTTGCGGCGGCGAGTCACGACCTGCGCCAGCCGTTGCATGCGGTCGGTCTGTTCGCGTCCGCACTGGCCGACAGGGTGCACGACCCGCAGGACGCCAAGCTCGTTTCCAGCATCAACGATTCGGTCGCGGCGCTGGAAACCCTGTTTAATGAATTGCTCGACATTTCCAAGCTCGACTCCGGCGTCATCAAGCCGCAGCTGACCCGGTTTGCCCTGGCGGATATATTCGGCCGCCTGCGCGGCGAATTCGCCGGCGAGACCGCCGAGAAAGGCCTGCGGCTAGTAATCGCGAGCGGGCCGCATATCGTCGCCAGCGACGTCATATTGCTCGAACGTATACTGCGCAACCTCGTCAGCAATGCGATCCGCTATACGCCGGCCGGCGAAGTGGCCGTCACCGCGACACCCGCCGGCGACGGGCTGCGCATCGAAGTGCGCGATTCCGGCATTGGCATCCGCGCCGAAGATCATGAGCGCATCTTCGAAGAATTTCTCCAGATCGGGAATCCCGGCCGCACGAGCAAAAAAGGGCTGGGCCTCGGGCTGTCCATCGTCCAGCGGTTGTGCGGCCTGCTCGACTACCGCATCAACGTCACATCCGAATATGGTAAGGGCTCTGCTTTCAGCTTCGAAGTGCCCATCAGCCGCCTCGAAGAAACGCCCGCCGCCCGCGAGCCCGGCGCCGTTCATGCGGCTGCCGACCTGACCGGTAAGCTGGTCGTCGTTATCGACGATGAAAGCGCCATTGTCGAAGGCATGCAGGTGCTGCTTGCCGGCTGGGGCGCCGAGGTCATCGGCTCGACCACGGGTGACAACGTGGTTGCCGCGGTGCACGCGGCCGGAAAACTGCCCGCGCTGCTGATCGTCGACCATCGGCTCGGCACCAGTGAAAACGGCATCGAGGTCGCGCAACGCATCCGTCGTGAACTCGATCCGGAGATACCGGGCATCCTGGTGACCGGCAGCATGACGCCGGAACTTGATGCGCTCGCACGCGCGGCAAATCTCGAGTTTCTGCTCAAGCCTGTAATGGCTGAAGAACTGCGCAGACGCATTGGCGACATGCGGGGCTTTAAACCACCCGCCGCAATGAAAGCAACGACGACCGCTTCTTCCGTATGAGATTCCTGAGCACGGGCGCGGAACTTCGTCACAGTAACGGAAAAAGCTATCCTCGAACTCTACGGTTCCCGGACATCAATCGCTCGCGCGGCGCCGCAACGTGACTTCATCGATTTCCGGTTCCGGTGACGCGGCGCGCGCTTCGCCGCTACGCGGCGCAGCGGCTGTTTCCCGGCGCTCCTTCTGCGCCGCCTCAAACCGCTCGCGGCGTTCCTCCATTACCTGCCGGGCGTGGGCAAGCGCCGCGCTGTCGCGATGCTGCACCGCCGCTTGTCCGGTGCTGCCGTGATAGCGGGTCTCGCCCGTAATCCCGATCACCACGATGCCGGCGATAACCGCCAGCAAAACGGCGCACTTGAGCACAACTGCAACTCTGGTGTACGGCTCTTCCTTGTAGGCCTGCATCAGCCTGCTTTTTTCATTTGCGCTCATCATGATGATCTCCTTGTAAAGTCAAATGGCCGGCCTGCGCCGTCTTAGCGACGGCACGGTTCGTCAGAACGATTGGATGTGCTCCGGAGTTTCGGTGCCCTGGTTCTTGTACTGGTCCGGGAAATACTTGGGCTTTTCCGCTACTTCCACGGCGGACTGCGAAGAATGTGCCGCGCTGACTGCTTTTGTGGCATCACCGGGCTGAAGCCAGACTACAACGCCCAGGATTACGATCAGAAGAACCGCCAATGCCACTACGTTGCGCGAATGTTTGCTGAATACGCCGGAATTCGCGGTTTCGGTATTGCCGCCTGCGATGTCAATACGAGTCGCTTTCGTGTCCATGACCTGCTCCTTGTCTGTGCCCGGAATTAACCGCCCCGGCGCCCGGCGGAAGAAGCGCGCTTTCACTTCATGGCGCAAAGTATGGGCGGGCATCGATCGCGCAAAAATCAGGCGGAACGCCTACGACGAAAGCCTTGCGCATAGTGCGCAGGCTGTGTGTTTCCCGTTTAACAACAAGGGGGTTTCGATGCGCCGCGGAGGATTGTTTTGTAATACACTAGCTACGATTCACGTCCTATGACGGGTCATAGACGCACTAAAGCGCACCAAAAAGGAGAGTAAGTGAAGGTTCTCATCGTCGATGATCACCCGTTGATTCTTGAGGCGTTGCGCCAGGTGCTCAAGCATCTCGACACGAATATCAATCTGCTCGAAGCGGCAAACGCCGAGACAGCGCTGGCGGTCGCAGAGCAGCACACGGACATCAACCTCATTCTTCTTGATCTCGCCCTGCCCGATGCGGATGGCTTCGACGTACTGCGCAAATTTCGTGAGCGGTTTCCCGCAGCCCCGGTCGTCGTGCTATCCGCTTCCGACCAACACGAGATTGTGATTCGCGCACTTGACGAAGGCGCGATGGGCTTTATTCCGAAGACATCGGACAACGAGGTGCTGGTCGGCGCATTGCGCCTGGTGCTCTCCGGCGGGGTCTACCTTCCGCCAAGCCTGCTGCGCCATTCATCCGTCAGCTCGCACGGCACTGATTCGCCCATGCGGCTCGCCGGCCCGGTCAACTACCGCGACATCGGGTTGACCCAGCGTCAGGCGCAGGTGCTGGCGCTGGTGGTGCAGGGCAAGCCCAACAAACTGATCTGCCGCGATCTCAACCTGGCCGAGGGCACCGTGAAGATTCACGTCACGGCGATACTCAAGAGCCTTGGCGTCGTCAGCCGGACTCAGGCGGTTATCGCGGTCAGCAAGCTGGGACTGAAACTGCCCGCAGGCTGAGCGGATTCCCGTGGCTTGAGAAAAGCGCGACAATCTGCACGGCTGTTGGCCTAGGACTTTCCGCCTATTCCCGGGCCGTAGCGCACCCGGTTAGATTTAGCCAGCCCCGGCCAACGGCGCGCGCGCGTGGCCGAAAGTAGAACGGCACTGATCAAACCGGAGGCTCCAGTAATGCGTGTAGGGATTATCTCGGTCTTTACCGACTATCACCGCCAGGGGCGGCATCATCGGGGAGTTCTGCAGCCCCAAATCGGGCCGCTGATAGCCGCCCTGCTCCCTCAAGATATTGACATCGACGTCGTCAACGACACTTGGGACGACCCGGACTGGGAACGTGATTACGACCTGCTTTTTCTATCGAGCCTGCACTCCGACTTCGACCGGGCACGGCAGATATCGCATTATTGGCGCAGGCGCGGGGCCAAGACAGTCTATGGCGGCCCCGTGGCCAGCCTGTACCCGCAACATTGCGCGCCGTTTTTCGACGCGATTGCGATCGGCGATCCGGAGCCTGTCGTTGCGCAGATCTACCGGGATTTCTGTAGCCACGAACTCAAACCCCTGTACAGGGCGCTGCCGTATCGGGGCGACCTGGTTCCCCTGCCCCGCCTCGATCTCGTCGCGGACCGCCAGGTTTCCGCACTGGCATTCGAAATTACCAGAGGCTGCCCCTTTACCTGCGATTTCTGCATTCTGACCGGCATCGGGACGCGGCATCACACGCGCGACGTCGCTACCGTTATCGCGCAAATAGATGCCGCACGGCGAATCTTGAAGCCGCTGGTTCCGTGGCATAGACGCTGCATCGCGATCTTTTACGACAATAACATCGGCGGAAACCCGGGTTACCTGCGCCAGTTCTGCAATGCCATGCGCGAAACGGGCTTGCCATGGGGGTCCTGCGTCACATTCAACGTTGTCGCCGATGAGGCGAACGTCGCGCGCATGGCGCAGGCCGGCTGCCGGTTGGTCTATGTCGGCCTGGAGACATTCAATCCCGCCGCGCTCGCAGACATGCGCAAACATCAGAATCTACTCGGCGAGACGCGCCGCGTGGTGGATCTCTGCCGCCGCCATGGCATTCTGTTCACAGCCGGCCTGATGCTCTCGCCCACGCATGACACGCTGGAATACATCGACCGCATCCCCGAGCACCTGAGGGCCTGCGGCGTGCACGTCCCCACCTATATCTGCTTCGAAACCCCGTTTCCCGGAACGCCCCATTTTCAGCGGATCGCTACGTCGGCGGAGCCCCTGCTTATGCCCAATGCGTTGCTGAGCGATCTTGATGCTTACACGATAGTCACGCGCCCACGCCACGCCTCCGCGGAGGATTTCGCCGCCGCTTTCAAACGCACTCACCGGGCGGTTTACGGAATCGGCAACCGGCTGACCAAGCTTGCCGACGATCTGCCGCGCTTCGCGCGCGCCGGTAGCCTCACGAGCATGGTGCTCGATGTCGCTGAAACCCTCTATGACGTACAACCGCTTCCTGCTGACCGCACTTACATCGCCGGCCGCGACAAATCGCGCCCCGAAACCGTACCGCTTACCGATGCGGATTTTGCCAGTGAAGCGGAACGTACGGCGGTGATGCAGCCGTGGGCCGTCGCCGATGCCGTCGGCCGCGTGCTGCCGCATTGGCTCGACTCGCGGCGCGTTTACCTGCCCAAAGGGCGCATCGCACCTTCGCGCCTTCCCGGCGAACCGCTGGTCACCCCGGTCGGCGACAACATCGCCCTGATACCTGTCGCGTAGAATCCGGCCATGGATAGCGCCGACGCCGCCACTGCCCGCACGCCGGTCCCCGCCGACACCGCCTACGACGGTCTCGTACGCGCAGAGCAAGTGCGCTTGCTTTACGAGGGGTTGCTGGTTTCGACCAGCGGATCAATCATCGGTGCGCTGCTCATCGTCTTCATGCTGTGGGAGGTCGCGCCGCGAGAACCGATGCTGATCTGGTTTGTCCTGATGGCAGCCAACCAGTTCTGGCGCATCGGGCTGTACGTAGCCTACCGCCGCAAGGGTGCGCTTGCCCCCGGGGAAGTTGGACGCTGGGCCGTCTACTGGTCGATTGGTTCCGGGCTTTCGGGCTGCATCTGGGGTGCGGCCAGCTTCGTCCTGTTTCTGCCGGACGTACCCGTGGCGCAGGCAGTGCTGATTGTCCTGATATTTGCAGTAACTTCGGCGGCGGTGCTGCTCACGGGCTCCTATCTGCCCGCCTTTTACGTGTTCGTTCTGCCGGCGATGGTATCGGTCATCGTACGCACTGCCTTCGAGGGCGAAGCCATGCACTATGCATTAGCGGTGATCGCTTTTTTCTCGACTGTCGCGATCCTTTCGTTCGGTCGCAAATACAACAGCACGCTGGTCCAGTCGCTGCGAAACCGCTTTCACAACGAGACGCTGGCGCAGCGTCTCGCGCAGCAGAATACCGTGCTCGAATCAGCACACCGGGTTGTCGAAGACGCCAGTCGCGCCAAAACTCAGTTCTTCGCCGCCGCGAGCCACGATCTGCGCCAGCCCCTGCATGCGATCGGGCTGTTTACTTCCACCCTGGCCGAACAAGCCGCCACCCCCGAAGTCAAGCAACTGGTGGCGAGCATCAACCAGTCGGTACGGGCCTTGCAATCACTTTTCAACGAGCTGCTCGATATCTCCAAAATCGATTCCGGCGTAATCAAACCCGTAAT
>JBKJMN010000164.1:0-5822 GCA_046596405.1 Burkholderiales bacterium
CCGCCTTCGTGCGCCGCATCCAGCATTGCGCACTCCTCGCGCACGTCGTCGCTGGAGCACACGAATTCGTCATCCGTCGGGAGTTCGAACGAGGAACCGATATGCGAAAACTCCGGAAAGTCGGGTTCTTCCACTTTCAACATTGCATGAGAACGTTTGCCCATGATCGCCTCCTTGAGAGTTGAATTTTTAATACGCTGTCATACTGCTTTTGCGTAGTCTAATTTGCCATAGGTGAGAGACCGGTTTGCGTGTAGGACACAATCGTTGCCAGCGTAAGGGTGTGAATTAATCCACGAAAAGCCTATTGTCAGAACAAGCCGACGTACGGTTAAGCGTTAGGCCGATAAACCTCGCCGACGTGAACGGCTAAAGTGCTTACTCGGGTGGCGTGAATTCTTCACGCCCATAAAGGAGAAGGAGACGCAAATGATCTCTTGGGCCGTAACATTTTTCGTTATTGCGTTAATTGCTGCAGTATTGGGTTTCAGCGGGATCGCCGGGACCGCGGTTAACCTTGCGTGGATTTGTGCGGTTATAGGCATCGTTCTCGCGCTGGTTTTCATGGTGATGGGCCGCCGCCCGCGGATGTAGTAACAGCTTTTGTCTACCGAAGTGTCAGGGGCCGGCGCGCCCGGCCCCTGATCTTTACCCGGCCTCGCCTCATTCATTCAATTGATTGCGATGCCGGTTCTGCGCTGAGCCCCGGCACCTACCTGCCGAAGCACACCGTCGACGCTCCAATATCCATTGACGGAACCAGCGAATTTTTGCCGCGCCGTGCCGCTGCGCAACGGGTTTCAGGTGGAGAAATGGGCATCATGGACCAGCAAGCTCATAATATTTCGACGGGGATTTCAGGCTTGGATGACGTGCTGGCCGGGGGCTTGTTGCCGGGCCGCCTCTATCTGATTGAAGGCGAACCGGGTACTGGCAAGACTACGACGGCGCTTCAATTCCTGGCCGAGGGCGCGCGCCGCGGTGAATCCGTCCTTTACATCACGCTGGCGGAATCAGAAGTCGAATTACGCGCGGTCGCACGCTCTCACGGCTGGACCTTGGACGGCATCCACGTGCATGAAGTCATCGG
The DNA here is from genome assembly GCA_046596405.1 of Burkholderiales bacterium. GTDB lineage: Bacteria > Pseudomonadota > Gammaproteobacteria > Burkholderiales > SG8-41 > PALSA-1004. The sequence continues at coordinate 1,091 of JBKJMN010000164.1, forward strand.
CGGCGAAAGCCTGCTCGATGCGAGCCAGCAATACACCATGTTCCATCCGGCCGAAGTCGAGATGGGCGAAACGATTCAAAACATCCTGAAGGTCGTCACCGAGCGCAAACCCGCGCGCGTGGTCATCGATTCGTTGTCGGAGCTTCAACTCCTGGCCGAGAATCCGCTGCGCTACCGGCGGCAGGTGCTCGCGCTCAAGCAGTTTTTCGCGGGCCAGGCATGCACCGCTTTTTTCCTCGACGACCGTACCGGCAAGAATTTCGACCTTCAGGTGCGCAGCATTGCGCACGCGGTACTGATGTTCGAGCAAAGCGCGAAGGAGTATGGCAGCGAGCGCCGCCGCGTGCGCGTCGTAAAATACCGCGGCGTGGCGTTCCGCGGTGGTTACCACGATTACAAAATCGAGCGCGGCGGTATCGTAATTTATCCGCGGCTGGTGGCGGCCGAATCGCGGATATTAAAGAAGCGCGAGCAAATCAAGAGCGGCATCGCGAAGCTCGACACCCTGCTCGGCGGCGGGCTGGAGGCGGGAACGAGCACATTGATCTCGGGGCCGCCCGGCACCGGCAAATCCTCGCTCGCCGCGCAATTCGCGTTTGCCGCGCTCCAGCGCGGCGAGCGGGCCGCGTTGTTCTTGTTCGAGGAGTCGGCGAATAATCTGCTCAACCGTTCCGAGGCATTGAACATCGAACTGCGCCCCTACCTCGACTCGGGATTGCTCACGATCCAGCAGGTCGACCCCGCGGAACTCACGCCGGGTGAATTCGTTCACATCGTGTGCCGGATGGCGATCGATGGGGCGAAGGTGATCGTCCTCGACAGTGTCAACGGATTCATGAATGCAATGCCCGACGAGCGCCTGCTGATGACACACCTGCACGAGCTGCTCACGTTCCTCGGCCAGCGCGGCGTTCTTACGCTGCTAGTCGGCGTGCAGCCGGGCATGCTCGGCACCGCCGCCACCACCACGCTCGATACGAGCTATCTCGCCGACAACATTCTCATGCTGCGCTATTTCGAAGCCGTGGGGGAAATCAAGCAAGCTGTCGCCGTGTTCAAGAAGCGCGGCGGCTCTCACGAGCGTACGTTGCGGCGCTTTTCGATGTCTTCGTCCAGCGGCATAGAGGTCGGCAACGTGCTGCGCGAATTTCACGGCATCCTGACGGGGGTGCCGCAGCTTATCGGGGACCATTACGCGCACGCAGGGGGAGCACCCGGTGACTGACAGCAGCCGCGAAGAGCGCATCCTCGTCTTCGCGCCCACCGGCAAGGACGCCGAACTCACGCGCAAGGTGCTGCAGGCCGCGGGCATCGATTGTTCCATCTGCGCCACCGCAGCGCAGGTGCTGCATGAAATGAGCGACAGCCTCGGCGCGCTGCTGCTCGTCGAGGAAACGCTTACCGCCGAATTCGTGGACCGCCTGTCGCGGCGGATCTTCGATCAGCCGAACTGGTCGGACCTGCCCATTCTGCTGCTGACCTCGGTCGGCGCGAGTTCGCCCTCGTTGAGCAAGCCGATCCAGTTGCTCGGCAATGTGACGCTGCTCGAGCGACCGGTACGCACGCTCGCGCTCATCAGCGCGGCGGGCTCGGCATTGCGCGCGCGCAAACGCCAGTACGGCGTGCGAGAGGCCGAGTTGCGCAAGGACGAGTTCCTGGCGAGCCTCGGCCACGAGCTGCGCAACCCGCTCGCGCCGATCCGCACCGGCGCGGATATCCTGTGCCGTACGTATCCGGAATCCGCGGATATCACGCGCATTTGCAGCATTGTCGAGCGGCAGGTCACTCATCTCACGCGCCTCGTCGATGATCTGCTCGACGTGGCGCGCATCACCCGCGGCAAAGTCGCGCTGCAGCGCGCGCCCACTACGCTGGACGCGGTAATCAACCAGGCCGTCGAAATGTCCGCGACGCTCGCGGACAACGCCGGACACCGGCTCGCGGTGACCCTGCCGGCGGAGGAGGTCGTACTGATAGCGGACCACGCGCGCATGGTGCAGGCAGTGGCGAACATGATCGCCAATGCGATCAAATTCACGCCGCGCCCGGGCCGGATCACGGTGGATGCTCGAGCCGACAACGGCAAAGTTATCGTGCGCATAATGGACCCCGGCATTGGCATCGAGGCTAGCGCATTGACGCGGATTTTCGAGCTGTTCGCGCAGGCGGAGGTTGGCACCGCGCAGATCAAGGCCGGGCTGGGCATCGGTCTGTCGCTTACCAAGCAATTCATTGAAATGCACGGGGGCGGCGTCACCGCGCATAGCGCGGGGCTGGGCCAGGGCAGTGAATTCGTGATCACGCTGCCGCGTGACGAGGACACTCAAAGCGAGCGCGGCCTGCCGCAATTATTGCGCCCGGCGGCGGCTTCGCGTGTGCCGTCCACGCGCGTGCTGGTCGTGGACGACAACCGCGATGCTGCCGACATGCTGCTCAGCCTGTTTCGCTCGCACGGCTATGTGGCGTCGTGCGCGTACAACGGCGAAGAGGCAATCCGCGAAGCGGCGCGGTTCCGTCCGGACGTGATTGTGATGGATCTCGCCATGCCCGGCATCGACGGCTACGAGGCCGCGCGGCGGATCCGGCACGCATTGCGCGAGCAATCGCCGGTCTTAATTGCGTTGACGGGATGGGGCCAGGAAGGAAGCCGTCGCAAAGCACTCAAAGCCGGCTTCGACTTCCATGTAGTGAAGCCGGTTGATATCGAACTACTTAAGACTTTTATCGGGCAGTCACGCGGCCGCGGCTACGCGGCGGCGACCGGCGACCTGTCCGCCCACGCGAGGCCGCAGACATGAGCCGCGGCGGCTAAAGAAACCCCTCAGTTACGCTTTTGCTCGCGAGCTTCCTCCTTGATCGCGCGCCCGCCTTTTTCGATGTCCTTGCCCGCGCCTTCTATCGTATTGCAACCCGCGAGCGAACCGAACATGCCGGCGAGAAATGCTACTGCCATCATTTGAGCCACAATTTTCTTGAACATGTCGTTTCCTTTCGATTTATGTAGAAGCCCGCACAATTGACGGGGCGCTGGTTCTCGCCGCGTTGTCGTTGTGCATGGCAACGTCATATTAGCCGCTTGCCCGAGGGCAAACTATCGGCAGCCGACTGCTTTGCTTGTAGGTCAATTCCTACAGTATATATTCAAGAACGTGCATCGATGGGCAGACCTTGAAGGGGCCAATTAGCGTTCAGCGATCTGATGATTTCGTTGTAAATTTACCCGAACGTCATACTTGAAAACTTAGCCCAATGTGAGCCATAATTATTTTCAGCTGAACATGTTGACCGTGCGACATTTTCACGAGGAGTGCATTCTATGCATGAAGAAAATGAAGAGCCGCACGGGCAAAGACTTTTGGCGATTTATCGGGTCTTAAAGCCCCCTCATCGCGAAGCCCTGGTGTCCCTGCGTGATGGTTGCAGTGATGAGTTTTTGAACGCGGATGTCGTCGCTACTTTAGTTCGGCTCAGGCTGGTGAGACGCACCGCATCATCGCACGCGCTAACTGCGGACGGAAATGCGATCGCGGCGTGGTGCTAGCGCTTCTCGATCGCCGCGCGCGGTGGTATTTTTATCCGCTAAAGTTGATTAACCCTGTTCGTACAGTACGAATTCGTAGTTCTCATTCCTTACGTCAATATGGGCCTCATCGCCCCGCCTCGCGTTCATCGATCTCGAAACTTTGGGCGCTCCCCGCCTGGGCCGGCATCCCCGATAATGACCGCAGCAGCGGTCCGCGCGTCGACCGTCCGCGCGTCGACCTAAAAGCCGCCATGCGCGGCATGTGGCTGACGTATTCGAGGGCCGCTATGCAGGATGCATAACACGCTCCCGCACGGGGTCGCTACACGTAAGCGTTTATCCTACGACAACCCAGGAACTTTTGTCGTAAAATCTCTAAAGTTTTAACAAGTCACCCGAGGGGCTCTTGCAGCGCATACCGACCGAACCTATCGGCAGCATTCCGCGGCCGCTGAAGTTGATCGAAGCGATCGCGAAACTGGGCGACGCTGAGCATCCCGACCTCAATCCGCTGTACGACGAGGCGACGCGCGACACGATTGCGCGGTTCGAAGCCACCGGTTCGCCGGTCATCACCGATGGCGAGCAGCGTAAGTACCATAATTTCTGGACGTATTCCGTGCACGGGCTGGCGAACACAGCGCCCGACGGGTTCAAAATCCCTTTCGCGGCGGGTCACGTGCGCCGCATGCCGCGCCTGACCCGCGGTCCGTTCCACTATAAAAGGTACGCGGACGGTTATCTCGACGTAGCAATGCGCTATGCGCGCACGCCGCTCAAGCAGGCGGTGATTTCGCCATCGGCGCTGAGCCTGATGTACCCGGCCGACGGCATTCCGGGTTACCCGCGCGAGCAGTTCATCGACGATCTCTTAAACGAGCACGAGAGCGAAATCCGCCGCTGTCTCGCCAAAGGCGCGTGCAAAGTGCAGATCGATTTCACCGAGGGCCGCCTCGCGATCAAGTTGGACCCTTCCGGCGAACTGCTCACCAGCTTCATCGACCTTAATAATCTCGCCCTCGCGCGCTTCAGCGCCGCGGAGCGCGCGTTGCTCGGCGTGCACACCTGCCCCGGCGGCGACCGTGATTCGACGCATAGCGCCGATGTTGACTACTCGGAACTTCTGCCCAGCCTGTTCGAGCTCAACGTCGGCAACTTTTATATTGCGCTCGCCGGCGAACGCGACCCGCTGCACGTGCTCAAGATCAT
>JBKJMN010000255.1:0-4070 GCA_046596405.1 Burkholderiales bacterium
GCGCGGGCGACATCCTGGTCGCCGGTAAAAATTTCGGCATCAATTCGTCGCGCGAGCAGGCGGTGCACATCATGAAGCTGATGGGGGTCGCCGCGATCGTCGCCCCCGCGTTCGGCCGCCAGTTCTTCCGCAATGCGATCAACAACGGGATGCCCGTGGTCGAATGCGATATCGCGGGCATCGTTGATGGTGATGAAATTGCGATCGACCTTGCACTGGGCAAAGTCGCGGTGGCGGCGCGGGGCATCAATCACACCGTCGCGGTGCTGCCGCCGGCGGTGCAACGCATACTTGCGGCAGGCGGCTTGACGGCTTTCCTGCAAAAACATCCTGACTGGAGCATTGCATGATGAAAATCGAACGGGTCGAAGTATTTGGCGTGGCAGTGCCGCTCGTCGGCGAATACAAGAATGCCTACAAGAGCAAATCGATCCAGAAAAGCGCGATCGTGCGCATTACGGCGACCGGCGGTGCGATCGGGCTCGGCAATATCGATCCTTCGCCCGGCTATTCGATGGAGACCATCGAAGACAGCCTCAATATGCTGCGGAGCAAGCTCGCGGGCCTGGTCGTTGGCATGGACCCGACCAACGTGCATCGGGTGTTGCAAAAGCTGGAGCCGGCTGTGGAAGGGTTTCACGATGCGAAGGCCGCCATCGAAATGGCGTGCGTCGATCTGACGGCGCGCGTCTGTGGCGTACCGGTTTACACCTACCTCGGTGGCGCGGTCAAAGAGCGCCTGATGTTCAACGCGTGGATCGGCATCCTGCCGCCCGACGAAGCCGCGGCGGAAACCGTGGCATGGCAGAAGCGCGGCTTCAAGTCGGCGAAGATCAAGGTCGGCGGCAACATCGAAGCCGATCGCGATCGCGTAAAAGCGATCCGCGAGGCGGTCGGTCCGGATTTCAACCTGCGCATAGACGCGAATGCCGGCTACGACGCCGATACATCAATCAAGCTCGCGCACATGGTCCTGCCGTATAAATTGCAGTTGTTTGAGCAGCCGGTGCCGTTCGACGACATCGCAGGCATGGCGCGCGTGCGCCGCGAAGCCGGCGGCATACCTATCATGGCTGACGAGTCGGTGCTCGATCACGCGAGCCTGATCAATATCATCAAAGCCGACGCGGCCGACATCGTCAAAGTCAAAGTGATGAAGCAGGGCGGCTTTCTCAACACGCGGCGCATGATCGCGACCGCCGAAGCGGCCGGCATCCGCTGTGTGCTCGGCCACGGCTTCGGCCTCGGCATCAACACGATGGCCGAAATCATGTGTGCGGCGACATCAAACAATGTGATCGACGGGCTCGAATGCGTGGGGCCGCTGAAAACGTCCGACGATATCGTCACCTGCAAGCTCGACCTGATGTCCGGCAGCATTGCATTGCCGGCAGGCCCGGGGTTGGGCGTAGTGCTCGACGATGCGAAAATCGAGCGCTATCAATTTGAAGTGAAAGCCGCGGCATGATGCGGACGATCAGTTGGTTCGCCCGTATTCGGGCGGTTGCGTGCGCCATCGCGATGCTCACGCCGGCGCTCGCAGCCGCGCAGGAATACCCGACTCGCCCGGTCATCTTGATGTGCTGGTCGGAACCGGGTTCGCCGGTCGATCTGTTCGCGCGGATGATGGCCAAGCTGCTGACCAAAGAGCTCGGCCAGAACATGATTGTCGAAAATCGCACGGGCGCGGACGGCATCATCATGATCAACCAGCTCCTGAAGGCGCCGGCGGACGGTTATCTGATCGCCGCCAATACGCTGACGCTCGCATCATTGTTCGGAGAGCCGAACGCGAACTTTAAGCCCGACGACCTGCAGATGATCGCGCGCTCGCAGATCGACCCCTATGGACTCATAGTGCCGACGTCGATCCCGTTTAAAACGATCGATGACTTCATCAAACACGCGCGCCAGAATCCGGGCAAGTTTAATGTGGGCGGTCCGTTTCAGATGGGTTCGCATCGTGTTGCATGGGAAGTATTTTCCGAAGTCGCAAAAATAAAAACCAACTGGATCGCCTATAAAGGCGGCGGCCCTGCGCTGCTGGCGGTGGCCGGCGGCCACGTCGATGCTACCGCGACCAATCCTGGCAACGTTAAACCTTTCATCGCGTCGGGCAAGGTCCGCGTGCTCGCCGTCTCGTCCGACAAGCGACTGGTGGATTTTCCGGATGTGCCGACGTACAAAGAGCGCGGCTGGAACGTCGTGCGCTATCAATGGCGCGGCATCATGGGCAAAGCCGGCCTGCCGAAGCCGATCATGGACAAGCTCGTCGCCGCGATCCAGAAAGCGCAGCAGACGCCCGACTGGAAGGCTTATCTCGAGCAGGTCACGCAGCTCGACGGCTTCATGGGGCCGGACGAGTTCCGGGCGCAGCTCATGAAAGATATCCAGGAGCTCGAAGCCGTGAAAAAGAAACTCGGTATTCAAAGGTAAATGCGCAAAGATAAATGCGCAACGATAAATGCGCAACGATAAAAGCGAAGCGATGAATACCACCCCACGTCAGCGCCTGCGCGCGCGCCTTTCTAACGGCCCGCTGCTCGTCGCGCCGGGTATTTACGATGCACTGGGCGCGCGGATCGTCGAGCAGGCGGGCTTCGATGCCGTCTACATGACGGGCAACGGCGTTTCGGCGTCCCTGCTCGGCAAACCCGATGTCGGGCTCGTCGATTTGACGCTCTTCACCCAGCACGCGCATCGCGCGGCCGCGTGCGTGAGCATTCCGCTGATCTGCGACGCCGACACGGGTTACGGCAATGCGGTGAACGTGCGCCATACGGTGCGCGAGTACGAAGCGGCGGGTGTTGCCGCGATCCACATCGAAGACCAGGTCGCGCCGAAGCGTTGCGGCCATTTGCCCGGCTCGCGGCCCGTGATCGAACTCGGCGAAGCGGCGAAGAAAATCGAAGCGGCAGTCGCCGCGAGGAGCGATCCGGATTTCATCATCATCGCGCGCACCGATTCGGCGGCGGGCCACGGGCTTGACGAAGCGATCAACCGCGTGCAGACGTTCCGTAAAGCGGGCGCCGACGTGCTGTTTGTCGAGCTGAAAACCAGTCCCACGATACTCGAGGACATGCAGCGCATCACCTCAGCGGTCGACGGGCCGTGTCTCGTCAACATCGACGGCGGCGGCAAGCTGGGCCAGCTGTCGGCGGCGGAAATCGGGAAGCTCGGGTTTCGGATCGCGATTTTCCCCGGTCTGGCGCGCAACGCTGCGGGGTTTGCGATTCGCGAAGCGGTAAACGCGTTAAAGCGCGACGGCAACACAAAGGCGGTCGGTGAACGCATGCTGAACATGCAAGAGTACAACGAGGTGCTCGGCCTCAACGATGTTGAGGCATGGGAGAAGCTCTACCTTCGATAGCCGGTGATGGGTGATGAGCAATGGGTAATGAATAGTAGGCAGTAGTCAGTAGTCAGTAGTCAATAGGGCTCGCGTTACCCATCACCCATCACCCATTGCTCATCACTCATTACCTTTAACAGAGGTTAAAACTCATGGAAGTCACGAAAACACTCGCCCAATTTGTCGTCGATTCGCGTTACGACGCCATTCCCGAGAAGGTCCGGCACGAAGCGACGCGCTCGGTCCTGAACTGGCTCGGCTGCGCGGTCGGCGCTTCGCGCCACGAAGGCATCGACATCGCGCTGGCCGCGCTGGCCGGCTTCTCCGGCCCCGCGCAGGCGAGCGTACTTGGCCGCGGCGAGCGTCTCGACATCATGCATGCGGCGCTTCTGAACGGCATCAGCTCGCATATGTTCGATTTCGACGATACGCATCTGAAAACGGTGATCCATCCGAGCGGGCCGGTCGCTTCGGCATTGCTCGCGCTGGCGGAATACAAGCCGATGAGTGGCGCGGATTTTCTGCACGCATTCATTCTCGGTGTGGAAGTCGAATGCCGCATCGGCAACGCGGTATATCCTTCGCATTACGACGTCGGCTGGCACATCACCGGCACGGCCGGCGTGTTCGGAGCGGCGGCGGCGGTGGGACGCGCGCTCAGGCTCAACGTGCAGCAGATGACGTGGGCGCTGGGCATCGCGGCGACGCAGTCGTCGGG
>JBKJMN010000203.1:0-17444 GCA_046596405.1 Burkholderiales bacterium
GCATCGCGCTCGATACCTTGTCGATGGGTATGTCGGCCGACCTGGAAGCCGCGATTGCCGAAGGCGCCACGCTGGTGCGCGTCGGCACCGCGATCTTTGGCGCGCGCGAAACCCGCCTCCCCGCGGGAAAAGCGCCGCGCGGCTTCCAGAAACCCTAGAATACGAATAATCGAACGCGCGCTAAATCATCCGGGATTTTCATGAGCATTACGTTCATCGGCGGCGGCAATATGGCGAGCGCGATCATCGGCGGCCTCATCAGGCAAGGCCATGCGGCGTCTGCGTTGCGCGTGGTCGAGATCGACGGGGCCGCGCGCGCGCGTCTCGTCCAGACGTATGCGGTCGCGACCTTCGAGCGAATCGACGCCGCCGCGGTGGCGGCCGAATGCATCGTGCTCGCGACCAAGCCGCAAAACCTGCGCGAGGTCGCCACCGCGCTGCGGCCGTTCGTCACGCAGCAACTCGTGATCAGCATCGCCGCCGGCATCCGCGGCGGCGATCTCGCGCGCTGGCTCGGCGGTTATGCGCGCATCGTGCGCGCGATGCCCAACACCCCCGCGCTGGTGGGCGCCGGCTGCACCGGGCTCTACGCGCTGCCCGGCGCGTCCAGCGACGACGCGGCGCGCGCGCAGGCTATCCTCGGCGCGGTCGGCACGACGCTCATGGTCGAGCGCGAAGCGCAATTGGACGCAATCACCGCGGTGTCGGGCAGCGGGCCCGCGTATGTGTTTTATTTTATCGAGGCGTTGCAACAGGCCGCACTCGAGCTCGGACTCAAGCCGGATGACGCGCGCCGCCTCGCCGTGGACACATTTGCCGGCGCCATCAAGCTCGCGGCCGAAAGCGCGGAGGACGTCGCGACATTGCGCGCGCGCGTCACGTCGAAAGGCGGCACCACCGCCGCCGCGCTCGCCAGCATGCAGAGCGCCGCGATCAAGGAAGCGATCGTGCGCGCAGTCAAGGCGGCGGACGCGCGGTCGCGCGAGCTTGGCGACGAGTTCGGCAAGGATTGAAGCTGGTTCAGCGATGCTCGCGCAAACTCTGATATTCCTGGTGACCACCGCCGGCGATCTTTTGGTGCTCGCGCTGCTGCTGCGCTTCATTCTGCAGTGGGCGCGCGCGCCGGCGCGCAATCAGCTCTCCTTGTTCCTGGCGGCGCTGACCGACTTCATCGTGCGCCCGGCGCGGCACGTTATTCCGGGCTTATGGGGGCTGGATATCGCGACTCTTGTGCTCGCGTGGCTGGTCGCGGTCGCCGAGCTTTTGATCATAGTGATGATCAAGGGTGCCGACCTCAGCTCGGTGACGGGCCTGGCGGTGGCGGCACTGCTGGGACTCGCGGCCCTCAATCTTGTGCGGCTGGCGGTGTACGTCGTGATGATCGCGGTGATCGTGCAAGCGGTATTAAGCTGGGTCCAGCCCTATAACGCGCTGACGCCGCTGCTTGTCACCGTGACGCGCCCCTTCCTGCGACCTTTTCAGGAGCGGGTGCCCCCGATCGCCAATGTTGATTTGGCGCCCTTTTTCGTCCTGATTATCTGCCAGTTGATATTGGCGGTGCCGCTCGTCTGGCTCGACGCTGCCCTTTGGCGACTGCTCTAGTCGCGATGGCGGTAGCCGCCGCGGCATGCGCTGGTATCTCTGTTATTCGACCGCCCCCCGGGCCACGCTGACGCTGCAAATCCTGCCGCACGCGCGAACCAGCGCGGTAGTCGGCCGTTACGGGGATGCGTTGAAGGTCAAAATCACCGCGCCAGCGCTCGACGATAAGGCTAAGCGCGAGCTGATTGACTTTTTACATCAATGGTTTAAGCTGCCATTCAACAACATAAAGATACGTCACAGAACGCGCGGCCGGCGCACAATAGTGGAACTTAACCAGGGGCCGGACCCGCGGTTGCGGCGATACGCGCCGGGACAGACGCCATATGCCAAACCAGCTTGAGCAACGCATAGCCCAATTCACCAGTTGGCGCGAGAAACTCGTGGCGTCGATCGACGAATTCCGCGCGTGGCAGGACACCTACGGCCAGGCCGATATCGAACAGACGCTGCGCATCTACGATCTGGTCGAAGGCCTGCGCAACGACCGCATCCGGCTCGCGTTCATGGGTGAATCGGCCGAGGACAAGATCGGGCTCATCAACGCGCTCCTGTTCGCCGATCTGCCCGGGGGTCTGCTGCCGCTCGGGCCGGGCTGCGAATTCCTGTGCGCAACCGAGATTTTTTACGATCCGAGTGAGTCGCCGTACGTGCGCGTGCTGCCGATGGAAACGCGCAAGCGTGAGGACAGCATCGCCAACCTGCGCCGCAGCCCCGTCGACTGGGTCACGATGCGGTTGAATCCCGATTCGCCGGAATCGATCGCCGAAGCGACGCACAGCCTGATGGAATCGCGCGCGGTCAGCGTCGATGAGGCGAAATCGCTCAATTTGACCAATGTCGAGCGCAGCGGCGACGCGGTGATGATACCGGCGTGGCGCTATGCGCTCATCAACCTGCCCCATCCGATGCTCAAAAGCGGCCTGATCGCGCTTTACTGTCCGGGATCGCAAATGCTCGCGGCCGAGCCCGAAGTCGCGATGCGCATCGCATCAAGTTCGCAATCGCTGCTGATGGTGCTCGGCCGCGAGCTCACGCCGGCGGCGCGCGACGTTTGGAAACAATTTGTGCAGAATTCGCCGGCGCACAAATTTACCGTGCTCGACAGCGGCTCCGGCGCCGACGCGAGCGCCGAGGCCGCGGTCGTCCAGGCATTTGGCATCCCGGCATCCAATGTGCTCTCGCTGCCGATCAAGCAGGCGGTCGCCGGCCGCCTTGCAAACGCGGCAGGCGCCGAAGCCGCGTCCGGCATCGAGCGGCTCGAGAAGATGCACGCGGAAAAGCTGGTGCCCGAACGCCAGTCGCTGTTGCTCACGGCAGTGGCCAAGGAAATTGGCCCGCTCGTGCAATCGGCACGGCAGGCGGTTGCCGCGCGCTTCATCGCGACGATCAAGGGGATGCAGGATCTGACCTCGACGGCCGGCAAAAATAAGAACGTCGCGCAGGACATGCTCACGCGGCTCGAAAACGAGCGCAAGACGTATCAGAAGAGCGTCGCCGCATTTAACGTCACCTATTCGGATTTGACTGCCAAAGGTCAGGAATTGCTGGCGACCCTGCATGACGACCGTATCGAGGAAATCCTCGCGCACGACCGCGAATTCATCCAGGGCGCGTGGACCACCGGGGGCATGTGGAAAAGCATCCAGGGCCTCTTCGGCTATTTCACCACCCAGGTCGAGAAGATCCTCAATTACGCGGTCAAAATGCGCGAGGCCGTCGAGGGCATCTACCAGCAGTTCCACGAAAACTTCGGCCTGGCCAAGTTGAGCCCGCCGCCGCTCACACTGCAAAAGCATCTCGAATCGATGCACGCGCTCGAGGCCAATGCGCGCGCGTTTTGCCACGACCCGATCAATATCGCGACTTACAAGGATTTTCTCGTCAAGAAATTTTATGACGGTCTGGTCGAAGAGGCGCGCCAGACTTTCGAGCTCACGCGCCTGGACACCGAGCGCTGGCTGCGCGGCGCGCTCGTCCCGTTGAACGGCCAGATCATGGAGCGTCAGAAGCTCATGCTCAAGCGGGTCGAAAACCTGCGCGACATGAAAGACAATATGACTTCGGTGCAGGAGCGCATCAAGTACCTCGATGCGCAACGCCAGGAGCTCAAGAAGCAGGGCGAGCAGCTCGACCAGCTGCGCACCAACCTCGCGCTGACCGCGCCCGTCGGGGCGAAGCCCGCGGCCGAGGCGAAGCCCGCGCTCCCGGGGTAAGCGTCGCCGCGCCGGGAAAAGGGCCGGCGCGGGTAGGCGGGCGGCCCGAAGCAGGTTATCATGTCGCGCGATAAGCATAAGCGCCGGAAAAGGTTCGGGTTTTACCGAATCCGGGGCGCGGCTGGAAATATCGCTCGCCACCACTAAAGCAACCATGACGAGTCAACTCGAAAAAGAAGTCGCCCATTACCAGGTTTGGCGCGACCAGATGATTTCCGGGATCGAGTCCTACAAAGCCTGGCTCGACACCAACGGTTACGCCGACATCCAGCAATCGCTGCGCATTTACGATCTGATCGAAAGCCTGCGCAACGACCGTATGACTCTGGCATTTCTCGCCGAGTTCTCGCGCGGCAAGACCGAGCTCATCAACGCGATGTTTTTCTCCGACTTCAAGCAGCGCCTGCTGCCGTCCAACGTAGGGCGCACGACGATGTGCCCGACCGAGATCTATTACGACGCGGCCGAGGAGCCGTATATGCGGCTCTTGCCGATCGAGACGCGCAGCCGCCAGGAAACCGTGAGCGCGCTCAAACGCCAGCACGTCGAATGGATCAAGGTGAAGCTCAACGTCGATTCGCGCGACGAGATGGCCGAGGCGATGAAACACTTGGTCGAAGTCAAGATGGTCGGCATCGAGGAGGCGCGGTCGCTCGGCTTGTGGGACGACAACGACCCGATGGTCTCGACCATGGTCAAGCGGGACGGCGATAAGGTCGAGATTCCAGCGTGGCGCCACGCCATGATCAACTACCCGCACCCGTTGCTGAAGAGCGGACTAGTCGTGCTCGACACTCCGGGGCTCAACGCGCTCGGCACCGAGCCCGAACTCACGCTGTCGATGATCCCGAACGCGCATGCGGTGCTGTTCCTGCTCGCGATGGATACCGGAGTCACCAAATCCGACCTCGACGTATGGCAGAAATACGTGCAGCCGGCGGCCACGCGCCGCATCGCGGTACTGAACAAAATCGACCTCATGTGGGACGATTTGAAATCCGAGGCCGAAATCGCTGCCGACATCGAACGCCAGCTCGAACAGACGTCCGTGCTGCTCGCGCTGCCGCGGACTCACGTGATGGCCATCTCGGCGCAGAAAGCGCTGCTGGCGCGCGTGCGCGACGACAACACGCTGCTGGCGAGGAGCGGGATCGAGCAACTCGAATACCTGCTCGCGTCTGAAATCATCCCGGCCAAGCAGGAGATCCTGCGCGCCGCGGTGCAGCGCGAAATCGGCAGCATGGTCGATGCGTCGCGGCTCGCCGTCGCCAACCAGTTGAACGCGAATCAGACCGAATTGAAAGAGCTTGCCGCGATGTCGGGCAAGAGCCGCAGCATGGCGCAGACGATGGTGGCGCGGCTCGAAGTCGACCGCAAGAATTACCACGCTACCGTGCAGACCTTCCGTGCCACGGTCAATACCGTGACCAACCAGGGCGCGACGCTGTTGAAGCAGCTCGATGATGACCGGCTCGACGATATCATCAACAAGGACCGCAAGTTTATCGAAGATGCGTGGACGACGGCGGGCCTGTGGAAGAACATGCAGATGCTCTTCCAGCATTTCACGGCGGTGTCGGCGAAGATATTGAATTTCTCGAACCAGATCAGAAACCTCGTCGACGCGACTTATGCGCATTTTCATGAAAAATTCGGCTTCGCGCGGCTGTCCCCGCCGGCGCTCAATCTTGAGAAGCACACGCTAACGATGAGCGGCATGCAGGAAACTGCGCGCGGGTTCTGTCACGACCCGGTCAACATGGCGAAATATAAAGACTTCGTGGTCAAGCGTTTTTACGAAAGCCTGGTCGGCGAAGCGCGCCAGATTTTCGAGGTGACGCGGCTCGATGCGGAGACCTGGCTCAAATCGGCGCTGAACCCGCTCAACCTGCAGATCAAAGACCACGAGAAAGTGCTCGCCAAGCGCATCGAGAACTTCAAGAAAATCCGCGACAACATCAGCTCGGTCGAAGACCGCATCAAGCATCTGGAAAAACTGCAGGTCGCGCTCGACGACCAAGCCAAGGTGCTGACGGGCATCAAAACGAGCCTCGACGGCGAAACGCAGGCCGTCAAAGCGCCGGCGGAGCAGAGGGTCGCGGAAGTCGCTTAGGAACGGTGCCGCGGCGCCCGCCGGCACCCGGCAGAGTTACAACGCCGCTTCAATCCGTTCGCACAAGGTTTTCAGGATGTGGATACGTGCCCAGCGTTTGTCGTTGGCCGGCACCAGAATCCACGGCGCGTCGGCGGTACTCGTGCGCTCGACCATATCGCACACGGCAGCCTCGTAATCCTTCCACCGCTTGCGGTTGCGCCAATCCTCGGGCGTGATCTTGAAGTTCTTGAACGGCGTTTTCTCGCGCTCACGAAACCGCCGCAATTGCTCGTCCTGCGTGATCGTTAACCAGAATTTGGTGACGATGCCGCCCGCTTCAACGATCTGCTCTTCGAAATCGTTGATCTCGTGGTAGGCGCGCATCCAGTCTTCTTGCGCGCACAGTTTTTCGACCCGCTCGACCAGCACGCGGCCATACCATGAGCGATCAAAGACGGTTACGCGGCCGCGCCGCGGCAGGCGGCGCCAGAACCGCCATAGATACGGATGCGCGCGCTCTTCTTCGGTCGGCGCGGCCACTGGTATGACCCGGTAGCAGCGCGCGTCGAGCGCGCCGGTGATGCGCCGTATGCTGCCGCCTTTGCCCGCCGCATCCGCGCCTTCGAACACTGCGATGACCGATTTATGACGGAATTTCCGGTGGCGGGTAAGCAGGTTCAACTCGCCCTGGTATTTTTCGAGCTTCGCCTCGTATTGATTGCGGCCGAGCCGCTGGTCGAAGCGCAGACTCGAAAGCACCGTGCGCCCGTCGAGCGCCGATTCGGGCAATGCAGCCGGTCGCGCGACGCGCGGCTTACCGCCGGCCAACCGCTTCTGCATGGCATCGAGCAACGTGCGCCCGGCGGTCAGCGAGCGGTAATTCGCGTCCGCGCCCTCGATCACGGTCCACGGCGCATAGGCGGTGCTCGTTTCGCGCAGCGCATTTTCCGATACCTTTCGATAGCGGTCGTAAAGCTTGAAGCGCTCCCACTCCGTGTCGCCGACCCGCCAGCGCGTAAGCGGATTCGCCTCCAGCGTTTGCAGGCGTTTCTTCTGCGCTTTTTTCGCGAGATGGAACCAGAACTTGAGAATCAGCGCCCCTTCATCGGCGAGCATGCGCTCGAAACGCACGATTTCTTCGAGCACGAGCTCCAAACGGACGTCGTCTATCCGGCCTTGCACCCGATCTTCGATCGGATCGCTGTGCCACGCGCCGAACAGGATTCCGATGCGACCTGCCGGCGGCAGCGCGCGCCAATAGCGCCACATCGGCGGCCGCTCCCGCGCCTCGTCCGACTTCCCGCCGAACGCGTGCGTGACGATGTGCCGCGGGTCCATCCACTCGTTGAGGATATTGACGGTCTCGCCCTTGCCCGCGCCGTCGATGCCGCCGATCACGATGATGACCGGAAAGCTTTTCTTCGCGAGCAGCGCGTACTGGGCCTTGAGCAGCGCTTCGCGCAGCTTCGGCTCCGCGCGCGCGTACTCGCGGCCGGTGATGGCATGGCCCAGTTCGGCGGATTCAAACATGCCGGTCACATTAACACGATATCGAACTGCTCCTGGCTGTACTGCGACTCGACCTGCAGCGCAATGGGCTTGGCGATGAAATCCGACAGCATCGCCAGGCTCTGCGACTCTTCGTCCAGGAACATGTCGATCACCTGCTGCGACGCGAGAACGCGAAACTCGCGCGCGTCGAACTGGCGCGCCTCGCGCAGCAGTTCGCGCAATATCTGATAGCAGATCGTCTGCGCTGTTCTGAGCTCGCCGCGTCCCTCGCACACCGGGCACGGCTCGCACAGCACGTGCGCCAGGCTCTCGCGCGTGCGCTTGCGCGTCATTTCCACGAGGCCCAGTTGCGTAAAGCCGTTCACCGTCATCCGCGTCCGGTCCCGCGCGAGCGCTTTGCGGAACTCGTTCAACACCGCGTTGCGGTGCTCCTCCGTGTCCATGTCGATGAAATCGATGATGATAATGCCGCCCAGATTCCTCAGGCGCAGCTGGCGCGCGATGACCTGCGAGGCTTCGAGGTTGGTCTTGAAGATCGTGTCGTCGAAGCTGCGCCCGCCCACGAAACCGCCGGTGTTCACGTCGACCGTGGTCAACGCCTCGGTCTGGTCGATGATCAGATAGCCGCCGGACTTGAGGTCGACGCGGCGCGCGAGCGCCTTTTCGATTTCTTCCTCGACGCTGTAGAGGTCGAAGATCGGCCGCTCGCCCGCGTAATGCTCGAGTCGCGCCGCCACGTTCGGCATGAATTCGCGCGCGAACGCCTCGGCCTTCTGGAACGTTTCGCGCGAATCGATCAGGATGCGCGCGGTCTCCTCGTGGGCGAAATCGCGCAGCACGCGCTGACTCAGGTTAAGGTCCTGGTAGAGCAACGCAGCGGGTGCGGCCGACTTCGCTTTCTCCTGGATGTCCTTCCACCACTTGCCCAGGTAATCGACGTCGGCGGCAAGCTCGCGTTCGCTCGCCGTCTCCGCCATCGTGCGCACGATGAAGCCGCCGCTGAAAGCCGCCGGTAGCAATTGCTGGAGTTTTTCGCGCAGATGCTCGCGCTCCGCCTCGTTCTCGATGCGCTGGGAGATGCCGATGCGCGACTCCTGCGGCAGGTAGACGAGCAGGCGTCCGGCAATGCTGATCTGGGTGGAAAGCCGCGCGCCCTTGGTGCCGATCGGATCCTTGACCACCTGCACCATCAGATTCTGGCCTTCGGCAAGCAGCCGCTCGATCGGTTTGGCGTCGGCGCCCTCCTCGCGCTGGCCCCAGATATCGGCAACGTGCAGGAAAGCCGCGCGCGCACCCCCGATGTCGACGAAAGCCGATTGCATGCCCGGCAGCACGCGCACCACGCGGCCCATGCAGACATTGCCGACCAGCCCGCGCGCGGACGCCCGTTCGATCTGCACTTCCTGCACGATGCCCTGCTGGACGACGGCGACGCGGGTTTCCTGCGGCGTGACGTTGATCAGGATTTCCTCAATCAAGCGGGCTCCAGTTCGATGCGACGCCGAAACGCCATAGTAAATCCGCAGTCTCGATCAGCGGCAGACCCATGATGCCGGAATAACTGCCGGCAAGCTTGCGCACGAAAAACGCCGCCCCGCCCTGTATTGCATACGCGCCCGCCTTGTCGAGCGGCTCGCCGCTCGCGACGTAAGCACGTATTTCCGCGTCTTCAAGGTGCCGGAATTCTACCGTAGAGGCGGACAGCGCAGTTTCGCGGCGCGCGTACCGCGCGACCGCCACTGCCGTGTACACCTCATGCGGCTGCGCGGATAAACACCGCAGCATGCGCAGGGCGTGTGCCGCGTCACCGGGCTTGCCGAGGATTTCGCCGCCGATTACGACCGTCGTATCCGCGGCGAGTACCGGCAGCGCCGGCAGGCCGCGCGCCGCCACTTGCTGCCAGCCGAGCTCGGCCTTGGCGCGCGCCACGCGTTGCACGTATTCACGCGGCGCCTCGCCGGCGTGCGGGGTTTCGTCAATATCGACGCCGTGACGCTCCTGCGCCAGCAGGTCTTCAAAATCGACGCCGAGCTGCGTGAGCAGTTCGCGCCGGCGCGGGCTGCGCGAAGCGAGATAGATCGCGGTCACAGGATTGAGTCGCGAGGATTTGAGGATTGAGCAGGCGGTGACAAACTTTTCCTCACTCTCACGCCTCAATCCTGCTTTTCACTCTCGATGGTACGGATGCCCGGCCAACAGCGAGACCGCGCGGTAAAGCTGCTCGGCGAGCAGGATGCGGCAAAGCCCGTGCGGCAGAGTCAGCGGCGAGAGTGACCACAGGAAATCGGCATCCTGTTGCAGCGCGCGCGCCGTGCCGTCGGCGCCACCGATGATGAAGGCGACGTCGTCGCCGTCCTGTTTCCAGCGCTCGAGACGCTGCGCGAGCGCTGCCGTAGTCAAGGTCGCGCCGCGCTCATCGAGCACCACCTTGTGGCTGCGCGGCGGCAGTGCGGCGTTGACGCGCCGCGCTTCCAGGTCCAGCCATTGCTGAATGGATTTGTCGCCGCCGCCGGTGCGCGCCGCGGGCTTGAGCTCAGTCAACTCGATGCGCGCCTCGCGCGGCATGCGCTGCGCGTATTCGGCGAAGCCCGCATTGATCCACGCCGGCATCTTGTGGCCGACCGCCACTATGCGCAATTTCATCCGGCGCTCGAATCAGCGGGCGCCGCCGGCCTTGCGCCGTCGCGGCACAACGGCTTTAGTCCCCCACAATTCCTCGAGATTGTAGTGCTGGCGGATCGCGGGCTGCATCATGTGCACCACCACAGCGCCGAGATCAAGTAGCACCCATTCGCCGGTTTCCGCGCCCTCCAGGCCGAACACAGTGCCGCCGAGCGCCTTGACCTTTTCCTGAACATGATTGGCGAGCGCTTTGTTCTGCCGTGCCGAATCGCCGCTCACCACGATGACCTTGTCGAAGAGTGCCGTCATGCGGCGCACATCGAGTACCACGATGTCGCGCCCTTTGATGTCTTCGAGCGCATCGACGGTGGCTTTAACCAGTTTATCGAGCCTCATTCACCTCCTGCGTAACGTAAAGTCCATGGCTTCGAATATAGTCGAGAACCGGATCGGGAAGCAAATAACGCGGGCTCACGCTGCGCGCGAGCGAATCGCGGATCATCGAGGCGGAAATGTCGAGCGCGGCGATCGCCTGCGTCACGATGCCGCCGGCGGGTGACAGGTGAACCGCGAATGGCTGGCGCATGAGCCGCGCCGTGTATTCGCGCGCGAGCGGTTCGGGCATGCGCGCGGGCCATGACTCGGGCGGAAATCCCGGCCGGTGCGCGATGATGATGTGCGCGAGCGTAAATAATTCATGCCAGCGGTGCCACGTCGCGAGCTCGAGAAACGCATCCGCACCCATCAGCAGACACAACGGCCGCTCGGCGCCGAGTTCGTGCCGCACCTCGGTCAGCGTATCGACCGTGTAGCCGGGGCCGCTGCGTCTGACTTCGCGATCATCGATCTTGAACAGCGGGTTGCCGCCGAGCGCCAGACGCGCCATGTCAAGCCGCTGCGCTGCCGTGACCTGCGGCGCGGCGCGGTGTGGCGGCGTGCCGCCGGGCATGAACCGCACCTCTTCGAGATGAATCGATTCGGCCAGTTCCTGGGCGAGCCGCAGATGGCCGAAATGGATCGGATCGAAAGTGCCGCCGAAAATGGCGACCGGCTTGATGGCCATGGGTCAGTCGACGCGGCTAAGCGTCACAACACCAGGCGCCGGATGTCCGACAGCACATTGCACAGGGCGGCGATGAAGCGCGCGCCCTGCGCGCCATCGACGACGCGGTGATCGTACGACAGCGACAGCGGCAGCATGAGGCGCGGCGCGAACTGCTTGCCGTCCCACACCGGTTTGATGACCGACCTGCCGACGCCGAGGATCGCGACTTCGGGCGCGTTGATGATAGGCGTAAAGAACGTGCCGCCGAGGCCGCCCAGGCTCGAAATCGAAAAACAGCCGCCCTGCAAATCGGCCGCGTTTATCTTGCCGTCGCGCATGCGCGCGCTGATCGTGCCAAGTTCCCGCGCGAGCTCGAGCAGGCCTTTCTTGTCCGCGTCGCGGATCACGGGCACGACCAGGCCGAGCGGCGTATCGACCGCGACGCCGACGTGGAAATACTGCTTCAACACGAGATTCTCGCCGTCGGGCGATAACGACGAATTGAAGTTCGGGTGCTGTTTGAGTGCGACGACCACCGCCTTGATCAGGAACGCGAGCAGCGTGAAGCGTATGCCCTCTTTCTTCGCCGCGTCGGCCTGCGACTTGCGAAATTCCTCGAGTTCGGTGATATCGGCTTCGTCCTGCTGCGTCACGTGCGGAATGGCCACCCAGTTGCGGTGCAGGTTGGCACCCGACAACTTCTTGATGCGCGACAATGCCTGCAGTTGCACCGGTCCGAACTTCGCGAAATCGACCTGCGGCATCGGCAGCAGGTTGAAACCCAGTCCGCTGCCGCCCCCGCGCGGCCGCGCCAGTTCGGCTTTCACGTAGAGCTGCACGTCTTCGCGCAAGATGCGGCCTTTCGGACCGCTGCCGGTGATCTTCGCAAGGTCGGCGCCGAGTTCGCGCGCGAAGCGGCGCACCGAAGGGCCGGCGTGCACGAGTTGCCTTTTCGCTTCGTCGATCGGTTCGAGCGATGCGGTGGGACTGGCGGTTGCGGGCGTCGGCGCGGTTGCAACGGCCGGCGGCGACGCAGCGGCGGCAGCCGGACCCGGCGCACCGGTCGCGGGCGCTGCTTCGGCCTTGGCTGCTGCCGGCGCGGGCGGCGGCGCCGACCCGGTAGACGGCGCCGCGGCATCGAGCATCAAAACGAGCGTGCCCTGCGAAACCTTGTCGCCGACTTTGACTTTGATTTCCTTGACCACACCCGACTGCGGCGCCGGCACTTCCATCGTGGCCTTGTCCGACTCGAGCGCGATCAGCGGATCTTCCGCGTTTACGGTGTCGCCCGGCTTGACCAGGATTTCGATGATCGGGATTTCCTTGAAATCGCCGATATCGGGGACTTTGACTTCTATGAGGCTCATGATATTCGCAGGTGAAGAGTGAAGGAGTGAAGGAGTGAAGGGTTCCCTCCCCCGTTCACAAGGAGGAGGGATAGGTCGGGGTTATTCACTCGATCACTCATTGACTCGTTCACGCATCTAAACGGTTGTCGGATTCGGTTTCTCGGGGTCGATCCCGTACTTCCTGATCGCCTCCGTGACTTTCTTGCGCGGCATGAGCTCCATGTCGGCGAGCGCCTTCATCGCCGCGACCGCGACGTAGTTGCGGTCGACTTCGAAGAACCCGCGTAGCTTCTCGCGTGTGTCGGAACGCCCGAACCCGTCGGTGCCGAGCGCGAAAAAATGATGCGCCGGCAGGCAGCCGCGCACCTGGTCGGCAAACATTTTCATGTAGTCGGTCGACGCGATCACCGGCCCTTCGCGGTCCTTGAGACAGGTCTCGATGTGCGAGCGGCGCGGCTCGGCTTCCGGGTGCAGCATGTTCCAGCGCTGCACGGCCAGGCCGTCGCGACGCAGTTCGTTGAAGCTCGTCACGCTCCAGATGTCGGCGGCGACGCCGAAATCCTTTTCGAGCAGGTCGGCGCCGGCGATCACTTCGCGCAGGATCGTGCCGCTGCCGAGCAATTGCACTTTCGGCGCGTTCTTCTTGCTCTTGCCTTCGCGCAGCAGATACATGCCTTTAAGGATGCCTTTCTCGACACCCTCGGGCATCGCCGGATGCTCGTAATTCTCGTTCATCACGGTGATGTAGTAATAAACATCCTCCTGCTCCTGATACATGCGGCGCAGACCGTCCTGGATGATGACGGCGAGTTCGTACGCATACGTCGGGTCGTACGCGACGCAATTCGGGATCGTCGCCGCGAGCAGGTGGCTGTGGCCGTCTTCATGCTGCAGGCCTTCGCCGTTCAACGTGGTACGGCCCGCGGTCCCGCCGAGCAGAAACCCGCGCGCGCGCATGTCCCCGGCGGCCCACGCGAGGTCGCCCACGCGCTGGAAGCCGAACATTGAATAGAAAATGTAGAACGGGATCATCGAAACCCCGTGCGTGCTGTACGACGTCGCCGCCGCGATCCACGAGGACATCGCGCCGGGCTCGTTGATGCCTTCCTGCAGCACCTGGCCCTTCTGGTCTTCCTTGTAGAACATCAGCTGGTCGGCGTCCTGCGGCGTATAGAGCTGGCCGACATGCGAGTAGATGCCGAGCTGGCGGAACATGCCCTCCATGCCGAACGTGCGTGATTCGTCGGGCACGATAGGCACCACGAACTGGCCGATTTTCTTGTCGCGCACGAGCGTCGTCAGGATGCGCACGAACGCCATCGTCGTCGACAGTTCGCGGCCGGCGCCGCTCGCCTTCAACAGCGTCTCGAACGCCGACAGCGCCGGCACTTCAAGGGGCTCGGCCTTGCGCCGGCGCGCCGGCTGATAACCGCCGAGGACCTGGCGCCGCTCGCGCATGTAGTTGAGTTCGGGCGAGCCCTCAGGGAAAGTGACGTAGGGAACTTCTTCGAGCTGGTCGTCCGGCACCGGCACCGCGAAGCGATCGCGGAAAGCCTTGATCGAAGACGTGCCCATTTTCTTCTGCTGGTGCGTGATGTTCTGCGATTCGCCGGCCTCGCCCATGCCGTAACCTTTGATCGTCTTGGCGAGAATCACCGTCGGCTGGCCGGTGTGTTTCATCGCCGCCGCGTATGCCGCATAGACCTTGTACGGATCGTGGCCACCGCGGTTGAGCCGCCAGATATCGTCGTCCGACATCGTCGCGACCATTTCGAGCAGCTCCGGATATTTGCCGAAAAAATGCTTGCGCACGTAGGCGCCGTCCTTCGACTTGAACGTCTGGTATTCGCCGTCGACACACTCCGCCATGCGCTTCAACAATATGCCCTTGGTGTCGCGCATAAACAGCGGTTCCCAGTACCCGCCCCAGATCACCTTGATCACGTTCCAGCCAGCGCCGCGGAAATCGCCTTCGAGTTCCTGGATGATCTTGCCGTTGCCGCGCACCGGCCCGTCGAGGCGCTGCAGATTGCAGTTGATCACGAAGATCAGGTTGTCGAGCTTTTCGCGTCCGGCGAGCGAGATCGCGCCTAGCGATTCCGGCTCGTCCATTTCGCCGTCGCCCATGAACGCCCACACCTTGCGTCCCTGCGCGGGCAAAATGCTGCGGTCTTTCAGGTAGCGCATGAAGCGCGCCTGGTAAATTGCCATCAGCGGGCCGAGCCCCATGGACACCGTCGGAAATTGCCAGAAATCGGGCATCAGCCACGGATGCGGGTACGACGAGAGGCCTTTGCCGTCGACTTCCTGGCGGAAGTTGTCCATTTGCTCGTTGGTCAGGCGGCCGAGCATGAATGCGCGCGCGTACACGCCGGGTGCTGAATGGCCCTGCACAAACACGAGGTCGCCGCCGAACGTGTCGCTTTGCGCGCGCCAGAAATGATTGAAGCCGACATCGTAGAGCGTGGCCGCCGACGCGAAGCTCGCGATGTGACCGCCGACGTTGGTGTGCTTGTTGGCGCGGATCACCATCGCCATCGCGTTCCAGCGTACGTACGAGCGGATGCGGTGCTCGAGTTCCGCGTCGCCCGGCAGGCGCTCTTCGAGTTGCGGCGGAATCGTGTTCATGTACGC
Organism: Burkholderiales bacterium; assembly: GCA_046596405.1. Taxonomy (GTDB): domain Bacteria; phylum Pseudomonadota; class Gammaproteobacteria; order Burkholderiales; family SG8-41; genus PALSA-1004. The sequence continues at coordinate 15,076 of JBKJMN010000203.1, forward strand.
GGTGGTCGCGCTGAACGGGATATAGGCGCCGTTGCGACGCGCTTTATCGACGAGCTGCTCGAGCAGAAAGTGGGCGCGGTGCGCACCCTCGTGCTTCAACACCCCGTCGAGCGCTTCCAGCCACTCCTGGGTTTCCTGCGGATCGGTATCAGGAATGTCCTGCATATCCATGGCGTCACCTTCGTGGGGTTTGCAGCGTCCGGTCTGACGCGGACTGTCGGTTGGAACCTGAGCGCTTTTGACGCCGGTTTTAGCCGCAATTATATCATCGTAAATATCCCGCCCGGCACGGCGCGCCGACGTGGCGGCTCACTTTTTGGGTGCGCGGCCCAAGAGGTAGAACTCGTCGTTCGGGCGCATGTTAATCAGGTTCGCCATGCGGTTCGATAACGCAAACAGCGCCGCGATCGCCCCGATGTCCCAGATGTCCTCGTCCGAGAGGCCGTGCGCGCGCAAAGGCGGGAAATCGGCGTCCTGGATTGCGTGCGAATGCAGCGCGACTTTGAGCGCGAAATCGAGCATCACTTTCTGGCGCGGCTCAAGATCGGCCTTGCGGTAATTGACGGCGACCTGGTCGGCGATCAGCGGGTTCTTCGCATACACCCGCAGGATCGCGCCATGCGCAATCACGCAATAGTGGCACTGGTTGGCAGCACTGGTCGCCACGATGATCATTTCGCGTTCGGCCTTGGTCAGCCCGCCGTCCTTCAGGAGCAGCGCATCGTGGTAGTCAAAAAAAGCGCGGAACTCCGCGGGCCGGTGCGCGAGCGTGATAAATACGTTGGGCACGAAACCGGCCTTCTCCTGCACTTTCTCGATGCGCTCACGCATATCCGCCGGCAGGTCCGCCAGCTTGGGCACCGGATAGCGGCTGATCGCCTGTGCGGTCATCTCAGCGGCCATCGAATTTCGGCGGGCGCTTGGCGAGAAAGGCGGTCATGCCTTCCATGCGGTCGGCAGTGCCGAACGCCAACGCAAAGAGGCTCGTCTCGAGCACGCAGCCGTTGGCGAGATCGAGATCGAGGCCGCGCTGCACCGCCTGCTTGGCGACGCGCACCGCGACCGGCGCTTTGGTCGCGATCAGCCGCGCCGTTGCGAGCCCCTTTTCCATCAATTGCGCGCCGGGCACGATGTCGTTGACCAGACCTATGCGCAGCGCTTCGTCGGGCTTCACCGTGCGGCCGGTGGTGACGAGTTCGAGCGCGCGCGCGCGGCCGACCAAGCGCGCCAGCCGCTGGGTGCCGCCGAAGCCGGGCGGGATGCCGAGGTTCACCTCGGGCTGGCCGAACACCGCGCGCTCGGACGCGATGATCCAGTCGCAGGCGAGTGCGAGTTCGCAACCGCCGCCGAGCGCGTAGCCATTGACCAACGCGATTGCGGGGATCGCCAACGCTTCGATCGCCTGCATGGCGCGCTGGCCTTTTTCCGAGAAGCCCTGCGCTTCGAGCGCGCTCATGTTCTGCATGGCCGCGATGTCCGCGCCCGCGATGAAAGCCTTGTCGCCGGCGCCGGTAATCAGCAACGCGCGCACTTGCAGGTCCGCCGCCACGCGCGCGAGCGCGTGCATCAGCTCGTCAAGCGTTTCAGCGTTAAGCGCGTTGAGCGCCTTGGGACGATCAACCGTCAACACGGCAATCCTGCCTTCTTCGGCGTGCTCGAGCGAGATGTTCTGGTAGGTCACCGTGGAGATCTTTTCAAGTCGCTGTTACTTCGCGGTCATTCTTATCGCCCCGTCCAGGCGGATGACCTCGGCGTTCAGCAGTGGGTTCTCGATAATGAATCCGGCGAGCCGCGCATATTCTTCAGGCTGGCCCAGACGCGACGGAAACGGCACCTGCGCACCGAGCGATGCGCGGATTTCCGCGCTCATGCCCTGCAACATCGGCGTGTCGAAAATTCCCGGCGCGATCGTCATGACGCGGATGCCGAGCTTCGCCAGCTCGCGCGCGACCGGCAGCGCCATCGCGACGATGCCGCCCTTGGACGCGCTGTACGCCGCCTGCCCGATCTGGCCTTCGAAGGCTGCGACCGAAGCGGTGTTGATGATCACGCCGCGCTCGCCGTCGGCGTTCGGCGTATTTTTGGCCATCGCGTTCGCCGCCAGGCGCAGCGTATTGAACGTGCCGATCAGGTTGATATTGATCACGCGGGTGAACATTTCGAGCGTGTGCGGACCGTTGCGGCCGACGACGCGCTCGCCGGGCGCGACACCCGCGCAGTTGACGAGACCGTGCAGCGCGCCAAACGCGCCGATCGCCGCGTCGATTGCCTGCTGGATCTGCGTTTCGCTGGTCACATTCGCGACGGCGAATTTCGCCCCGCCGCCGAGGCCCGCGGCGAACTGCTCGCCCGCATCGCGATTCAAGTCG
>JBKJMN010000439.1:0-13321 GCA_046596405.1 Burkholderiales bacterium
ACGAGGCCGCCGGCCTGGCGAAGGAGATTTTCGATTCGTCAAACCAGTTGCTGGGACGCACTGCCAATCTAGTGCGCATACTCGCGCACAGTCCGTATCTGGCGCGTTGGTTCCTGCCGTTTGTCGCGGCGGTGCGCCAGCCCAACGCGGGCGCGGTGTCCGACGTGCGCCTGCGCAATCTTGCAACACTGAAAACCTCGACCGTCAACGGCTGTCGTTACTGAACGGAACACAATCGGGTGCTTGGTCAAGCACTGGGACTGACTGACGCGGAGTTCGACGCCCTGCAGGGCGACGATTACCGCGGCAGCGCGCTTTTCAACGAGCGCGAGAAGGCCGCCATGTGGTGGGCCGAAGCGATGACGCTCAACACCGCCAAAAGCGACAACAAGGTGTGGGCAGAGATGCGGCGTCTCTTCAGCGACGCGGAAATCGTGGAGATTTCCATGATTACCGGCATGTTCAACATGATCAACCGGCTCAACGATTCGTTCAGGACCGAACTCGAATCCGCGGAATATAACCGCCGCCAGCACGGTGCGGTCGGTGTCACGGTCGATGCGCTCGACGCCTACGCATGCCGTATATGCGAGAGCAAGGAAGCGCGTCCTTGAAAGCCGCGCTGGCGTTAGCCGCGGTTTTTTCGATTGCGAATTTCGCAACGGCACAATCCTATCCCGCAAAAGCCATTCAGATGATCATTCCGCTGCAGGCCGCCAGTGCCGCTGACATCACGCTGCGCATCGTCACGCAAAAAATGTCGGAAAACATGGGGCAGCAAATCGCGATCGACAACCAGCCGGGCGCGGCCGGACTGATCGGGGCCGAACGCGTGGCGCGTGCGGCCCCGGACGGTTATACCCTCGGCGGTTTTGCCGACAGCGTGCTGACGTTCGTGCCCAATCTATATCAGAAGGTCAGTTATGATCCGCTGACGAGCTTCGAGCCGGTTAGCATGGTCGCAGCGGTGGTTTGGGTGATGGCGGTGCATCCGTCGGTGCCTGCGCGAAGTATTCGCGAGTTCGTGGCATTCGCCAGGAAGCATCCCGGAAAACTCGATTACTCATCGGGGGGTAACGGCAGCCCGCAGCACGTGGCGACCGAACTCTTGAAGACGGCAACCGGCATCTCGTTGACGCACATTCCCTATCGCGGCGCGACGCAGGCATCGCTCGACGTCGTCAGCGGGCGGATTCCGGTGACCTTGGGCGCGCTCTCCATCATGCTGCCGTATATCAAGGAGGGCAGGCTGCGCGCGTTGGCCGTATTGAGCGAGCGACGCTCGGCGTTATTGCCGGATGTGCCGACGGGTCTGGAACCGGGCGCGCCGGCGTTTTCATTCTCGACGTGGATTGCCATTTATGCACCGCGGGCAACACCGCGCCTGGTGATCGAACGGCTGAATGCCGAAACGGTAAAAGCGCTCAATGAGACCGCGGTACGCGAGCGGCTGCTGGCGCTGGGCCTGGAACCCGGTAGTTCTACGCCGGAACAACTGGCTAGCGAAACGCGCGATGGCCTCGTCAAAATGGCGAAGATCATCAAGGACGCGGGTATCAAGGCTGAATAAGTGGCGCAATTGTCGCCGCAAATGCAAATCAAACGAAGACTGTAAGCGCGCGTCGTCGCTCAGTTTCTCAAAAAGGAGAAGCAATACATGTTTGCATCAGATCAAACGGCGGCAGAGGAATTGTCACCCACGGCAGTGATGGATCGCCTGATTGCGGAGCGCGGAGATATCTTCGATGAATTTCATTTCATGGCCCGCGAATGCCCGCGGACTGTGAATTTGATCCGGCGCTCCGCAGGCTATGTCCACCAATACGAAAACCAGACGACTTCCGACCAGCAGTTGTCGTGTCAGATGCGCGAGTTGATCGCGTTATGCCAGTTATGCGCGCAGGGCGACGATCGTTTCGCCGCCAATCATGTGCGGCGGCTCTATCGCATGGGCGTGACCAATCGGGTCATGCTCGAAGCCGCCGAGGCCTACGCGGCGGTGGTTGGTAATTCAACCATACCGCATGTCGCGCAGGCGATCCTGACCGGCAATAGTGCCGCTTATCCTTATGGCGTGCTGCCGCCGGGCGGCGAGCCGGCGGCGCTGGTTCCGTTCGCGGAACTTGCGATGGGGCGCGCAAAGACCCGTCCGGAAAATGAAAGCCTGTTGAATACGCCGGAGTGGCAGTACGTCGCGACCATCGATCCGGAACTGGCGCGCCGCGCTGCCGATTTCGTCGATCACTGCCTGCTGCCGGACGGCGCGCACGACGAATTGCTCGGCCCGGGGCCGCGCGAGTTGCTCGCCATCGCTGCGCTGTGCGTGCGCGGCGAGATCGATCTGGCCGCGCAGCACATACGGCGCGCTTACGCCTATGGCATGAATCGCCGCCAGGTGCTAGAAGCGATTTCGTGCGTGCTGCCGATGACTGGTGCCATCAGCATACAACTCGGTGCACGCGCCATGCAGCAGGCCGAACAAAACGGCGCGGATTGAAGTCTGCTTAAGGCGGCTGGAGAGTTGTCCGCCGGACGTGCAATGATTTGACAAGGTCGAGGAGGAAGCAACGTGGTTCGTCTGGCAGATCTGACTGAATGGGAAAGCGATCTCGCGCTCAAGAAAAAGCGCGAGTTCACCGGATTTCTGCAGGGCCGTCCGTGGGTCCATGCGCCGCCACTGAGCCGGCTGCGCATCGCGTTGGTTACCAGCGCCGGTTTGCATCGCAACGGGGATCGTCCCTTCAGCGACGGCGCAGGCGCGTCGGAATATCGCGTGATTCCCGGCAGCGCCAGCACTTCCGAGCTGGTGATGAGCCACCTGTCCTCCAACTTCGACCGCAGCGGGTTTCAGCAGGACGTCAACGTGGTGTTCCCGTTGGACCGGTTGAAGGAACTGGCGGCCGACGGCGTCGTCGGCGAAGTCGCGAACTTCCACTATGCGTTCAATGGTTCGGCGCCGGTGGCTACGCTGGAGGCGCCGGCGCGGCAGGTTGCAGCGATGCTCAAGAAAGATCGCGTCGATGCCGTGCTGCTGACGCCGGTCTGACCGAATTGCACGGGCGCCGTCGGCGTCCTCGGCCACTACCTCGAACAGGAGGGGATTGCGACCACGCATATCTCGTTAATCCGCGAACATACCGACGCGCTGAAGCCGCCGCGTGCGTTATGGGTGCCTTTCATCATGGGCCGACCCCTCGGTGTGCCGAATGACGCCGCGTTTCAACGTCGCGTGCTGCTTGCCGCGCTTAATTTGCTGGCAGCGCCGGCCGGTCCGGTACTCGCCGACTACGCGGAGGACGCGCCGCAAGTAGCGGACGACGAGACGGGGGGATTCGCGTGTCCCGTGAGTTTTGGCAATCCCAAGCTAGAAACAGGTCTCGCCGGCGCCGTGCAGCAGGAAGTTGCGGCACTTGCGCCGTGGTACGAATTGACCAAACGCGATCGCGGCCGCAGCGTCGCGACGCTGAGCGGGCTTAGCGCCGGTGGTGCGGCAAAGTTCCTGACGGATTTCATCGCTGATCCGCAGTCACCAGGGTATCGCGAGGGCATCAGTCTTGAACTTGCATTGAGACTGGCGGTGCAGGACATCAGGGCTTACTACATCGAATCGGTCGCCGCCCAGCCGGGTGCACGCGCGGCACTCGACGCGCGAAACTGGTTTTATCGGGAGACCGCTGCAGGCCAGATGCTGTTCAAATTGCGCGATGCGTGCCTTGGCAGCCAAAACGATACCGTGCGGACGTACGGCGGCAAAGGACTCATCCCGCTGGCCATCGGTCCCCGGCCGGCCGAGTGGACCTGACATGTATCGTAAATCGGGCTGGCACGGATCTGTCGGCCAACTGCTTGGGGCCGCGGGATTTGTCGCGGCGCTGGGGGCATCAGCCATTGCCGCCACCACCCTGGCTCAACCGTACCCGAGCCGGCCTATTCGTTTCATCATCCCGTTTGCACCGGGCGGCGCCAACGATATTGTCGGCCGCTTGGTCGGCGTGAGACTCGGCGAGCGGCTCGGTCAACAAATTGTCGTCGACAATCGTCCGAGTACCACTGGCGTACTTGGCGTTGAACTCACCGTCAATGCGCAGCCGGACGGCTATACCCTGCTCATCGGCAATACCGTTACCAATGGTATCAATCCGGTGCTGTTTGCCTCGACCAACCGCGTGAACGCGACACGCGATCTCACCGGGGTGTCAATGCTCGCCGCCGTTCCGCACGCCGTCATTGCGAGCAGTAAATTGCCCCCGAACACATTCGCTGAACTCATTGCTTACGCGAAAGCCCGGCCGGGGGAACTCAACTACAGCGCGCCGCTCGGCGGCCATCCCCATCTGGACATGCTGGCGCTGGCGGCGGCGACCGGCATCAAGATCGTGCACTTGCCGTCGAAAGGCGGCGGTGAGACGCTGCCTGCGCTGATGCGCGGTGAAGCGCACCTGTCCAATACCAATATCTCGTCGATGATCGGTCCGCTGCGGGGCGGGCAAATCAAAGCTTATGCCGTTACCTCGGCGAGGCGCATCGCCGAAATTCCCGATTTACCGACATTTGCCGAAGTCGGATTGGAGGGAATCGGCAGCCTGAACTGGATCGCCGTGTTTGCGCCGGTTAATACGCCGCAGGCGATTGTCGAAAAGCTGCATGCAGCAATCCTGCAGGTTCTGTCAACGCCCGACATGAAGGATATGTTTGCAAAGCGGTTGATCCCGTTGCAATTCAGCAAGTCTCCCGGCGAACTAAACGACTTTGTGCTGTCGGAAGTCAAACGCTGGGCGAAAATCGTCAAAGACAATAACGTAAAGATGGAATAATCGCCGTTGCTTTTCGCGTCTCAATAAATTACCCGGTTTGGGGAGAACATTGAAAATGACACAGTCAGATCCGCACGTCGGCAAGCCAGAACCGGCCGCTGCCCACGATGGCGCCGGTGTCATCGTCGACTACCTTATTCGCGAGAAGGTGCCCTACGTGTTTGGGCTGTGCGGCCACGGCAACATCGGTTTCATCGATGCCCTGTACGCGCGCTCGAGCGAGATCGAGACCGTGTCGGTACACCACGAGAGCGTCGCCGGCTTCATGGCCGACGCGTACTACCGGGTAGCGGGCAAGCCAGTGGCCACCTTCACTTCGTGCGGTCCGGGCTCGGCCAACCTGCCGATCGCGCTCGCCAATGCGTTTTATGATTCCGTACCTTTTCTGGCGGTCACCGGTAATGTCCCCACGACGCAGTTCAATCGCGGCGCGTTCCAGGAAACCTATCGCCATCACCAGGCCGACTTTCCCTCGACGGTGCGCGCGTATTGCAAGCGGGTATTTCAGCCGACCCGCCCGGAGCAAGTGGCGCTGCAGACGCGCCTGGCATGGAAGACGATGATGACCGGTCGCCCCGGCCCGGTGGTGCTGGACGTGCCGTTCGACATCTTCCGTACGCCGGTGGCGGAAGAGACGCCGCGCCCCGAGGAGTGGAACGCCAACATCTCCTGCCGCTGCGGCGCCGACCCCGAAGGTATAGCGAAAGCGGTGGACATGCTGATGTCCGCGCAACGGCCCGTCATCGTAGTCGGCCAGGGTGTGCGCTACGGCGGCGCCACGCAGGAACTCCTGATGCTGGCCGAGCGGCTGCGTATCCCGGTGGCCTCTTCCGCGAGCGGATTGGGCGCGATCGATTCGCAGCACCCACTTTCGCTGGGACTGGTGGCACGCAATGGCACCTACCAGGCGAACCACGCGGCGCGCCAAGCTGACGTGCTGCTCGCACTCGGCATGCGCTTCGATGACCGCACCTCGAGTTCGTGGCTGCCGGGCTACTCGTTCACCATCCCGCCGACCAGGCTGATCCATGTCGACATCGATCCGGACGAGATCGCGCGCAACTATCCAGTGGCGCTCGGCCTGATGGCCGACGTGCGCACCTTCCTGCGCCAGGTGCTGACCGAACTCGACGTGCGCAAGGCGCGCGGCGAAGTGCCAACCGAACGCCTCGCCTGGCTCGATGCGATTGCGTCATATCGTAAGGAGTGGGATGCATATGTCGCTCCCGGGTTCCTGGCCGATACGACGCCCATTCATCCGCAGCGTGCCGCGCACGAGATCGATCGCGCACTGCCCGAGGATGCCATCCTCGTTTCCGATATCGGCATTCACCACAACTGGCTTCTGCAGTTCTGCAAGCCGCGGCGGCCGGATTCTCTGATCGGCTCGATGGGTTTCGGGCCGATGGGCTTTGGCGTCGCGGGAGTGCTCGGCGCAAAGCTCGCCGCGCCCGACCGCCCCTGCGTATCGGTATGCGGCGACGGTGCTTTCCTGATGCACGCGAGCGTGCTCGCCACCGCTTACGAATACCGTATCCCGGTGGTATGGGTGGTGTGGAACAACTACGCCTACGCATCGATCCGCGGTTTGCAGCGTGGCTACCTCGGCGGGCGCGAGCTCGCCACCGACTTCAAGCATCCGGGCACCGACAAGCCCTACAACCCGGACTTCGCCGCGATGGCGCGCTCCGCGGGCGTCGAAGGTGTGAGTGTCGATCGCGCGGCCGATCTGGCCGAGGCGATTCGCGCGGGCATTGCCACTGGCAAGCCGTACCTGATCGACGCCAACATCGGCGCCGACTTGAACCCCGGCGGCGCGGGCGTGTGGGAACTGCCGGCGCACGGGCGCAGCAAACCGGTGATCGGCGAGCGGTACGTACCAAAATGAGCGTACCCGCATGAGCGCGCTCCTCTTCCAGCCAATCCGGCTGCGCGGGTTGACGCTCGCCAACCGCATCGTGGTCGAGCCCATGACGCAGTTCTCGTGCGACGACGGCACCGCGGGCGACTGGCACATCATGCATCTCGGCCAGTACGCAGTTTCCGGCGCCGGGCTCGTGCTCACCGAGTCGACCTATGTCGCACCGGATGCGCGCAACACGCCGCTGTGCCTGTCGCTTTACTCCGATGCGCAGGAGGCGGCCATCGGGCGCATCAAACGCTTCTTCGACGCGCACGGCGACGTGCGTTTCGGCGTTCAGCTTTGTCACGCCGGACGGCGTGCTTCGGCGCGCGAGCCATGGCTGGGGGGCGGTGCACGTGGCGTCGAGGAGGGCGGCTATCGAACCTTCGCACCCTCGGCGCTGCCGATTTCGCCGCGCTGGCCAACACCTACCGAGCTCGACGAAAACGGCATGCGCGCCATTCGCGACGCCTTCGCCGCGTCTACCGAACGGGCTCTGCGTGCCGGCGTTGATATAATCGAATTGCATTGCGCGCACGGCTACCTGATGCACCAGTTTCTGTCGCCGCTCAGCAATCAGAGGCGCGACGCGTGGGGCGGTAGCGCCGCGAACCGTATGCGCTTACCGCTGGAGGTATTCGCGGCTATCCGCGATGTCTGGCCGCAAGACAAACCGCTAGGCGCGCGCGTCTCCGCAACAGACTGGGTGGAGGGTGGCTGGGACTTGCCGCAGACGATAGCATTCGCGCGCGCATTGGAGGCGCTCGGCTGCGACTTCATCGACGTATCGAGTGGCGGGCTGAGCGGCGCGCAGAAGATTACGGTGGGCCCTGGCTACCAGACACCGTTTGCGGCGGCGGTCAAGGCAGCGGTAAAGATGGCGGTGATCGCCGTCGGGCAGATCACGCATCCGCACCAGGCCGAGACCATCCTGATGACCGGGCAGGCTGACATGATAGGCCTCGCACGGGCAATGCTCTACAACCCGCGTTGGCCCTGGCACGCGGCGAAGGAACTTGGTGCGGACTTACCCTACCCGCGGCAATATGAGCGTGCGCATCCTTCGCGCTGGGGCGCGGCCGGTATTAACGCGCCGGGCAATGTTGCACCACCGCCGGAGATGACGACCAGCGCGGCTGATGCGCCCGGCACGCTAGCCAACGATTCAACCTGATCGCGTCCGGTCGGCGAAGAGCAGGAGGAGAGCACATGAAAATAGTCGCATGGCTTTGGTTGTCGGTACCGCTTGCAATCGCGTGCACGCCGTCGTTCGGCCAGGGTTACCCCAACCGGCCGATTCGCATTGTGGTTCCCTTCCCGGCCGGCGGCGGCGCGGATTCCACAGCACGCATTCTCGGCCAAAAACTGGCGGAACGCTGGGGCCAGCAGGTCCTGGTGGATAACCGCAGCGGCGCTGCCGGCAACATCGGTACCGAATTAGTTGCACGCGCTGTGCCGGACGGTTATACGCTCGGTATCGGCGTTAACGGCACGCACGCAATCAACCCCAGCCTGTACCCGAAGCTCGGCTTCGATCCGGTGCGCGATTTCGCGCCGGTCGCGCTCGCGTTGTCGGTGCCCGCGTTGCTTATCGTACACCCGGCGCTGCCGGCGGCTTCGGTACAGCAACTCATCGCGCTTGCCAGAGCGAGACCCGGCGAACTCAACTACGCTTCGGGAGGATTGGGCTCGCCGCCGCACGTCATGGGTGAACTCTTCGCCAGCATGGCGGGCATCAAGCTCGGGCACGTGCCTTACAAGGGCGCTGCGCCGGCAGCCATCGATGTGATCGCGGGATTTGTCCCGATCATGTTCGACAACCTGGTGTCGGGGCTCCCCCACGTCAGGAGCCGCAAAGTACGCCCTCTCGGCGTCACGAGTATTGAGCGATCATCAGTGGTACCGGAGATTCCGACGATCGCCGAGTCCGGGCTGCCGGGCTACCAAGCTGTTACGTGGATCGCAGTTTTCGCGCCAGCGGGCACGCCACGCGATATCGTCACCAGGCTGAACACCGAGATCGTTGCCATCCTCGCGACACAGGAAGTGCGTGATCGATTCACTGCCATGGGCGCAACTGTCGGCGGCGGCACGCCCGAGCAACTTGCCGCCCTTCTGCGCGACGATCTTCAGCGCTGGGCGCAGGTGATTAAAGCCGCAAACATCCGGCTCGAATAGAGTCCGGAGTGTATATGCCCGCTCGATTAAGTGTATGCATCGCGCTGATTGCGGCGGCGGCATCGGTCGTGGCTCAGCCTTACCCGCAGCCGCGCCCGATCCGCCTGATCGCTCCTTACGGCGCCGGCTCGACCGTGGATATCGTCGCGCGCCTGTTCGGGCAGAAGCTCAGTGAGTTGCTCGGGCAACCCGTGGTGGTCGAGAATCTTGCGGGCGCCGGCGGCACGATCGGCACGGCGGCGGCGGCACGCGCTAACCCTGACGGACACACGCTGCTGCATATTCCGGGCACCCAGGTCGTTTCCCCCGCGCTCTACCGCAACGCGGGCTTCGACATCGTGCGCGACTTCGCGCCGATCGCCATCACATCTCACGCGCCCAATGTGATAGTGGTCCACCCATCGGTACCGGTGGGGAGCCTCGGCGACTTTATTGCGCTGGCGAAGGCGCGACCCGGCCTGATTACGTACTCCCACACGGGACGCGGGACGCCGACGCATCTCTTCATGGAACTGCTGAAGTCCATGGGCCGCGTCGATCTCGCCGAAGTGCCCTACAAGTCCGGTGCACAATCCATGATCGAGGTAGTGAACGGGCAGGTGTTCACGAGCTTTACCAGCCTCGCCTCCGGCCTGCCTTATATCAAGTCCGGACGCGTGAAGGCGATCGCGGTGAGCGGCGAGAAGCGTTCGGCCATGCTGGCCGGCGTGCCCACGGTTGCCGAGACGCTCCCCGGTTTCGAAGCGAGCGTGTGGTTCGGATTCCTGGCACCGGCCGGGACGCCACGCGAGATCGTGGGCAGGCTCTCGGCGGAGTTACAGCGGATCGCTCAGTTACCCGACATCGGCGAGCGGCTAGCTCAGCAGGGGCTGATGCCAGACGTGGCGGACGCCGACCAGTTCGCGCGGCGCATCCGTGCCGATGCCGAGAAATGGACGCGGCTCGTGCGCGACCTCGGTATTCGCCCGGAATGAATCGCCGTACCGATTCCTGCTTGCTACACCGCGTTGACGAGGAGATCTCCATGAAACCTGCCTTGCGCACCTTGCTGGTTCTCGCGATTGCCGCTGCCGCGCTGACTGTGCACGCCCAGTCCTTTCCGTTTCCGGCCAAGCAGGTGCGGATCGTCGTGCCCTTTCCGCCCGGCGGCACCTCCGACGCGACCGCGCGCATCCTCGCGCAGCGGCTGACCGAGCGCTGGGGACAGCCGGTGATCGTCGACAATCGCGGCGGCGCCGGCGGCAATATTGCCGCCGAGCACGTAGCGCGCTCGGCCCCCGACGGACACACCATGCTCATGGGCACTCATGGCACCCAGGCGATCAACGTGAGTCTCTTCGCCAAGCTTACCTACGATCCGGTCAGGGATTTTGCGCCGATCACGCTGGCGCTGACCGTGCCGAATGCCTTTCTGGTCCATCCTTCGCTGCCAGTGCGCTCGTTGAAGGAGATGGTGGCGCTCGCCAAGGCGCGCCCGGGCGAACTTAACTTTGCCTCCTCGGGCTATGGCTCGATGCCACACATGACCGGCGAACTTTTCAACCTGATGGCGGGCGTGAAGATCGTGCCGATCCTCTACAAAGGCAGCGGCCCGGCGATGAACGACGTGCTGAGCGGGCTGGTGCCGATCATGATCGAGTCGCTCCTCACTTCCGCGCCGCACATGACGTCAGGGAGGCTGCGCGGCATCGCGATCACCAGCGCACAGCGCAACTCCGCGGCGCCTGAATTACCGACGGTGGCCGAGTCGGGTTATCCCGGCTACGAGGGGATCACGTGGGTGGGGTTGCTGGTGCCGGCAGCGACGCCGCGGGAAATCGTTGCACTGCTGAACCTCGAGATCGTGCGTATCCTGCAGTCCGCCGAGACGAAGGAGCGCCTCGCGCAGCTGGGCGCGACCGCGGGCGGCGGGACACCGGAAGAGTTCGCGTCGTACATTCGCCGCGAAACGGAAAAGTGGGCAAAGGTGGTCAAGGCGGCCGGGCTTACGGCCGAGTGACCCGCCCGGCGCGCGGCGTCGGGGCCGAGGCAATTGCAAAGCCGATACGCGTCGGCTGGAACCGCACTTTTGCAGCAGTTCCGGGTCGTCAACGGGCCTCATCATTACCGGGACAAACGCGGGATTTGTCGCCTTTCCGCAGCTGCGGCAGACGACGAATCGTCGCGCCCGCCTTCGCTATCACGGGCTCCGAATAACCACCAATTAGTCGTTACGTCACGCATAACGGCCGGCAGGCTGCTCCCGGCAATCTAGTTGCCGCGCGCGATCAGTTCCTTCCACTTGCGCGGAAGTTCCACCTTCCGGCTCGTCGGCGGGCCCTGCACGTGGTTGCTCATGTACGCGCGCGATTGGTTGCGGCCCGGGTCGCCGGCGACGAGGATTTCGACCATCTCCGGCTTGATGATGATGTTGACCAGACGCTCCGGGTCTTTCGACGCCGTGTATTCGGGCGGCAGGATGCCGTCGCGCACGAGGTTCTCGAAGCTGAAAGTCGGCGTGCTGGTCATGCGCGCGTAGTGCGTGGCGCGCTCGGCGGTGACTTTCATCTGCTCGTATAAATACTGGCGAACCTGGTCCTTCGTCCATTCCTTCGCGATCACACCGGCGATGCTGGGCCCCGCCACGATCAGCGGGCTCCATAAGCCCGTTTTGAATCCGGTGTGCGCCCAGTAGGTGAAACTGCCGGCGATGACTTCGGCCCATTGCTGCACGTGGGTCTTCGCGTCGTCGCCGCCGCTGTACATCGGCGACGTGATGGCGACTACGCTGTGCACGGTCACGACGTTTTCACCGGCTTTGAAGCCGCGGTCTTCGCCGTAGGTCGGCCAGCCGACTGCGCGCGCGCTGTCTTCGTCTTCCGCCATGGCGACGAGAAAGCTCTGGCCGATGCTGCACTTGTCGCCGGCACCCGGCGGGATTCGAAATCCGCAGATGTTACGCAAATACATGCGCACGAAACGTCCGATGCTGGTATTGGCCTGGCGGCCGACGCGCATCATGCCCTGCCCGTAGTTGAAATCGAGTTCCTTGACGATAGGGCCATTGATGATGACGACCGGCTCCCAGCCCGGCGTCGAGCCGGAATCCTCAATGCGGTATTTCACATCGCTCATCGCGTCGATGATCGCGATCAGCACCGGCATGTACTCGGGACGGCAGCCCGCCATCACGCCGGTGATCGCGATGCTCAACATCGAGCCTTCGCGGCCTTCCTGCGGCAGGATGCGGATGACGGCGCTCTCTTTGCGATCCGTAAATCTGAGGAAAGCATCGACACGTTCGCGCGTCGGCGGGACGATGGGCAGGCCGTCGGTCCATAACTGCTTGTAGAAATGCTCCTGCACTTCGTCGTAGCTGCCGCTCATTACAACCGAGCCCGCTTGCGGCTCGACAACAGTGTCGAGGTCGGGCGGGGACTCGCCGGTCAGTCCGCGCAGCAGCCCCGGCGCGAGTTCTTCCTCGACCTTACGTCTCAGTTCAGCCTCGCTGTCAACCATGGGCGCGCCGGGATACACGCCGATCGCGAGCGGCACGCCCTGGCCTTTCTTGATGACTTCGGCCTGCTTCAAAAAGCCCGATCCGATAATGGACGCAGTCGGGATACCGAGCCGTTCGACCATCGCTGCTGCCCGCAACACGGCGGGCGTGCAGCTCCCTCAGGCGCCGATGCCGACGATGGCGGCGTCGGCCTTGAACGCCTTCAGCTTGTCGGGAATGGTCGCGGAGACTTCGTGCTCGCGCGCGCCGTGGAAGTTGCCGAATTCGCTGTAGGGCACGAACTTCACGCGCGGAAAGCGTTTCTTGATGTACTCGCGCACGAGCGGATAGATGGTCTCGCCGCGGAAAATCACGTCCCACAATTCGGCGACGACCTTGTCGTTGAGGTCGGGCAGGCGCGCGGCGGCGGCAGTGCGCTTGACGGCTTTGCGCGACAGCGGCCACAGCACGTCGTATTTGGGTTCGTTCGTTGCCATGATGGTTTCCTCGGTGCTATTGAGAATTCTGAATGCCGGCTGATTTGATGATGCGGTTGTATTTCGCGGTTTCGCGCGCGAGGAATTCAACGAACTGGTCGGGCGTGCTGGCGACGACGGTCATGCCTTCGCCGGCGAGACGCTCCTTGAGTTCCGGCAGATTGAGCACGCGCGCGACTTCCTGCTGCAGCTTGCCGATGATGTCGCGCGGCGTGCCGCCGGCGACGAGCAGGCCGTACCAGTTTGTCATGTCGAAACCTTTGACGTCCTGCGCGATCGCGGGCAACTCCGGCGCGATGGATGAGCGCTCCGGACTGGTGACGCCCAGCGCGCGCAGCTTGCCGCTTTTGATCAGCGGCAGGCTCTGCAGCACATTCATGAAGTAAACCGGCACTTGTCCCCCGAGCACGTCGATGATCGCTGCCCCGGAGCCTTTGTACGGAATATGCGT
>JBKJMN010000448.1:0-2895 GCA_046596405.1 Burkholderiales bacterium
TTCCGGTTGACCTCGAAGATGCTTACGTTCGCTGAAGACGGTTCGATCGCGAGGATGCGCGCGCGTGGATACTGGCGCGCCAGCCACAGCGAAACTTCGCCGAAATTCGCCCCGACATCGACGGCCGTCGCGACGTCGATATTCATGCCGGCGAGCACGGGCGAGAGTTGCTCGCCCAGATTTTTGCAGGGCGTGCCGGACGATTTGAGATAAATGCCCGTGCGTGAGGATTCCATCAATACCCCGCTCACGTTCACGAATAGGCCATCCGGCCGCACGACAATCTCGTTTTGCAAACCGCACAGGCGCGACGCGTCATGCAGACCGGTTGCCAGCGCATGCAAAACTTCCGCGCGCAGAAACCGGAGCTCGGGTGCGGTCACGTCGCACGCGGCCGCGACGCCTTGCAAAAAGCGCAGCGGGTCGGACTTGCGATAGGGCGCCAGTTCCTGCATGAGCGTGTTGAAATCGGTCTGAATCGTCATGAGTTCGCCTTTAGGGAGGAACTTAGCGCAGACTTCACAATACATTAACCCGTGCTAGTGCCAGTGGATCCGCCGTGCGTACCGGGGCTCACTCGCCCTTGATGCCGGCTTCCTTGATCAGCTTGCCCCATTTCGCGATCTCGTCGGCGATAAACGCGGTGGTTTCGCGCGGCGTCATTACGCCCGCATCGAAGCCCATCGCAGTCAGGCGCTCGGCGATGTCCGGCATTTTATAAACTGCGGCGAAATCGGTTTGCAGGCGTTCGACGAGGCGCGGTGACGTCCTGGCCGGCGCCAGCGCCGCAAACCAGCCATCGACGACATAACCGGGCAAGCCCGACTCTGCCGCGGTAGGAATTTCCGGCGCGACCGACGTGCGCTTGAGGCCGGTGACCGCCAAAGCGCGCAAGCGGCCGGCTTTGATTTGCGGCAACGCGGCGCCGAGCGCGGTCGACAGAATCTGCACCTGCCCCGCGACGATGGCCGTGGTCGACGCGCCCGCACCTTTATACGGCACGTGAACCATGTCCACGCCAGCCATGCGCTTAAAGAGTTCCATCGCGAGATGGCCGCTGGTGCCGACACCCGAGGTCGCGTAAACCAATGCGCCGGGCTTCGCTTTCGCGAGCGCAATCAGTTCGCGTACGGACGTCGCTGCAAGTGATGGGTGGACGACCAGCACGTTCGGCGCTGACGCGAGCACGGTGATCGCCGCGAAATCCTGCGGCGTGCGGTAGGGTAGCTTGTCGTACAGGAAAGGATTTGCGGCATAGCCCAGCGCGACGACCAGCAGCGTGTGGCCGTCCGGATCGGACTTCGCGACGATTTCAGAGCCGATGATGCCGCCAGCGCCGGCACGGTTGTCGATGACGAGCGGCTGGCCCCATTGCTGGGGCAACTTCTGGGCGAGCATGCGCGACAGTATGTCGAGCGCGCCGCCCGGCGTCGACGGCACGACGATGCGCACCGGCCGTGACGGAAAATCGCTGCACCAAGCGTTCGCCGGGAATACGGCGGCGAGGCACATTGCCGCTGATGACCTGATTCGTAATCGTTTGTTCATTGACCTGTTTCCCGGAAAGACATTTCTGCGCGGCCGCGCGCAACGCTGCGACCGCGGATGCAGAAGATACGGCATACCGGCGCGCGCAACAATCGGTGCAAGTTGCGTTGTGCCATTTTTTCGATTAAGTTCAGACCACCCCAAATTACAACCGCGTGCGAACACCGCAGCCCTGAGCGTTGTAAGTAGAGGGCGCGCCCACCAGGAGAGACAATGTCAGGCAGCATGCTCGTGTACGATCCGTTGGCGCCTTGCCTCACCGAAGAGCGCGAATCCCGGCGCCCGCTCGATACCCTCGCCGGCAAAGTGATCGGGTTCATCGACAACTCCAAGCCGAATTTCCATTGGCTGGTCGACGATCTGGCGCAGATCCTGATCGAAAAGCACGGCGTAAAAAGTGTGGTCAGGCAGCGCAAGAAAAGCGCGTCGCAAGGCGCGTCCCCGGTGGTGCTGAACGAGCTCATCGCCGAGGTCGATGCAGTGATAACCGGCTCCGGCGATTGAGGGTCGTGCACGTCGTGGAGTATCCACGACAGTGTAGAAATAGCGAAGCGCGACAAAGCCGCGCTGACTGTTTGCTCGCAAAGCTTTGTCGGCCTCGGCCGCGCGCAGCAAAAGGCGCTCGGCTCTCCCGATCTGCCGATCGCCGTCATCCCGCATCCATTCGGCACGCGCTCGCGCGAAGAAATCCGTCAAATCGCCACGACCTGCGCGGCAGATATTGTACGTCTGCTGTGCCAAACGGCGCCCGGCAAACCCGTGCCGGCGAGTTTCAGGCCCGTGTCGGCGCGCGCGAACGTGGTGGAGGCGCCCGGCGAACTCGACGAGCTCAACAAGTTTTACATGCAGCGGCGGTGGGGCGACGGCCTGCCGATTTCGCCGCCGACTCAGGAAGCCGTGCAGCGCATGTTGCTGCATACCAGGCGCGCGCCGGACGACGTCGTTGCCACGATCGCGCCGGGCATGGGCGCGGCCACGGTCGAGTACATCGCGATTCAAGCCGTAATGGCTGGATGCTATCCGGAATATCTGCCGGTATTGATCGCCGCCGCGCAGGCCGTCGCTACACCGAAATTTCATTTGCAGGCAATGCAGGCAACGACCAATCCTGCGGCGATATGGCTCATTGTGAACGGTCCGATCGCGCGCTGGCTGGAGGTCAACAGCGGTGCGGGGTGCCTCGGGCAGGGCACGTGGGCGAACGCGACGCTGGGCCGCGCGCTCCGGCTGATCCTGCAGAACATCGGCGGCGCGCTGCCGGGCGAGATGGACAAGGCGACGCAGGGACAGCCGGGCAAGTACACGTTCTGCTGTGCGGAGAACGAGGAAGCGAGCCCGTGGGCGCCG
>JBKJMN010000372.1:0-3029 GCA_046596405.1 Burkholderiales bacterium
GCCATGCCGGACTTTCCCGTGCGAAAGCGCGCATTTTAACGCGTCCGCGGCGCAGGTCGTCCGCGGGCCCGCCATCACAATGCAATATCGGGCAGCGAGGCCGAGCGCGTCCCGGCGCGCGGACGGTTGGCCGCCGCGTGATAGGTGAAGACCAGCGAGAACTTGGTGTCGGCGGTCTGGTTGTGCCCGGCCGCGTGAAATAGCCGGCAATGAAAGAACAGCACGTCGCCCGCCGCGAGCTCGACGCGGCGCTGGGTGCGGATCAGCGGCTTGCTCGCCTCGACATCCGGGCGCAGGAACAGGTTTTCGTCGAATTGCTCCGGCGCGAATTCCATCCGGTGCGAACCCGGCAGAACCAGCAGGCAGCCGTTTTCGAAATATTCGCGGCCCAGCGCAAGCCACAGCGAAACGAGCTCGGGCCGCGCGAACGACCAATAGCGGATGTCCTGATGCCAGTTCGTGATACTGCTGTAGCTCGGGTTTTTCGTCATCACGCAGTTGTGATGCGCTTGCGAAAGCTCGGCTGCGGGACCGACCAGTTGCTTGATGCGCGCTGCTATCGCGGGCTGCACCGCCCACCGCGCAATCAAGGGATCGCGGGCGCACGCCTGCAGCAGGCGGCGCACGGTTTGCCCGCCTGGCGCTTGGGGCGAGGCGGGCGCGCCCGGATACTTGGTATCGGTTTCGAATTCCACCGGCGGAACAGCCGCGGCCAGATCGCGCCCGGCAATTGCTTTGAGCGCCGCGCAGTCGGCGGCCGTCGCCAGCCCGCGCGCGACCAGATAGCCGTCGCGATTGAATTGCGCAATCTCGGCGGCGGTAAACATGCGGCGTAACCTACGCGAGCGCGGTTCGCGCCGGCCGCGCGACCGGCGTCGGTTCGTACGCGAGGTAGGGTGCGAGCCAGCGCTCGGTATCGGCGATGCTCATGTCCTTGCGGCGCGCGTAATCCTCGACCTGGTCGCGCGCGAGTTTGCCGACCGCGAAATATTGCGACTCCGGATGCGCGAGGTAAAAGCCACTCACCGACGACGCGGGCCACATCGCGTAGCTTTCAGTCACCGTAATGCCGATTTCGGGCGCGCGGAGCAACTCGAACAGCGGGCCTTTCTCGGTATGGTCAGGGCATGCCGGATAGCCCGGCGCGGGCCGGATGCCGCGATATTGCTCCGCGATCAGCGCTACATTGTCGAGGGTCTCGTCTTTCGCATAGCCCCAGAATTCGCGGCGCACGCGCTTGTGCAGGAGTTCGGTAAACGCTTCGGCGAGCCGGTCGGCGAGCGCTTTCAACATGATCGAGTTGTAGTCGTCGTGCTGATCTTCGTACGCTTTGACGCGCTTGTCGATGCCGATGCCCGCGGTGACCGCGAACGCGCCGATGTAATCCTTCACGCCCGAATCCTGCGGCGCGACGAAATCGCCGATGCACAGATTGGGCCGGCCCGTCGGCTTCACGTTCTGCTGGCGCAGGTTATGCCACGTCATCAGCACGCGGTCGCGCTTCTCGTCTGCGTAGAGTTCGATGTCGTCGCCGCCGTTGATGCTGTTCGCTGGAAATATGCCGAACACCGCATTGGCGGTAAGCCATTTACCCTCGATGATGCGCTTCAACATCGCCTGTCCTTCGGCGAGCACCTTGCGCGCCTCGACGCCGACGATTTCGTCGTCGAGTATTTTCGGATACGAACCGGCGAGTTCCCACGTCTGGAAGAACGGCGCCCAGTCGATGTGCTCCGCGATCTCCGCGAGCGAATAGTTTTTCAGATGCTTGAGGCCGAGGAAAGAAGGCACGGCCGGCGTATAAGCGCGCCAGTCGGTCTTGAAGCCGTTCGCGCGCGCCTGCGCGAGCTTCAGCATCGGGCCGGGACCGGCCTTATTCTCGTGCTGCGTCTTGATGCGCGCGTATTCGGCCTTGATGTCCGCGAGATAGCCGGCCTTGAGTTCGTCCGACAGCAGGTTGCTGCATACCGAGACGCTGCGCGACGCGTCGGGCACCCAGATCACCGGTCCGTGATAGCCGGGCGCGATCTTGACCACCGTGTGCGTGCGCGAAGTCGTCGCACCGCCGACCAGCAGCGGAATCTCGAAGCCTTCGCGCTCCATCTCGCGTGCGTTGTGCGCCATTTCCTCGAGCGACGGCGTGATGAGCCCCGACAACCCGATGATGTCGCATTTTTCGTCGCGCGCGACCTGCGCGATCTTGGTCCACGGCACCATTACGCCGAGATTGATGACTTCGTAGTTGTTGCACTGGAGCACGACGGCGACGATATTCTTGCCGATGTCGTGCACGTCGCCCTTGACGGTCGCGAGCACGATCTTGCCCTTGGCCCGGGTATCGCCCGACTTGGCTTTTTCCGCCTCGATGAACGGGATCAGGTGCGCGACGGCCTGCTTCATTACACGCGCGCTCTTCACGACCTGCGGCAGAAACATCTTGCCCGCGCCGAACAAGTCGCCGACGACATTCATGCCGTCCATCAGCGGGCCTTCGATGACCTGGATCGGCCGCCCGCCGTTGTGCTCCATTTTCTGGCGCGCTTCCTCGGTGTCCTCGACCACGAAATCGGTGATGCCGCGCACGAGCGCGTGCGTCAACCGCGCTTCGACCGTGCCCTTGCGCCATTCGAGATCCTCGACCTGCGCCTTGCCGCCGGTCTTGACCGTTTCGGCGAATTTGACCATGCGCTCGGCCGCATCGGGCCGGCGGTTGAAAATGATGTCCTCGGCGTGCTCGAGCAGATCTTTCGGGATTTCGTCGTAAACACCGATCTGGCCCGCGTTGACGATCGCCATCGTGAGACCGGCCTTGACCGCGTGGTACAGGAACGCGGTATGGATCGCCTCGCGCACGCCGTCGTTGCCGCGGAACGAAAACGAGATGTTCGAGAGCCCGCCGCTCACTTTCGCGTACGGCAGGTTCTCGAGGATCCACCGCGTCGCCGCGATGAAATCCTTGCCGTAGTTGCTATGCTCTTCGATGCCCGTCGCGATCGCGAATATGTTCGGGTCGATAATGACGTCTTCGG
>JBKJMN010000401.1:0-11142 GCA_046596405.1 Burkholderiales bacterium
CGCCAACTCCGCCGCCAGCTCCGGCAGGCGCTCGGATTTCCCTTCGGCAGAGCGCCATTCGATCACGAGATTCCTGCCCTCGACATAACTCAGTTTGCGCAACCCCTGCGTGAAAGGCCCGTAGATATAGTCAGAATCGACAAAATCCACATGCCGATAGGCAAGGAATCCGACACGCCAGACCCTGACTTGCTGCTGCGCGAAAGGCGTGAGGGAAACGGCGAGCGCGCCCGCTCCGAGCGCAACGATAGTTTTGCGGCGGGTGATCATGCTTCTCGTCCCCAGGCCCCAAGGAAATACGGTAGGTTCAAGTTAGTCTACGCTGTTTCTTCGAGGTGGCTGACCGGAAACGTTTGCCTGTTTACTTCTGGCGCCCCTTACGGGCGGCGTACTTGGCGTCGCGTGCAGCTTTCTGATTGCTTTTGAGCACTGCTTCGGCCTCCGCTTGCGCAAGGCGCTCGGCGACCTTGCGTTCCTTTTCATTTCTCCGCAGCGCTTGCCTGCCTGATTTTCTCCACCGCGCGTTCTGCGTCTTTCTGTGCGGCAGCGGCCCGCTTCGCGATTTCGCGTTCCGTGGTAAGGTCACCGCAGGCGTTACAGCAGTTGAATAGCGATTCGCAGTTTGCGCCGTCCGGGAGACGTTGGCTGCTGGAAAAAAATAGCTTTTAGAATATTGATATTCACGGAGATCTGATGATCAAGTCGATCCTTTCCGCTGTCGTGGTGCTTGCCGCAGCAACGGCAGTGCAGGCCCAGCCGCTGCCTACCGCCACGCCTGAGAGCGTTAACATGTCCAGCGAACGCCTGCGCCGCATTGACACGTTCTTTCTCAGCGAGATCGAGCGTAACCGCGTGCCTGGCGCGGTGGTGGCGATCGCACGACAGGGCAAGCTCGTGTACTTCAAGGCCTTTGGTTTCGCTGACAAGGCCAAGGGCATTTCCGCCACGACCGAAACGATTTACCAGCTTGCGTCGATGACCAAGCCAATGGTCGCCGTGGGCGCGCTCGCGCTGTCTGAACAGGCACGGCTACCACTGCAGAGCAAGTTGGCCGACTACTTTCCGGCGTACGCAACAATGCAGGTCGGCGTGCAAACAGCCGATGGCAAGTTCACTACTGAACCGCAGAAACGGCCGATACTCATCCATGACTTGTTTCGCCATACCTCGGGCCTGACTTATGGGGGCCGGCCCGACGGTGGCAGTCCCATCGCGGCGCAATGGCCCAGCGGCAGCACCGCCTCGTATATGGGCAAGGCCAGCGAGATGGCCGAGGCGCTGACTAAGCTGCCGTTGGTCCACCAGCCTGGCACCGTATTCGAGTACAGCCTGTCGTTTGATGTACTGGGCGCGGTGGTCGAAAAAATCACCGGTAAGTCGCTGGGTGCGCACCTGTCCGAGACGGTATGGAGACCGCTACAGATGAACGACACCACGTTTCGCTTGACCGAAGCTCAGCGCGCGCGAGTTGCGCGGCCCTTGCCACAAAACCCGCTGGAC
Organism: Burkholderiales bacterium; assembly: GCA_046596405.1. GTDB lineage: Bacteria > Pseudomonadota > Gammaproteobacteria > Burkholderiales > SG8-41 > PALSA-1004. Next base: position 1,501 of record JBKJMN010000401.1, read on the forward strand.
GGAAAGCCACAGAACATCGCGTCAATCGATAAGCCGCCGACCTTTGACTGCGGCGGCGGTTGTGCCTTCGGCACAATGGGCGATTACATTCGCTTCGGTCAGATGCTCCTCAACGGAGGCAGCCTGGACGGCCAGCACGTGCTCAGCCCCGCCTTCGTGCGCCTGATGACGAGCAACCACCTCGGCCCCGGCATCCAGAATCGAGTGGCGGCGGTAGAACCCCATCGCGACGGTTACGGCTTCGGTCTGGGGGTAGCCGTGCGTATGCAGCCCGGTCTGGCGGCAGTGCCCGGCAGTCCCGGTGAATTCACTTGGAATGGTGCTAACGGCACAGGCTTCATTGCCGACCCCAAAGAGCAGCTCGTCGTTACATTTGGCACTGCGGCGCCGGGTGATCTGCGCAAGTATTACCGCGAGCAGGTGCAAGATTTAGTCTACGGGGCCTTTACAAAGTAGCCGTTCGGGTTTTAGCGGCGTGCATGTCAACTAGCTGCTAAGCGCCAAGCTACCGGTATTCGATTGGACTGCTTCAATGCTGCCTTTCGTGTCATTCCGCAAAGAGTCGCCTTGCGAACTTTGCGCACACCAGCCGCAGTCCCGGCGCGATCACAACCTGTTTACGATGCAGGCCGTCCGCCATTCTGCCGCGTGTAGCGTTCAAATTTACATGACGAGCGCCTTACGATAATTTTTAGAACGGACTGATTCCGCGCGAAGAGGAGAGTCACTGATGGATCGAAGACAGTTTTTAACCACCAGCGCCGTAGCTGGTCTCGCCGCGACGCCTCTCAATGCTGCATCGGCGCAAAGCCGCGAAATTCGCGAGCGCTGGTCGCCCGGAGAGGTAGAACATCTGTTGCCCACCGTTGACCATCAGAACATTCTCATCAAGGCGTCATTCTCACGCCCGCTGGCGAGTGCGCCATGGCTCATCGCGGAAGGCAGGCGTTTTCGCGGGCGCCAGACCGATACCGAGGGAGCTTTCTGGTCCTTTCACGCCAGCGGCCTCGCTCCCATGCACACCTACCGCTGTGCACTGGTGGACGCCTCGGGCAAAGCATTGTGTGCCCCGTGGCCTCTGAGAACCTTTCCGAAACCCGAGGAAGCGCCGAAGTCGTTTCGAGCGCTGATGTTCACATGTGCCGGCGGGCATGATGTCACCAAGCGCTTTCTGCCGATGCCGATGCGCATACGGCTTCTCCAACGCGCATTGTCGTTCGAGCCTGATGCGCTGGTCGCAATCGGCGATCACGTCTACTGGGACCAGCGTTCGTTGAGCAGTCGTAGCGCTACCGACGGTGCGATGAGGGCGGAGTACGCAGGCCGGTTTGATCGCACGCTGCCGGTACTTGGAACGGCCAACGAGCGCGTCCTCAAGCGCGCAGTGGGGCCGCAGATCGCGGAGCTGTATCGCACGTATTGCCGCTCGGTGCCGGTGTACTTTCTGCAGGACGATCACGATCATTTCGACAACGACGAGGCGGACGATGAACTTGTCACGTTTCCGCCCGACTGGTTCAACCTCAGCGCCGCACGCGCGAGTCAATTGCTTTACTTCCCCGAATTCCTTCCTGACGCTGTTCGCCCTGCAGGTCTTGCCAGCAGTTCCGCGGGCGACCGCTTCCCTGCCCATTTGTCCGAGAGCTTTGGCACGCTGCGCTATGGCACGTTGGTCGAGATGCTGCTCTATGACTGCCGTCGTCATGTAACGCTTACCGGACCGAGCGCAGGTTTTGTGCCGCCCGATGTCGAGGGCTGGCTGCTGGCGCGCATGCGCACGCCGGGTGTGGCGCATGTGGTCAACGTGCCGTCTACGCCGATCGGCTGGACGGCAGGCAAGTGGGGCGAGTGGTACGCCGATATGGCGCGCGACGGCAAGCCGACCATCGCCATCCCCAAACCCTACTGGCAGAGCGGCTGGCGCGCGCAGCATGACCGGCTGGTGCAGGCCGCCTCGCGCATGACGGGTCGGGTGCCACTGTTTGTGAGTGGCGATCTGCATGCCATTGGCTACGGCCGCATGCTGGCGACGGGCGGCATCGATCTTTCGGCGAATCCGGTAACGTCGATTCTGACGGGGCCGCTCGGTACTGGCACGGGTTGGCCATCAGGACGCCGCGGCATGGTTCCGCAAGTCCCCAACGGCATCAAATTCGATGAGTCGATTCCGGCGATCGAGCAGAACGGTTTTATTATTGTCGACTTCACACCGGAGCGTATTACCGTGCGCTTTTTCAAGTGGGATCGGAAAACGCAGACTGTTGCCGATATGGATACGCTGGAGCCCTTCCGTACCGTAGAGTTACAGCGTACCGGCTGATTCGTGGCGCGCGTCGACTTTGGATGACCGCTCTGGAGCGTACCGAACCACAGAATTCAAAGATGATCTTGGCGGTCGCGAGTCATTTTCCTGATGGCTCGCACCTGTTTCACGTGAGCGAGTGCAGAACTTTAACATTCATGCCTTTCCGCTTACTTGATCCATAACTTTTAGAAGATTAACGGGCGATTGCTTGCAGGTGGCAGCATTACGGTTGCCATCCATAAGTTGCCTGCGACGTGGGTAGATGTGTGGTTAGCGACTCAATCAATAGCAATTTTAGTTTCCTTTACTACCTTACGATATTTGGCAAGCTCTGACGCCACAAATGCTCCGTAATGTGCCGGATTGTCGCCCACGGGCTCCGCACCCAGTTCAGCAAGGCCGGCACGGAATTTCGAGAGCTTAACGATTTCGACTATTTCCGCATTGAGCTTAGAAATGATCTCACGCGGTGCGTCCGCTGGGGCCAACACGCCCCACCATTGAATAACGTCGAGCCCAATCAAACCCGACTCATTCAATGTAGGCATATCGGGAATCGCGGATGAACGTTTGGCGCTCGTTACCGCGATAGCATGCAATTTTCCTGTTTTCAGGTGAGGCGCAATGATCGGCAGGGCAAGGAAGCCGCTATGAACGTGCCCACCCAATAGGTCAATAAGCTGTGGACCACCCCCACGATATGGGACGTGGTTGATGTCAATTTTTGCGAGAAGCTTCATCCATTCGCCCGCAATGTGGTGCGGCGAACCAGCCCCTGCCGTCGCAAAGCCAATCTGACCCGGGCGCTTTTTAGCGAGCGCAATAAACTCTTTCACGCTCGTAACAGGTAGCGAAGGATGAAGCACGAGCACCAGTGGTGAAACTGCAATCAGAACCACAGGCGCGAAATCGCGCTCCGGGCTATACGGCATCTTGTTGTAAACGGCCGGGTTAACTGCAATTTCCGCGACTGAGGCCAGCAGGATCGTGTAGCCGTCCGGCGCACTTTTCGCTGCAATGTCGGTCCCGATCATACCGGTCGCCCCGCTGCGATTATCGATGACGACACTCTGACCCAATTTCTCGCTCAGCATTGGCGACATCGAGCGGGCGATCAAATCACTACCACCTCCGGCGGGATATGGCACCACCAGGCGGATCGGCTTCACTGGATAGCTTTGCGCGCAAGTAACCTCCGCGGTAGCAAGTCCAACTAACCCTAACCATTTAAGCGGTGTCATAGCGGTGATCCTGCCATACGTAGGAATGAGGGGGGTAGGCTCAATAATATGACAGTTTGGCCAGAGAGACAGGGTGGAATCAATCTTCGCCGCCGCCGACGTTCTGCTAACAGGAGATTTTCGCCCTTTGGCTGTAGCTCTCTAACCGGCCAATACCGGCATGTGGCGGACAGCTTAGTGGGCCGACTTACTCGATCACTTTGTCCGCGCGCTGCACCAGCGTCTGCGGAATTTTGATGCCCAGCGTTTTCGCGGTCTTGAGGTTGATCACCAGCTCGAACCGGGGCTGCTGCTCGATGGGAATAGTGGCCGGGTTGCCGCCCTTCAGGATTTTGTCCACGAAGTAGGCATGCCTGCGCCACAATTCAATGAGATTCACGCCGCTGGTCATCAGGCCGCCGGCCTCAGCAAAGCCGGTGAATGCGATCGCGGGAAGCCGCCGCTTCGTCGCCAGATCAGCGAGGGCCTTGAAGTTGGTGATCAGCATCGGGTCGTCCGCGATTGCGAGCGCGCTGGAGTGGTTTTTGGCCATGGCCATAAACGCGCTGTCAAAATCATCAGGACTTTTAACTCCGTAGATACGCAGCCCCAATTTTAAATGCTTGGCAGTCATCTCCATCGCCTGGAATGCCGTGTTGCCCGTGGAACTGGCCGAATTCCGCAGGACCGCGACTTGCGTGATGCGCGGCACGGCTTCCTTGAGCAGTTCGAGCCGTTTCGCGCTGAGTTCCGGCCCCAAGTAGCTCGATCCGGTGACGTTCCCGCCCGGCCGCGCCAGGCTCGAGGCAACGCCCAAGGTAACCATATCGCCGACATAAGTAACGATCGGGATAGTCGTTGTCGCGGCTTTTGCCGGCAGCGTTCCGCTGCCGTGCGTGACAATGACATCGACCTTGAGGCGCACCAACTCGGCCGCGAGTTCCGGCAACCGGTCATATTTTCCCTCAGCCCAGCGAAACTCGATGACGAGGTTCGTGCCTTCGACATGACCCAACTCGCGCAGGCCGGCGCGCAGTGCCTCGATCATAGGCGCATAGGCGACAGGGTTAGCTAACCCAAGCACGCCAATGCGAGCGATTTTCATCGGCTGCTGCTGCGCGAACGATGCAAGCGGCGCGAGCGCACATGCGCCAAGGGTGACAACAACTTTGCGGCGCGTAACCAAACGGGTTCTCCCAAGCCGCAGCGATTGGCGACATTATTTTGGGAAGTCTACCTGATTTGAGAAGGTGGCTTGCGAAGTGCCGCTTTGGGTCGCTGGCCGGATTTCCGAACTCAGACACTCGTCGAACGATCTTTGCTTGTTCCCTAAAATTTCATAATGTAAAATTCGCGGCGCCTCAGTACTCGCACATAACCATTGGCCGCCGTGGAAGCAGAACAAGAAACCCGTTCATCGATCCAGGTCATAGACCGCATGATGACACTGCTCGACGCATTGGCGGCGCAGCCCGTCCCTGTGAGTCTCAAATTGCTCGCGCAGGCCACTCAACTGCATCCGTCCACCGCCCACCGCATACTTAACGTGATGGTGCGCAACCGCATGGTCGAGCGCATCGAGCCCGGCACTTATTGCCTGGGCACGCGGCTGCTCGAATTCGGCGCGCTGGTGCGCGCGCGCGCGACCGGCGGCGACCCGTTACCGGCCGCAAAAAGCTGACGGCGCGATGCTTGACCGCCCGCTCGTCTTCCTCGACCTCGAAACGACCGGCGCGTCTGCGGGCTGCGACCGCATCACGGAAATCGGCCTGATCGAAGTGACGAACGGCGCATACGTGTGCGAATGGAGCACACTCATCAATCCGCAGATGGGCATCCCGCGGTTCATCGAGTCCTTGACCGGCATCAGCAACGACATGGTCGCCGGCGCGCCGACGTTCGCCGCCGTCGCCGTGGAATTGAAAGCGCGGCTCGAAGGCCGGCTGCTGATCGCGCACAACGCGCGTTTCGATTACGGCTTTCTGCGCGCTGAATACGGCCGCCTCGAGACGGAGTTTGCGTCTGAAGTGGTCTGCACCGTGAAACTTTCGCGCAAGCTTTTTCCCGGCCACGCGCGGCACAATCTCGACACGCTGATCGAACGCCACGCCGTGAACTGCACCGCGCGTCACCGCGCACTCGGTGACGCGCGCGTGCTATGGGATCTTATCGGCAAATGGCGCACCGATCCCGGCGCCGACGCGCTCAACGCGGCCGCCGAAAAACAGCTTGCTCCGCCCGTCAAACCGCGCGCCGCCGTAAACGCCAGCGTGCCGGTGGCGGCGTGAGCGCGCTGCCCGTCAAAAACCACTCCCGATAAGCTTATCGTCCGCCGGCCAAATCCGGCGGCCACCTATGAAGCACTGGAGGAATCAATGAAAAAAGCAACCGGGTTAGCACTTATGTTGGTCTTGAGCGCCGCGGCGCCCGGGTTGCATGCGCAAGCTTATCCGGCCAAACCGGTGCGCTTCATCATTCCGTTTCCGCCGGGCGGGCCGACCGATATCATGGGACGGCTGGCGGCCCAGCGCCTTACCGAGGCGTGGGGCGTACAGGTCGTCGCCGACAATCGCGCGGGCGCGGGCGGCAATATCGGCGCCGAAATGTGCGCGAAATCGCCGCCCGACGGTTATACGATCTGCATGATGACGGTCGCGCAAAGCATCTCGCCCGCGATTTATCCGAAGCTCGGGTTCGATCCGCTCAAGGATTTTGCGCCGGTCACGCTGATGGCGACGCTGCCGAGCCTCCTGATGGTACATCCGTCGCTGCCGGTTAAAAACGTCCGCGAACTCGTCGCGCTCGCGAAAGCGAAGCCAGCGATTCTCACTTATGCCTCGACCGGCAACGGCAGCAGCCCCCACATGCTGATGGAAATGTTCAAGTGGATGGCGGGCGTGAATCTGGTCCATGTGCCGTACAAGGGCGCGTCGCCCGCGATGATCGACCAGATATCGGGCCAGATCGACGTGGCGTTCAGCACCGCGATTGCCGCGCTGCCGTTCGTGCAGCAGGGCAAGGTGCGCGCGATCGCAGTCTCGACCAAAGACCGCTTTCCGCCGCTGCCGGATCTGCCGACGCTCGACCAGGGCGGCGTCAAAGGCTTCGACGGCAGTTCGTGGCAGGGCGTCGTGATGCCCGCCAATACACCGCGCGACATGATCGTCAAGGTCAATGCCGAACTCGCGAAAATGCTCAAAGCGCCCGACATGAAGGAAAAAATCCTGCAGCAGGGCGGCTTCGCGAGCGGCAATTCGCCGGAGGAATTCGCCGCGTTCATTCGCAGCGAAACCGAGAAATGGGCGAAGGTGGCGAAAGCCGCGCAGGTGAGGCTCGAATAGACACCGTCGGCGCAATCCGCATCACGCCGGTCACGTCGGGCGTCGAACTCTATTTCCCGCCTTTGCGCGCGACCGGCTCCGCTTTGACGCTCGCACTCTTCGGCGCCGCGTGCAGCATTATCGGACTGGCGGCGATCGCCGGTCTCGCGTTCTCCGGCGAATCCGCCGCGGCAAGCATGCTCGCGTTAGCCTTCGCCGGCGTGTTCGCGCTGCCGCTGTTCGCGCTGGGCCAGGTGTTCATCGTCGTCGCGGCATGGACGGCGGCCAATTCGCTGCACGTCGAAGTGAGCAGCGCGGGCTTGCGCATCGTGCGCAACCTGTTCGGCTTTACGATAGGACGGCGCGCCGTTGCGCGCGCCGACGTAGTCGCAATCGAGAGCCGGCTCGCCGCCAAGTACATCGGCGCGTTCGGCGCCACGCATTACTATCGCCTTGTCGTGAGCGCGCGCGGCGTAGCGCGGCCGCTGCTGATCGCCGACAGCCTCAAAGGCCCCGCGATGACCGAAGAAATCCGCCAGCTCGTGATCGCGCATCTCGCAGCGCCCGGGCTCGCCGCCGCGGGCGTGCAGGCGCATATTACCGGGGAGCAACCCGCATGAAAAAAGATCAGCCCGCGTACGGCGAACGCGCAGCGCGCGAAGACCTCGTTTGCGCATTGCGCTCCGCCGCGCGGTTGGGCCTCGCCGAAGGCGTATGCAATCATTGCAGCCTCGCCGTCCCCGCCAAGCCGGGGCAGTTTCTGCTCAATCCGCAGGGATTGCACTGGTCGGAAGTCATGCCGGACGATCTGGTAATCGTCGATGCCGACGGCCGCCACGTTGCCGGTAAATATGCCGTCGAACCGACCGCGTTTTTTATCCACGGCCGCATCCATCGCGCGAGCCCGCGCGCGCAATGCGTGCTGCACACGCATATGCCGTACGCCACGACGCTCACGATCATCGACGGCGGCGAACTCGCGTGGGCGAGTCAGAATGCGTTGCGCTTTCACGGGCGCATCGCCTACGACCGCGAATACAACGGGCTCGCGCTGGATGAAGCGGAAGGCGACCGGATGGCGGCCAACGTGCGCGACGCCGACGTGATGTTTCTTGCCAATCACGGCGTGATCGTGTGCGGGCCCAGCGTCGCCTACGCATTCGACGATCTTTATTATCTCGAGCGCGCGTGCCAGTTGCAGGTGCTGGCGCACGGCAGCGGCCGGCCGCTGAAAATCGTGCCGGAGAAAATCGCGGCGCAGACGCGCTCGCAAATGGACGCGGAACGAGGCCAGTCGGAACTGCACTTCGCGGCGTTAAAGCGAATACTGGATAGGGAACAACCGGACTGGCGCGGCGTGAAGTAACCCGCACCATTGCTAGAGCCGCGCCGGCGGCCCGCGGCGTTTAGTGCATCGTCATCGGGAAGACGATCAACCCGCCGAACTCGGCCAGAAACTCGTCGACGTGCTCGGACGACGGATCTTCGCCGAGCGCGCCCAGCATGGACTCGCGAAATTTTTCGGCGACATCACCCTGGAAGTACGTGCCGCGGCTCGACTGCTTGTCGACGACCTCGTATCCGTGTTGCCCCGGATACTCGACCACGTAGTAGTTGTCGCTGTTGTAGACGATGTTCATAAGTCCAATAACGGCTGACTTCGGTTTTGGTTGAATCGCCGCCGTGACAGATTTCACCTGGCTGGGCTGCGGGCCATCTTCGACAGTTTGATAGCGATGAGAGCAGCAAGTTTTAAGCCAATCGCGCAGGCGCCCGGCGGGAAACCGCAATTCCGAGCAAAATCAGCAGTAATCCACCGATCGCGGTAGGCCCCGGTTGCTCGTTCAGCAGCAGCATGCCTGCCAATAAAGCGACGATGGGTGACAGGTAATTGACGATCGCCATGAACGTAGGACCGGCGGCGGCAATCAGCCGGAAGTAGAGCAGCGTGGCGAGCGCGGTCGGCCCTATGCCCAACCATACGATGGCCGCGATCGAGCCGGCGCCCGGCGTGGCAGTCCACGGACGATCGAGCAGCAGCGCCACCGGCACCATCAGCACGCTCGCCGCTGCCAGGACCGCCGTCGACGCGACGAGGAAATCACCCGCAACGGCGCGCCGCGCGAGCACGCTGTTGCCCGCGTAACACAATGCACCGGCGAGCACCGCCGCCTGCGCAAGCGCCTCGCCGCCGAGGCCCGTGAGCGCCGCAGGTCCCATCAGGACAACGATGCCGGCGAAGCCGACGACGAATCCCAGCGCGCGATAACGCGTCACGTGTTCACCGGGCACGAAAAAATGCGCGAGTACCATCGTTGCCAGCGGCATCGCGGAAATCAGAATGCCGGCGAGCGCGCTGTCGATGGTTTGCTGGCCCCACGCGATCAGGAAAAACGGCAGGCAGTTGCCGAGGATCGCGAGCGCGATCAGAGGCAGCCAGCGGCGGCCCGGCGGCGGCAACGCAAGGCCGCGCGCGCGCAGGATTGCGTACAGGATCGCCGCCCCCAGCACGAGCCGGCTCGCGACGAGGGTCGCCGGCGCAACCGTCGCCACCGCTATTTTCATGAACATGAATGCCGAGCCCCACATCGCGACGAGCGCGAGCAGCAGGCTCCAGTTGCGCACAGCGCGTGAAGTCAAGCCGGAAAATCCGGCCGGTATAATAGGAGCCCGTAACATGATGAAACGCGTGATGCGCTGTCACGATTTTGGCTCAGGGCTAGAAGAAAGTCCCGCGGCTTAGTCATTTTAAGCAAGGGACCTTTCGACAACGAGGCGCCGTGACTCGTTAGCCGCA
>JBKJMN010000419.1:0-6483 GCA_046596405.1 Burkholderiales bacterium
CGCTTTGCTCTCCCCACCCTTCTCCCGTAGGGAGAAGGGCTTTTCTTCCCTCGCCCTCCGGGAGAGGGACCGAGGGTGAGGGAAAGTTTTGACGAGCGGCGCCATTGTCATCTATTAAGTAATACTCAATAATCAGTTTGTTTTTAAGTTTTTCCTTCGCGTCCTTTGCGTCCTTCGCGGTTAAAGATTGTGACTAGACCCCTAGACGGAATTACCGTAGTAGCGCTTGAGCAGGCAGTCGCCGCGCCGTTCGCGACGCGCCAGCTCGCCGATCTCGGCGCGCGCGTGATCAAGATCGAGCGTCCGGGTGTCGGCGACTTTGCGCGCGACTACGACCAGACCGTTAATGGCCAGTCCGCGTATTTCGTGTGGCTCAACCGCTCGAAGGAAAGTCTGACGCTCGATGTGAAGCACGCGCGCGCGGCGGAAATCCTGGCGCGGCTGATCGAACAAGCCGATGTGTTTATCCAGAATCTCGCGCCCGGGGCGGCGGGCCGGCTCGGCCTCGACGCGGCGACGCTGCGCGCGAAACATCCGCGCCTCATCGTATGCGACGTCTCCGGCTACGGCGACAGCGGCCCCTACGCGCACAAGAAGGCGTACGATTTATTGATCCAGAGCGAAGCCGGCGTGTTGTCGGTGACCGGCACGCCGGAGACGCAGGCCAAAGTCGGCATCTCCATCGTCGACATCAGTGCCGGCATGTACGCGTACTCCGGCATCCTCACGGCGCTCTACCAGCGCGAGAAAACCGGCCAAGGCACGCGCGTCGACGTCACGATGTTCGAGTCGCTCGCCGAGTGGATGTCGCACCCGCTCAACTACACGCATTTCAGCGGGAAAGCGCCGCAGCGCAGCGGGCCCGATCATGCGACTATCGTTCCCTACGGCCGCTTCAAGTGCGGCGACAGCGCCTACGTGATGCTCGGCATCCAGAACGAGCGCGAATGGTCGAAGTTCTGCACCGGCGTGCTGGAGATGCCGGAGCTCGCGCAAGATGCGCGATTCAACAACAACACGAAGCGCACGGAACGGCGCGAGGAAGTAGTGGCGTTGATCGAGAACGTTTTCCATCTAATGACGGCGGAGCAGGTGGTCGCCAAGCTCGATGCCGCGGACATCGCAAACGCCCGCATCAATAACCCGCAGGAGGTCTGGGACCATCCGCAATTGAAAGCGCGCAACCGCTGGCGCGAGGTTGGCTCGCCGGCGGGACCTTTGCCGGTGCTCCTGCCGCCGGTTACGATGCCGGAGTTCGAGGCGCGCCTCGATCCGATACCCGCGGTCGGCGAACACACCGACCGCGTACTCGCGGGAATCGGTTACAGTGCGGGCGAGATAGCGGAGCTGCGCAAGGCCGCGGCAGTCTGATTCGAGAACGAGGAGCAACGTCATGGACACGGCAACGAGCACGGAAACTTTGTCGCAGACCCGCAAGCTGTGCGAATTTTTGTCGGCGATCCGTTTCGAGCAAATCCCCGCGCCGGTGATCGCGCGCACCGAGGAATTATTTCTCGACTGGTTCGCCTCCGCGCTCGCGGGCAAGGACGCGCGGCCGACGCGCATCATGGAAAAGTTCTCCGCCATCATGGGGCCGCAAGCAGGCGACAGCGAAATTCTCGTTTCGCGTAAAAAGACCTCGCCGATGTTCGCGGCGCTGATTAACGGCGCGGCGTCGCATTTCGTCGAGCAGGACGACCTGCACAACAGTTCGGTTTTGCATCCGGGCACCGTCGTATTTCCCGCGGTCTTAGCGGTGGCGCAATGCGCGCGTCTCTCCGGGCGCGACTTCCTCGCTGCCGCGGTCGCCGGCTATGAATGCGGCGTGCGCGTCGGCGAGTTTCTCGGCCGCTCGCATTACAAGGTATTCCATACGACGGGCACGGCCGGCAAGCTCGCGGCGGCGGCAGGTGTCGCGCATTTGCTCAAGCTCGATGCCGAGCGCATGCAGCACTGCCTCGGTTCGGCGGGCACGATGGCGGCAGGATTGTGGGAATTTTTGCGCGACGCCGCGGATTCAAAACAATTGCATACCGCGAAAGCCGCCGCCGACGGCTTGATGGCCGCGTATCTCGCGCGCGACGGCTTCACCGGGGCGCGCCAGATATTTGAAGGCAAGCAGGGCATGGCCGCGGGCATGTCGTCGGATGCGGATGTGCGCTGCCTTACGGATGGGCTGGGCACGCGCTGGGCAACGGCCGAAACGTCGTTCAAGTTTCACGCGTCGTGCCGGCACACGCATCCGTCGGCTGACGCACTGCTCGCGCTGATGAAGCAAAATAAACTGGCCGTGGGTGAGATCGCCGCCGTGACCGCGCACGTGCACCAGGGCGCGCTCGACGTGCTCGGTCCCGTCACCGACCCGCAAACGATCCACCAGTCAAAATTCTCGATGGGTTTCGTGCTGGCGCTCGCCGCAAACCTGGGGCGCGCGAGCCTCGCCGACTTTACGGACGCGGCGCTGCGCGACAAGGCGCTGCGCGAATTTCACGACAAGGTCAGGATGGAGTTCGATCCAGCCGTCGACAGCGCCTATCCGAAGCGCTGGTTCGGCCATGTCAGCGTGACGACCAGCGACGGCCGCAAGTTCGATCAGCGCATCGAATCGCCGAAAGGCGATCCCGACAATGCGCTGACGCGCGCTGAACTGGAAGACAAGGCGCTGCGGCTGGCGGCATTCACGGGCGGCGCTACTGCCGCGGAGATGCAAAGCGTGATCGCCCGCATCTGGAAGCTCCATGAAGCCGCGGACGTGCGCGATTTTCTGCGCTGAGCCGCGGACGTGCGCGATTTTCTGCGCTGACTGACGCGCGTTAGCTCTGCTTGTAACCGGCGAGCTCTATCCGCTCAGTCTTGCCGTAGCGGGTGCCGAACCGGGTGATGTACTCATGGGCGAGGACCGCGCGCACCTTGTCGGGTGCGATCCAGTAATTCACCTCGACACGGGCGCCGCGGTCGCGCATGAAACCGCGACCCTCGACCTTGAATGCGTCGAAAGTGCCGGCGGGGATGGTGATGTTCTCGCGAGCGACCACTTTCATGCCAAGTGTCCATTCGTCTTCCTTGTCGTCGTCGCGGGTGGCGCGAAAGATGGTCGTCCACCTGCGACCGATGCTGTATTCGGCGCTGAACACCTGGTTGTTGACGAAAGTCTTCCCGCGCGCATTTTTGATCATGTTGCCGAGCAGATCGGTCGTGCGCCCGTTGCCGTATATCACTTCGCTTTCCGTCACTTCCGCGACCATGCCGCCGCGCGCTTCGCGCGTTTCGAGCTTGGTCAAAACGTCGATGACGCGGTAGCGGTAACGATCGCCGACTTTCCAGTTGGCGTCGGCTTTCGCCGTGCCTTTGGTGAACGGATTGGCGGCGCCCGCAATCGCTGGCGAGAGTCCCGCGACCATCGCCGAAGGCACGCGCTGTGCGATCATCGGCAGGATCTCGGTCCTGATCGCGTGGTCGATTTGCGCCTGGCTCATCGAATCCGGAAATTCGATTTTGCCGAGGCCTTCAATATTGACTATGGGCATGCCGGACTCATTGCACGCTGGTCGGGTTGTAGACGAAGTCCGCGCTGCCGCCCGTCGCGGGCTTCAGCGCGCCGCCGACCGCGGCTATCTGCACCGCGGTCTCACGCTTCGCGAGCAGGCGGTTCAGCCGGAACTGCGCAAGCTCCGCGAACTTGCCGCTCGGATAGCGGCGCAAATAGTCTTCGATCGGCGCCGCATCCTTGCTCTCCTTGATTTTCTCCCAGACCGCGAGTTCCTCCTCGAATTGCTTCTCAAGCTCGGCCTCGGACAGTTTGCGCGCCTGCTTTGGGAGCTGGAAATAGAAATCCTCTTCGAGCGAGGTGCTCTCCCACGGGATCTGGCGTCCCTCAGAGCGCCGCCGCACGGCGAGGCGTACGCGCTTGAACACATCTTCGATCTTGGCGGCTGGTATCTGGAGCTCGCGCAGCAGGTTCTCGGTGTAGAGGCCGTTGTTGCCTTCGCCGTCGGCTGCGGTGTTGCCGGGGGAGGTCGCATAGGCGAGTAGCGAGCCCGGCGGCGCGTCGAATTGCGAGAGGCCTTTTTGCTCAGTCAGCACTTTGTTGCCGAAAGGATTATCGCGGCAAGCGTCGAGAATGATCACGTTCATCGGATTAGCCGCCTTGATCAAGCCCTGCAGCACCGAGTTTAACTCGACCGTTTTGTCACGCATGTCTTCGAGTTTCTCGATTTCGGCGTCGACCGGGATCAGATAGTTGCGCCATGCGAGCTGTGCGCCATGGCCGGCGTAGTAGAACAGCCCGACTCCCCTGGTTTTCGCAAGCGCGCTGCCGAAGGCCTGAATGGAATTTGTCATCTGGCTGCGCCCGGCATCGAGCAGCAGATCGACTTTGAAGCCAAGCTTTTGCAATTCCCCGCCAATCGCTTTCGCGTCATTGACCGGATTGCGCAGCGGCGCCTGCGCGTAGCGTGTATTGCCGATAACGAGCGCGGTGCGCGGCAGCGTGCTCAAGGCCGAATCCGATTGCGCCGACGACCCCGGCACCCAGAGCGGCAATGCGGCCGATGATGCGAGCAGTCCCGCCTGCTTGAGCCAGCGGCGGCGCGACGCGATGTGACGTAAGCGATGATCAGCCATCGAACGCAAGTCTCCACTGCGGCGCAGGGCAAGTCAACCGGCCACGCGCGCGGTTGCACGGCCGCGCCGTCCCCGTCACAATGCCGGCTCGCGAAATCTGCATCGAACCGCATCGAGCGTCGCGTGCGTGTCTGAATAAAGCAAAGGCGCAATAAAAAAATGACCACGATAGTCGAGCAACTAAGCGCCTATGCAGCCGCCATGCGCTATGAGGATCTGCCGGCGGAAGTCGTGCTGCAAGCCAAACGCCTGATCGTCGATTCGGTGGGCTGCGCGCTCGGCGGCTATGCGAGCGAGCCCGCGAAAATCGCGCGCGACATCGCGGCAACGGTAACGAGCAGCCAGCCCGCGACGGTCATGGGCAGCGGCCAGCGCTCCAGTCTCGACCTCGGCACGTTCGCGAACGGCGTGATGCTGCGCTTTCTCGATTTCAACGATGGTTATACGAGCACCGGCGAGTCCGGCCATCCCAGTGACAGCATTGCCGCGGTTTTAACGGTGGCGGACGCGCTTGGGCGCAGCGGAAAAGAAGTGATTACCGCGACGGTGCTTGCCTACGAAGTGTTCTGCCGCATCTGCGACGAGGTTGACTTGAAGCCGCTCGGCTTCGACCACGTGACGGTCGGCGGCATGGCAAGTATCGCGGCGGCAGCCCGGTTGTTCGGGTTGGACGAGCGAGGTATCGCGCAGGCTTTCAATCTGGGCATCGCGCCGAACGTCGCGCTCTATCAGACGCGTATCGGCCACGTCTCGATGTGGAAGGGCTGCGCGTACGCGAATGCGAGCCGCAACGCGGTGTTCGCCGCCATGCTCGCCTCGCGCGGCATGACCGGGCCGGCGCCGATTTTCGAAGGCGTCGGCGGGTATTTCAAGGCGGTCACGCGCGCGCCATTCCAACTGGCCGCGCTGGGCGGACCGCAAACCCCTTACAAAATTCTCGAATGCAGCATCAAGCGCTATCCGCTCGGCCAGTATTCGCAAACGGTGGTGCAGGCCGCGCTGGAGCTGCGCACGAAAATCGCGAGTGCGCACGACATTGCGGAAATCCGCATCGAAACGGTGACCGCCGCAATCCGCCTGATGGCGGGCGATCCGGAAAAATGGACGCCGGCGACGCGTGAAACGGCGGATCACAGCATGCCGTATACGGTGGCCGTCGCGCTGATCCACGGCAAGGTGGAGTCGCAACATTTCGACGAGCGCTATCTGCGCGATCCGGAAATACTTGCGCTCGCGCAGCGCATCAAGGTATCCATTTCCGAGGAAGCGGATCGCCATATGCCACACGCGATGCGCTGCCATTTCACGCTGACGACCAAGGCGGGGGCGACGCACGCGACGATGGTCGACTATCACAAAGGTCATTACAAAAATCCGATGTCGGATCCGGAGATAGAAGCCAAGTTCCGGCCGCTGGCCGGCGCCTTGCTGCCTGCCGCGCAGGTCGATCGCCTGCTCGGGGCGCTATGGCGGCTCGAAGAGCACGCGCACATCCATGAATTGATGGCATTGACGGTGAGGGCTCAATGATCAAATGGTTGTCCTGCATCATTGCGGCCGCGCTGGCGTCGAGCGCCGCCGCGGCCGGGGAAAACTATCCGGAGCGCCCGGTCCGGCTGCTGGTTCCGTTTGCGCCGGGTGGCGGGGCGGACGCGCTGTCGCGCATCATCACCCCCAAAATGCACGATGCGCTCGGCCAAGCGTGGGTGGTGGACAATCGCGGGGGGGCCGCCGGCAACATCGCGGCGGAGACCGTTGCCAAGGCTGCCCCCGACGGCTACACCGCTCTGATGGGGTTCAACACAGTACTGACGGTGAATCCCAGCCTCTACAAGCTGCCCTACAGCGTGACGCGGGACC
>JBKJMN010000006.1:0-7815 GCA_046596405.1 Burkholderiales bacterium
CAAGCCCAGAACGATCGTTTCGCCAGGATCGTCAAGGAAGTCGGCGTTGTCACTGAATGAAATTGCGGAACTGAAAAAACCTTTTGCCACAGAGGACACAGAGGACACAGAGGAAAAGCAAGATAAATCGGCGCATTTGATTACTGTTATTGGCATTTCTCTGTGTCCTCTGTACCCCTCAAGGGGGTATTGAAAAGAATGATCTCTGTGGCTATGCATTTGTTTGAAAGAAAATGATGCTGAAAATCGGAATTCTGCTGGGCGACGACATCGGGCTCGAAGTCGTGCCCGAGGCAGTCAAGGTCATGAAGGCGGCTGCCGCCAAATCGGGATTGCAGGTCGAGTGGCAGCCGCTGCCGATCGGCAAAACGGGGCATGACACCCACGGCCACACGATGCCGGACGTGACCGTCGAAACGCTGAAAACGGTCGACGGCTGGCTGCAGGGGCCGATCGGGCACAACGCCTATCCGCGCAACGACCCGACGTGGATCAACCCGCCGCTGCGCAAGAAGTTCGAACTGTTTGCGAGCGTCAAGCCGGTCAAGTCGTATCCGAATCTGCCGTCGGTGCACAAGGACGTCGATATCGTCTTCCTGCGCGAAGTCACGGAAGGCATGCAGTCGTCGAGCGTCGTGTTCGCCGGCAGCGGCGAGTTCCGGCCCAACGATGATATTTCGATCGGCATGCGCGTGGTCACGCGCAAGGGGGCGAACCGCGTCGCGCGCGAAGCATTCGAGATCGCGCGCACGCGCAGCCGCAAGAAAGTGACGTCCGTGCACAAGGAGCCGGTGTTCAGGCTGGTGTGCGGCATGTTCGCCGAGGAATGCCGCAAGGTCGCCAGGGATTATCCCGACTGCACGCTCGAGGAGGTGCTGGTCGACGGCTTCGCAATGAAGCTCGTGATGAAGCCGCAGCAATACGACGTCGTGGTGACGACCAATCAGTTCGGCGACATCCTGACCGACGAGGGTGCTGGCATCGTCGGCGGGCTCGGGCTCGCGCCGGGCTTATGCGTCGGCGCAAACCAGGCGATGGCGCAGGCAACTCACGGTTCGGCGCCGGACATCGCGGGCCAGGGGCTGGCGAATCCATATGCGATGATCATGTCCGGACAGATGTTGTTCGAATGGCTGGGCCGCAAGCGCAACGACCCGCAGGCGACGGATGCGGCGCAACGCATCGCGCGCTCGATGGATCGCGTGATCGCCGAAGCCAAAGTGCTGACCGGGGATCTCGGCGGCACGGCATCCACTTCGCAGATGGGCGACGCGGTCGCAGCCGGCGTATAAATTTCGTATTATTGATCTTTACATAACCGAATGACAAATGCGTAGCGTGCCAAAAGCTTCCCTCACCCTCGGTCCCTCTCCCGGAGGTAGAGGGAAGGTAAGCCCTTCTCCCTCCGGGAGAAGGGTGGGGAGAGCAAAGCGAGGGGGCCGAAGGCGGGAAGGTTTATTGTCACAACGTTACGTAATTCTCAATAAGAGGAGAACAAGCGATGCGTGCATTGCAATTTCTGCTGGGCGCCATAGTGCTTTTGACTGGCATGGCGGTCCATGCACAAACGTGGCCTGTTCAACCCATCCGCATCATCGTGCCGTTTCCGCCGGGCGGCACGACCGACCAGTTGGCGCGCCTGCTGCAGCCTTACTTGCAACAGGCATTCGGCGTATCAGTCGTCGTGGACAACCGCGGCGGTGCGTCGGGGGCGATCGGTTCGGGGATGGCGGCGAAAGCGCCGCCCGACGGCTATACCTTCCTGCTGGTGTTCGATACGCACGGCGTGAATCCGAGCTTGATTCCGAACATGCCGTTCGACACGCTAAAGGATCTCGCGCCCATCATGCTGATCGGCAAGTCGCCGATGGTGATCACGGCGCACCCGTCGTTTCCGTATAAAACATTTGGCGAAGTCGTGCGTCTCGCGAAGGCCAAGCCCGGCGAGGTGACGTTCGGCACCATCGGCTCGGGCAGTCTCGCGCACCTCGCGATGGCGATGATAGGCGGCTACACGAAAGTCGAGATGACGCACATCCCCTACAAGGGCGGCGGCCCGCTCATCATCAACGCGATTGGCGGTCACGTGCCGATGGGTGTCGCGTCGCTCGCGCTCTTCTCGCCGCACATCCAGTCGGGCCGGCTGAAGGCGATCGGCATTACGTCGCCCAAGCGCCATCCGCAGCTTCCGAACGTCGCCACCGTCGCGGAGCAGGTGATGCCCGGATTCGAAGCCGAAGCGTGGTGGGGATTGCTCGCGCCTGCGAACACGCCGGCGCCGATCCTGACGCGCATGCATGCCGAAGTCACCAAGGCGCTGAAGACGCCGGCGTTGCAGCAGCACCTCGATCAGCAGGCGCTGGCGGTGACGGCTTCGTCGCCGGACGAGTTTCAGAAATTCCTGATGAATGAAGTCGAGCGCTGGGCGCGCGTCGTGCGCGACAACAAAATAAAACCAGGTGAATGAGTGAAGGAGCGAAGGAGTGAAAGTTCCCTCTCCTCCGTCACCGGGGGAGAGGGTTAGGGTGAGGGGGTTCACTCATTCACTTCTTCACCCCTTCACGCGCGCCAATGGGCGCGCTACCCTTGATAGCCGCGGTCGCCCGCGTCGCGCAGCCACAGACGTATCATCAGGCGCTTGTTTGTCGGATCGGGGAAGTCCTCGAAGGCGGTGCGGCGGTGGCCGGTCTCGAGGTTGTTCACGTACTGAATCTGGCCGCGTTCCATCACGAAATCAAAGCGCAGCGCTTCGTTCGCGAAAAGGTTCTTCACGGCATCGATGGCGGCAAGCGCGGCCGCGTCGATGGTCTCGTTAATCAGCGTATAGCCACCCTGCGCCTGGTAGAGCCCGAGCCGCACCTTGAGGCGGCCGTTGTCCGCCGCAAAGATCGGCGCGGATATCACCGGTGCTTCGTCCGCCGCATATTCCTTCTGGCGGTCGAACCAGAACGGCTCGTACAGGCGCGGCAGAACATCCTTGCGCGCGCGCACGAGCTCGTTGTGGATAGTGTAGAAACTGAGTATCTGGCTCACGCCGCCGCTTTTCGCCGGCCGCGCGCACAGCAGCGCGACGTACTCGGGCTGCGTCGTGTTGTATGAGTTGTCGTTGTGAAAGAACTGCTCCGCGTTGGTTTGGTCCGGCCGTATGCCGGAACCGGGCGTGGCTTTTCTCCCAGTGTCCTGCACGTCGTAGATCAGCGTGCCGGTCAGCTTCTGGTGCACGGGCCGCGCCACCATCGACGAGAGTGTCCAGTAAAGGGCTTTGGCTTCGGCGTCGTTGATGTCGTCCATCGGCAGCCGGTCGACCACGGCAAAGCGCACGCCGTCGTCGAGCGCAACCTTCACGCGTTGCATGAGCGCGCGGCAGTCGGGAAGCGCGAATTGCGCGGGATCGATCTGCTCGGCGGGACGCGGATTAGCGCGCAGTTGCGCGAGTACGGTTCGCAGCTCCGCGAGACACCCGGGCGTGAGCCTGAAAAACCAGTCGTCGCGTTTGATGTCGGCGCGCAGCCAGGCTTGCTTGCCGGCGACGATGGTATCGATGGTCTGCATCGACGGGGCGGCGGCTCAGGCGTGCGCGGGGACTTCGACGTCTATCGTCGTGATGCGGCGCAGCTCGCGGCGATGGCGGGTGTCGTCGAACGGCGTCGAGCGATGCATGGAAGCGAGGTTGTCCCAGATCACGAGGTCGCGGTCGCGCCACGCGTGGCGGTAAACGAATTCGCGCCGGGTCGCGTGCTCGGTGAGATCGCGCAGCAGCAGCCGCCCCTCGGGAACTGGCATCTCGATCACGCGCGTCGCATGCGCCGCCAGGTAGAGCGAGCGGCGGCCGGTGCGCGGATTGACGCGCACGAGCGGATGCACGGCGCCTTTCAGTCTTTCCAGCTCTTCGCGCGAGAACTCGAAACCCAGCAACTGGCGCGAGTAGGCGATCGAGTGGTGCACGTGCAGGTCTTCGATCTGCTTTTGGGTCGCGGCATCGAGCGCATCGTAGGCGGCCTGCATGTCGGCGAACTCGGTGTCCGCGCCGACCGCCGGAATGACGCGCGCCGACAGCGTCGAGTAGCGTCCCGCCGGATCCTGAAACGAGGCGTCGGTATGCCACATGCGGTTGGCAAGCGAGTACGCCCGGCGGCGGTCGTCGGCCGCGCGAATTCCGCCTTCTTCGTTGATGTTGCCGATATCGGCAATCGCATCATTGTCGAAACGGTTCTTGCCGAGCGCGGCGACGCCGGGTTTGACGTGCAGCGGACCGCCGAAGCGCTCGGCGAACGCGAGCTGCTCGGCATCGGTGAACGGCTGGTCGCGGAACACCAGCACGCCGTGCTCGTCCATGCCGGCGACCAGCGCGTCGAGCGTCACGCGGTCGTGGACCTGCCGCAGGTCGAGCGGACTTACTTCCGCGCCGATATGCGGGTGCAGCTTGCGGAATGTGACGGTCGTCATCGAGTCTCCTTCGTCTCAGTCGGCATATCCCGGCAGTTCGCGGTCGAGCACGCGCATCATCGCCTCGAAGTACATGCGTTCGCGGTCGGCTTGCGTATGCTTGTCGTGGCGCATGGGTCGCTGAATTTTTGCGACGATATCGTCGGGAATGACCTCAAGCTCGCGGCCGGTGCCCATCGCGAGCACTTGCGCGCGGCACACGCGCTCGAGCATGTAAAGCCGCCGGTAGGCCTGCGCGACCGTCTCGCCTACGACGAGCACGCCGTGGTTTTTCATGAACATCGCCTGCTTGTCACCGATCAGATGGGCGAGGCGCTCGCCTTCTTCCAGCGTGTCGGCGTTGCCCGCGTAATCGTCGTCGTAGCAGATCCGGTTTTGGAAATACGCGGCGGTCTGGCTCGCCGGCACGAGCCGGTTGTCCTTCAGCATATTGAGCGCGACCGCCCACGTCTGGTGGGTGTGCAGCACGACGCGCGCGCCGCTGATCCGGTGAATCGGCGCATGTATGCATTGCGCGGACAGCTCGACGTCGCCTTCGCCTTCGAGTGTTGTGCCCGACTCATCCCACACGATCATGTCGCTTGCGCGCGCCTCCGACCAGTGCAGCCCGAACGGCAGAATCAGGTAACGGTCCTCGCTGCCCGGCACCGTTACCGTGAAATGATTGTCGATGCCCTGCTCGAGGTCGTGGAATACCGCGAGACGATGGGCGGCGGCGAGATGGATCTTAGCCGCCTGTAGCGGATCGATTTCTCGCGCGGATGCGAGCGGATGGACGGACATCAGTCACCTTTCGAGAACGAGTTTCCATTATAGCGCCGTGATCGCGCTGACCGCCAACGCGATGAGCGGCGACCGGGAGAAGGCGCTGGCCGCGGGGTGCGACGATTTCGACACCAAGCCGGTGGAACTCGATCGACTGCTCGGCAAAATCCAGGCGCTGAAACCTGGGGCGCCGGCATCGTGACCCCGGCTGATGCAGCACTCCTCGTCGTCGACGACAACGAGGGCAATCGCTACACGCTCACGCGCCGCCTGAAGCGCGAGGGTTACACCAATCTTACAACGGCGAATGATGGCAAGCAGGCGCTTGAACTCTTGAAGGTGCAGGAGCAATTCGTGCCGTTGCGCGCGGCGTGGAAGAAGCGCGGCTTTGAACTCGATCTCGGCATCGGCATCGCGCAGGGCTACGCGACGCTAGGCGCGATCGGTTTCGAAGGGCGCTGGGACTATGCGTGTATCGGCAGCGTTACCAACCTCGCCGCGCGGCTATGCGGAGACGCGAAAGGCGGGCAAATACTCACCAATCAGAAAACGCTCGCGAAGATCGAGGACGCGGTCGAGGCCGCGCCGCTCGGCGAAGTCACGCTAAAGGGCATCGCGCAGCCGGTGCCGATATTCAACGTCACGGCTTTCAAAGCCTAGACGACTGCAGTCTCCACAACAAAAAAACGGGTTTCGGCATGCACCGAAACCCGTTTTATTTTGATGCCAGGAATGCGCTTGCGTTGAGCTCTATTCTTTGGCGCGCCCGAACAGGCCGACGAGACCCGCCGATCCCTTGCTATGGCCATTTAATTTCGCGAAGAGTTCGGCGCGCGTCAGGCCCGGGGGCAACGCGTTCGGCTCAAGATCGGTCGCGATCAGCGTGAACGTGTAGTGATGCAAGCCGGTGCCCGGCGGCGTGCACGGTCCCAGATAGTGACCCAGGCCCGCGGTGCCCTTGCCGGGCACGTACTTGTCCGAGAGCGCGCTCGTTTCGCCTTCGGCGAAGCCGGTGCGCGACGCGGGGATGCCATAGGCGGTCCAGTGATCGACCCCGAGCCCGCCGCGGCCTTCAGGATCGTACATGATGAGCGCGAAACTCTTCGTTCCCGCGGGCACGTTGTTCCACGCGAGCGGCGGCGATACGTTGTCGCCTATGCAGTTCGGATTGGTCTTGATGTTGCCGGCGTTTTTGACCGCCAGCATCGCGCCGTCCCTGAAACTGGTCGAAGTCAGCGAGAACGCGTTGCCCATCGATGGCAGCTCGGTGGCGCAACCGCCGATCGCCAGCGCGATGATGCCGCCGGTCAGGAAAGCGTTTGAAGACGTGCGTTTGGTGAACATGGGGCTCCTCCCAAAGTTGTTTTATGTGCCGGCGAAAAGCCGGGCCATGCCAGCAGAATAGTGATGCGGGAATCTGCGCTTGCGCGCTCCGCGCTGCTCCGACTGGCGGGAACTATACTTTGTCGTCGGGCGATAGACAAACTTCCCGTCCGCCCGGCCGGCGCGCCGACCCGGCTACCAACGCAATCTTCAATTCCGCCACGACCGTGCGTTGCGGGAACGGGTGGAACAGAAAATATTTCTGGTTGTTCAGAACGGACTTGCTGCCGATCGGTATACTTTATACCCATCCAGTTTTGTTCGACGGCTATGGAGTGGCGAGTGCGTTTGATGCGGACAGCGGGACCCCGCATTCCGTGGAAGGTTCTGATCAATGAGTCCGGAACGGTAGGCACGATCCGCACGCATTCGTGGTGATCCGTGGCTAGATAGTTTTCAGTATTGAAGAATCTCAGGAGTTCTCAATGACGATAGAACTATTCGATCCAGTCGGCGAAGTGGAAACTATCGCCGCCAAGCCGCAGCGCATTTTGGAGACGCTCGCGGGCAAGCGCGTGGGCTGCATCTTTAATCAGCACGTGTCGGCGCTGTCGTTCTGGAAAGGGCTCGAGGATGAAATCGGCAAGACCCTGAATCCGTCCAGCGTGATGCGCGTTTATAAGACAAACACGTGGGCGCCGGCGCCGCGCGTAGACGCCAACAAGCTGCTCGCGGAAACGGATTACGCGCTGGTCGGCGTCGGGGCCTGAGGCTCCTGCACCTCCGGCGCCGTGCGCGACGGAATTTACCTGACGAAGGCGGGCCATCCAACGGTGGTGTTCGTCAACGATTTCTTCGAGAAGGCGGCCCGCGCGCAGGCGAAGGCGATGGGCGTGCCCGAGCTCAAGATATTCGTGTATCCGCAGCACAAGGCCGGTGATTTCGAAGCGGGCGAAATGCTAAAAGGCGAGCAGGCTGCGCGCGAGCTGCCCGGTTGGCTTGAGTCGGGCCGCTGACGCCTAGACGTAACTAAGCGCATGCGATAATTCAGGCAGCGTCAACGAAAAATTTGGAGCGACAGCATGGACACCCACTCAAACGCACGTTACGTTTTGCCGGAACGAATCTGGGAGTGATGGCCTTGCGGCGCGCGCTTGCCATCATGCTCTGTGCGGCCGGCACGGTGTGCGCCCAGACCTATCCGGTGAAACCCGTCCGGCTCGTTGTCGTGTCGGCACCGGGCGGCACCACCGATGCGCTCGCGCGCGCTTTCAGCCAGCG
>JBKJMN010000090.1:0-19587 GCA_046596405.1 Burkholderiales bacterium
AGCACCTGCCCGGGCAGTATCTGCCATTCTCCGCGGTCGAAGTGCCGTTTCTGCCGGTGCCCGGCTGTTGCGTGCAGCTCGATTTGTGGGTGTATGCGCCGTGACCGCGTCGACGTGCGGCCTCTGTTGAGGTACGCGCTGCGCCGGCTGTGCGGTCGATGGCGCTGAACCTGATTTTCGCGGTCACGCTGATCGGTTTTATCGGCGTGAATGCGTCGCGCGTCGTGCTCCAGCTTTATGCGCTGGACCTGGGCGCGAGTCCGACCCAGGTCGGCGCGCTGATCGCGCTGTTCTACGTGTGTCCGCTCTTGCTGTCATGGCCGGCCGGCAGCTGGGGCGATCGCTACGGCCCGCTGCGACCGCTGGTGTTCAGCGCGCTGTGCGGCGCAGGCGGACTGCTCGTCCCGTATTACGTGCACAACCTGCCGGCTCTCTATATTGCCGGCACCTTGAGCGGCATGTCGTTCGCGTTCTTCCTCGTGATCGTGCAGAACCTGGTCGGCATCATGAGCGCGCCGGAAAAACGCGCGACGAGCTTCAGCAACTTCAGCCTGGTCGGCGCGACGTCGAATTTCATCGGGCCGCTGGTCGCGGGATTCTCGATCGACCATTTCAGCTATCCGACCGCATGCGTCGTGGCCGGCGCCTTTGCCCTGATGACGGGCGTCATGGTGCTTGCGGGCAGAAAAATCCTGCCCGGCGGGAGCCGGCGCGCCGCCCCGCGTGCGCCGATCGGAAAAACGCTGCAGGATCCGGCGGTGCTGCGCATCCTGGTCATCGGCGCGCTCGTCCAGCTCGGCACCGACCTGTTCCAATTCTATATACCGGTTTACGGCGTCGGTATCGGCTTGTCGGCGTCCGCGATCGGCGCATTGCTGGCGACTTTCGCGGCCGCCTCGTTTATCGTGCGCTTTGCGCTGCCGCGGCTTGTCAAGCGGCTCGGCGAGGATAAATTGCTCGCCTATTCGTTTTATCTCGCCGCGGTCGGGTTCGCGCTGGTGCCGCTCTTTCAGGACGTCGTGATGCTCGCGCTGGTATCGTTTATATTCGGTCTCGGCACGGGTTGCGGCCAGCCGATTGCCACCATGCTGATGTTCAGCCGCGCGGCGGACGGGCGCTCGGGCGAAGCGCTGGGTTTGCGGCTCACCGTCAACAACCTCGTGCGCGTGATCGCGCCGGCGCTGTTCGGCTTTATCGTATCGGGATTCGGCCTCGCACCGGTGTTTTATATTAATGCGGCGATGATGGGCGCAGGCGGCATGGTGAGCAGGTCGAAAAACGGCAAATAGACAGCAGATTCAGGAGGAGGGCACCATGACGGCGGAAAACATCGCAGGACTCGCAAAGCTCGCAAAACTTGTTAACCCGGTCGGTCAGCGCGCGGTCGCGCGTGCGACACTCGCGCGCAGGCTGGCGACGCTCGATGGCAAATCGATCGGCTTCATCGACAATATCAAGCCGAACGCGGGTCTTTTCATCCAGTACATCGAGGAAATGATCCGCGCCAATTACACGGGCGTCGAAACCCATACCGTGCGCAAGAATTTCACGTCGAGCAAATTGATCGCGCATGAGCTCGACGGCAAAGTGCACGCGCTGGTCAACGCGTGGGGCGATTGAGGGGGCTGTGCGTCGTGGTGTATCCACGACTCGGTCTACCTCGAAAAGCGCGGCGTGCCGACGGCGACGGTCGTATCGACGGCATTTCTGACGCACGGCCGGCTCGCGGCCAAAAATCTGCAGCTCGACGATCTGCCGCTGCTCGTCACGCCGCACCCGCTCAACGATTTGACGCCGGACGAGGTGCGTGAGCTCGCGCGCAGCGCGTATCCGGTGATCATCGAGCAACTGACGGGGCAGGGCGCGCTGGCGCAGCACACGCGCATCGATTTCGTTCATCCCGCATCGCGCGCGCAACCGGGCGTTGGCGGGGAGGCGCCATGAATGCGGACGTTATGGACGCGCCGCTCATCGAGATCGAAGACGACTGGGAGTCCATCAACGCTTGGTTTCTCGCGCACGATCTGACCGATGGACTGCCCATCGTGCCGCCGACGCAGGCGCGCGTGAAAGCCATGACCGCTTACGTCGAGCGCCAGCTCGGCTGGCGCGCGGATGACGTTATCAGCACGCTGGCACCAAAGCAGGGGCTCGCGACGGTCGAAAAAATTGCCGCGAATGCGGTGATGGCCGGTTGCATCCCCGAGTACATGCCGGTGCTGCTTGCGTGCGTCCAGGCGGTCGGCGCGCCGGCATTCAATCTCGACGCGGTGCAGACATCGACGCACAACACTTCCCCGCTGCCGATAGTCAACGGTCCCGTGCGCACGGCCATCGATCTTAACCACGGCTACAATCATACGGGCAGCCGCTGGCGCAGCACGAGCACCATCGGCCGCGCGTTGCAGTTGACGATGATCAACGTCGGCGGCACGCCGGGCGCGATCAACATCCACACGCAGGGCCATATCGCGCGCTTCGGGCACTGCATCGCCGAGAACGAGGATGAAAATCCGTGGCAGCCGCTGCATGTCGAGCGCGGCTACCCGGCGCAAACCAGCACGGTCACGATGATTCCCGCTTGTCCCGCCGCGATGATAGACGACAACGGCGGCAGCCAGACGGCGAAGGACCTGCTGCGCACGCTCGCGCTGTCGATTCCGTACGTGGGCAACCGCAACACCAATGGTGAAGGCCAGCCGCTGCTGATACTGTGTCCGCAGCACGCACGCCTGCTCGCCAACGGCGGCTACAGCAAAGCCGAGGTCAAGCAATTCATCTGGCAATACGGCCGGCTGCCGTTCGGCAATATCCCGCGCGGCAACCTGACGAGCTTTAGCCAGAAAATCCTCAAGCAGTATGCCGACTTCGATCCGTCGTTCGGCGTGCCGATTGCCGAGAAGCCGGAAGACATCGTGATCGTCGTCATGGGCGGCACCGGCACGCACAGCCTGTCGGTGCAAACGCGGCTCGCGTCGCAGAACATCACAGTGCCGATCGCCCGCAAGGACGGCACACCGTGGCAAGCGCACGCGTGATCCGCCATTGCTGAAGTAAAACGTACCGGGAGGCAGGCATGATGCGCGTCACAACCATAACGGCAATATTCACGCTGTCGTTCGCAATCGCGGCGGCGCCGGCGAATGCGCAACAGGATTACCCGCAACGGCCGATTCGTCTGCTGGTGGGCTTCACGCCGGGGGGGAGCACCGATCTGGTCGGCAGGCTGGTGGCCGCGAAGCTGTCCGAACGGCTTGGCCAGCAGGTGGTGATCGACAATCGCGCGGGTGCGAGCGGCATCATCGCCGCGGAAATCGTCGCCAAGTCGCAGCCCGACGGCTATACGCTGCTGATGTCCGGGTCGTCGATCAGCATAGTCGGCAGCTTGTACAAAGACACGAAGTTCGACGTGCAGCGCGATCTCGAGCCGCTCGCGCTGGTCGCGACGGCGCCCTACGTGATGGTTGCGCATCCGTCGATCGGCGTGAAAACCGTAGCGGAACTCGTCGCCTACGCGAAGCCGCGGCCGGGCAAGATTTCGTGGGGCGCCTCGACGCCGGGCACGGTCCAGCATTTGAGCGGGGAGATGTTCAAGCGCGTGGCCGGCATCGAAATGGTTTTCATCCCGTATAAAGGCACCGGCGCGATGCTGCCCGACATCCTCGGCGGCCGCCTGCAAATCGCGGTCGACAACGTGCTGGTACTCGCGCCGCATATCCGCCTCGGGACGCTCAACGCGCTGGCCGTCACCACCGCGAAGCGCACACCGATCCTGCCCGAGGTGCCTTCGCTCGCGGAGTCGGGGATCGCGGGCTTCGACACCAGCGGCTGGTTCAGCATGTACTGCGCGCCGAAAACGCCCGCGTCAATCGTCAACAAATTGAATGCCGAAATTCTCGCGATCGTGAACCTGCCGGACGTGCGCGAACGCCTGCTGACGTTCGGGGCGACGCCGTTGCCGGGCACGCCGGACGATCTGCGCCGCCAGCTCGCGCGCGAAGTGCCCGCGTGGCGCAAAGTAATCCAGGATGCCGGGCTGAAGGCCGAGTAGCGGCCGAGTAGCGGCCGAGTAGCGCGGGCGGGCGGCGCCCCGGGCCGGGTGGCGAAAGCGCATCTGAAGGGTTACAATGCAGCACGCCGCATCATGGCGGGCAAGCCGTAAATATCCCTTTGAATTCAAGTCGCAGGCACGGAGAATCGATGGACAAACTGGCAGGTTATTGCGCACTCGTGCTGGTCGCGCTCTGGTCCGCGTATGCGGGCGCGCAATCGACCAAGGTTGGTTACGTCAATGTGGTGCGCATCGAAAACGAGTCGGCACTCGCGAAGCAATCGCTCGAGCTGCTGAAAAAAGAATTTTCCCCGCGCGAACAGCAACTCGCCGAAATGCAGAAGACCGGCAACGCGCTGCAGGCCGATCTCGAGAAAAATGCGGCGACCATGCCCGCGGCCGAGCGCGTGGCGAAGGAGAAGCGTATTACTGCGATGCTGCAGCAATACCAGCAGATGCAACGCAGCATGGCCGAGGACTTCGAGGTGCGCAAGCGCGAATCGTTCGGCGGGTTTCTGGCCGAAGTGAACGTCATAATCAAGAATATCGCCGAAGCCGGCAAATACGATCTCATCATCCAGCAGGCGGTCTACAACAGCGCGCAGACAGACATCACGGAAGAAGTGATGAAAGAACTCGCGAAGCGTTCCGCCGCAGGCGGCAAGTAGCGCCGCCGCCGGCCGCGGGCGCACCGCGGTAAACCGGTTTTCGGGATCGCGTAAATCATGACGGCGTTCAAGGCTGCGTGCGTGCAGCTCAATTCGGGCAACGACATGGCCGCGAATCTGCGGGCGGCGGAAATGGCGATCCGGTCTGCGGCTGGCAGCGGCGCCCACCTGATCATGTTGCCCGAGTATGCGGCGATGATGGACGGCAGCGGTCGCGTGATGCGCGACAATTCCCCGTCGGAGGACGCGCATCCCGCGCTGGCGAAATTCCGCGCGCTCGCGCAGGCAACGCACGCGTGGCTGCTCGTCGGCTCGCTGACCGTCAAGGTCGACGACGGGCACATGGCCAACCGCTCCTACCTGCTGTCGCCGGAGGGCGCGATCACCGCGCGTTACGACAAGATCCACATGTTCGATGCCACCCTGCCCAGCGGCAAAAGCATCCGCGAATCGAGTGCCTACCGGCCGGGCGGGGAGGCGGTGCTCGCCGCCACGCCGTGGGGTCCGCTCGGCATGACCATATGCTACGACCTGCGCTTTCCGCAGCTCTATCGCGCGCTCGCCAGGGCCGGCGCGCTGTTTCTCGCCGTGCCCTCGTCGTTCCAGCGCGAGACCGGCGTTGCGCACTGGCATTCGCTGCTGCGGGCGCGCGCAATCGAGAATTTGAGCTATGTCTTCGCGCCCGCGATGTGCGGCGAGCATCCCGGCAACCGCACGACTTACGGGCACACCCTGATCATCGACCCGTGGGGAAAAATACTCGCTGAACTTGGCGACGAGCCGGGCGTTGCGCTCGCGGACATCGACGTCGATCAGGTCTTGAAGGTGCGCGGTATGCTGCCGTCGCTCACGCACGACCGCGCGTTCAGCGAACCGGCCGCCTGAAAACGGCGCGGACTTTTAGGGCGACGGGCTTTTAATACGACTTCGGCAGCCCGAGTACTTTTTCCGCGATAAAGCACAGGATCAGGTGCGGGCTCACGGGCGCGATACGCGGAATGAAGGCTTCCCGCAGATACCGTTCGACGTGAAATTCCTTCGCGTAACCCATGCCGCCCAGCGTCATTACCGCGGTTTCGCAGGCTTTGAAGCCGACTTCGCCGGCATAGTATTTGGCGGCATTCGCTTCGGCGCCGCACGGTTCGCCCGCGTCGTAAAGCGCCGCGGCTTTGTAAACCAGCAGGTTGGCCGCTTCGAGCTCTATCCAGCGTTGCGCCAGCGGATGCTGGATGGCCTGATTCTGGCCGATCGGCCGGTCGAATACGACGCGTTCGCGTGCATACTCCGCCGCGCGCTTCAGCGCGGCCTGCCCCAAGCCGACCGCTTCGGCCGCGATCAGGATGCGTTCCGGGTTCATGCCGTGCAGGATATATTCGAATCCGCGGCCTTCTTCGCCAATGCGGTCGGCGACCGGCACCTTGAGATTGTCGAAGAACACCTGGTTCGAATCGACCGCTTTGCGGCCCATTTTCGGAATCTCGCGCGCCTCGACGAACTCGCGGTCGAAGTCCGTATAGAAGAGGCTTAATCCGCGCGACGGCTTGCCGGAGTGCTCGAGCGGGGTCGTGCGCGCGAGCAGCAGCATCTTGTTGGTGACCTGAGCGGTCGAGATCCAGATTTTCTGGCCCGACACGATGTAATGGTCGCCGCGCTTTTCGGCTTTCGTTTTCAAGCGCGTGGTGTTAAGGCCGGCGTCCGGTTCGGTTACGCAGAAGCATGCGCGGTCGGCGCCCGCGATCAGCGGCGGCAGCCAGCGCTGCTTTTGCGCCGCGGTGCCGAACACGACCACCGGATTTAACCCGAAGATATTCATGTGCAGTGCCGAAGCGCCCGACATACCGGCGCCCGACACGGCGACCGTGTGCATCATGAGCGCGGCTTCGGTGACGCCCAGCCCGGCGCCGCCGAACTCCTCAGGCATCGCGATGCCGAGCCAGCCGTCGCGCGCGAAAGCCTGGTGAAAATCAGCCGGAAAACCGCCTTCGGTATCTTTGCGCAACCAGTAGTCGGCATCGAAGTCCGCGCAGATTTTCTCGATTGCCGCGCGGATCGCCAGTTGATCGTCGGACAGGGAAAAATTCATCGTTGCCTCAAGCGCAGGTTTGGGTGACGCCGGCCGCGATCATCGCGGCGATTTCGGCGTCGGCGTAGCCGGTTTCCCGCAGCACTTCGGCACTGTGTTGGCCGAGCCGCGGCGCCGGATGCCGCATCTCAGGTGTGGCATCGGACCAGCGGCTGGTCGCACCCATCGAGCGCAGCTTGCCTTCGCTCGGATGATCGACGAGCGAAAAAAAACCGGTCGCGCTCAGGTGTGGATCGGCCAGCAGATCTTCGAGCGAATTCAACGGCATCACGGGAATGTCCGCTGCCGTGAGAGCTTCGAGCCATGCCGCGCTCGTGCGCGTGCGGATGTGGCCGGCGACGAACGCATAACATTCGGCGAAATGCTGTGAGCGTGCGGCCTGGCTCGAATAGCGCGGATCACTGTCGAACATGTCCTCGCGGCCGATGATGCGGAAGAAATTGCGCCATTGCTTGTCGTTGTAGATCAGCAGGCATAAATAACCATCCTGCGTTGCGTACGGGTTGCGGTGCTCGGCGAGCAGGCGCGGATAACCCATGGGTCCGAGCGGCGGCTCGAACGTTTTGCCGCCCATATGATCGGAGAGCACGAACTCGGTCAGGCATTCGAACATCGTGACCTCGACCGCCTGGCCGCGGCCCGTGCGCTCGCGCTGGAAGAGCGCCGTCGTAACGGCATTGACCGCGTTGAGCCCGGTGATGCGGTCGGCAACGGTGGACGGTACGAAGCGCGGTCGGTCGGCGCCGGCCTGCTGCACGACCGCCGGCAGCGCGACCATGCCCTGGATCAGATCGTCGTAGGCGGGCTTCGCCGCATAGGGCCCGTCCTGGCTGAAGCCGTACGCGCCGACGTAGATGATGTTCGGATTGGCCGCGCGCACGTCTGCATAACTCAATTTGAGTCGCGCCATCGCTTGCGGGCGCACGTTGTATATCAGCACGTCGGCCCGCGCGCACAGCTTGAGCATCGCCGCATGACCGGCCGGTTGCTTCAGATCGAGCACGATGGAGCGCTTGTTGCGGTTCAGGTGCAGAAAGATATGCCCCATGCCCGCGTGCTTCATCGGCGCCGAATGGCGCATGTTGTCGCCTTCGCGCGATTCGACCTTGATCACGTCGGCACCCAGATCGGCCAGTTTCTGGGTCGCATAAGGACCCAGTATCACGGTCGTCAGGTCGATAATCCGGATGCCGGCGAGCGGTCCGCTCATAGCGCCAAGGGGGACTTTGCGTTCAATTACCGGAGCGCGGCGCACGCGCGCTGGATACGTGTGCAGGCTTCCTGCAGTTTCTCGGTCGAGCTCGAATACGAAATCCGGATGTACGGCGACATCCCGTACGCTGCGCCCTGTAACGCGCCTACTTCCGCGGCATCCAGCAAATACATCACGAAATCGAGATCGCTCGCGATGACTTTGCCGTGGGGCGTGGCTTTGCCCAGCACGCCGCTGATGTTCGCGAACACGTAGAACGCGCCTTCAGGCTTGCGGCATTGAATGCCCGGCGCCGCATTGAGCATGGCGACGACCAGATCGCGCCGCGCGCGGAAATTCTGCGCGCGTTCAACGAGAAAATCCTGCGGGCCGCTCAGCGCTTCGACCGCCGCCGCCTGGCCGATCGAGGACGGATTAGTCGTGCTCTGCGATTGCATTTTGAGGATGGTTTTAATGAGTTCCTTAGGCCCGCCGGCGTAGCCGATGCGAAAGCCCGTCATCGCGTACGCTTTGGAAACGCCGTTGACGGTCAGCGTGCGCTCGTACAGCGCGGGCTCGACTTGCGCGGGCGTCGCGCTTTTAAAGCCGTCGTAAACGATGTGCTCGTAGACTTCATCGGTTAAGATCCAGACGTGCGGATGCCGCTTGAGCACCTCGGTCAATGGTTGCAAATCGGCGGCGGTGTAGACGGCGCCGGTCGGATTGCACGGCGAATTCAACATGAGCCATTTCGTGCGCGGCGTAATCGCGCGCTCGAGATCCGCCGCCTGCAGCTTGAAGCCCGTGGCTTCTACACAGTCGACCGGCACTACCGTGCCGCCCGCGAGCTGTACCATGTCCGGATACGAGACGTAATAGGGCGCCGGCACAATGACTTCGTCGCCCGCGGACACGGTTGCCATCAGCGCATTGAATATCACCTGCTTGCTGCCGTTGGCGCAGGTGATTTGGTCGCGCGCATAGGTGAGTCCGTTCTCGCGCTTGAACTTCAGCGCGACGGCGTCTTTGAGCTCGGGCGTGCCGTCGACGTTGGTGTAGCGCGTCTGGCCGGTCTTCAGCGCGCGGATCGCCGCGTCGATAATATTGGCGGGCGTATCGAAATCCGGCTCGCCGACGGTGAGGCCGATGACCTGGCGGCCGGCGAGTTGCAGTTCGCGCACACGCATCGTCGCCATCGAGCTGGGCGAGGGCTTGATGCGGTCCATGCGGGGGGCGATCAGGTTCATGCGGCTTATCCTCAGGCGCTCTTTCGCTCTGTCGCGCGGTTATCAGGCACGCCGCGCGCGGCGATTTCGCAAAAGGCTTCATGCTACACCAATCCGGCCGGCCCCTATCCGCACGGGGCCCGAGCGAAGGGCGAAACGACGGCGACAGCGGTCGGAACGCGCGACGCGCGTGGTATACTTTGCAGGTAAAAATTACCGCCACGGTCAAAAAAAATCTTCCCCGCGATGGTGCATCAATCCCGGCGGCCGGCACGGCCGCAGTGCAAGCCAAGTTCGCAGTCCACTGCCGGTGTATGCATATCCTGCTGAGCAACGACGACGGCTATTTCGCGCCCGGACTCGCGATACTCGCCGAGACGCTCGCTGCTTTCGGCACGGTCACCGTGGTCGCGCCGGAGCGCGACCGCAGCGGGGCCAGCAATTCACTGACGCTCGACCGGCCGCTCGCCGTGCGCAAAGCGGCCAGCGGGTTTTTTTACGTCAACGGCACGCCGACCGATTGCGTGCACCTGGCGGTGACGGGCCTGCTCGACGAATTGCCGGACATCGTGATTTCGGGCGTCAATTCCGGCGCCAATATGGGTGACGATACGATCTATTCGGGCACGGTCGCCGCCGCCACCGAAGGTTTCCTGCTCGGCATCCCGTCGATCGCGGTTTCACTGGTCGCCGCCGGCAACGACAATTACCTGACCGCGGCGCGCATTGCCGCCGATCTCACGCGCCGCTTCCGCGATAAGCCGCTCGGGCAGCGCGCGCTGCTCAACGTGAACGTGCCCGATGTGGATTACGACGCGTTGCGCGGCGTCGAGATCACGCGCCTGGGCAAGCGGCACAAGGCCGAGCCCGTGGTGAAGGCCACCACGCCGCGCGGCGGCACCGTGTACTGGGTGGGCGCGGCCGGCAGCGCGCAGGACGCGGGCGAGGGCACCGACTTCCACGCAGTCGCGCGCACGGTCGTTTCGATCACGCCGTTGCAAATCGATCTCACGCACTATGCGCAGCTTGAATCCGTGAAGGAGTGGTTCGCGTGAGCGAGCGCATCTCGGGCATCGGCATGACTTCGCAGCGCACGCGCATGCGCATGATCGAGCGGCTGCGCGAGCAGGGCATCGTGAACGAAGCGGTGCTCAATGTGATGAACGAAATTCCGCGGCATATCTTCGTCGAAGAGGCGCTGGCGAGCCGCGCGTACGAGGACATCGCGTTGCCGCTTGGTTTCGGGCAAACGATTTCACAACCGTATATTGTCGCGCGCATGACGGAATTGCTGGCCGCCGGTGCGCCGCTCGGCAAGGTGCTCGAAATCGGCACCGGGTGCGGCTACCAGACCGCGATACTGGCGCGCCTCGCGCGCGAGGTCTATTCGATCGAACGCCTCACGCAATTGCTCGCCAAGGCGCGCAAGAATCTGCGCGAGTTGCGCATCAACAACGTGCGCTTCAAACACGCCGACGGCCACATCGGCATTCCGGAGGGGGCGCCGTTCGATGCCATCATCGTCACTGCAGCCGCCACGCATGTGCCCGTCGCGTTGAAAGAACAGCTCACGGTCGGGGGCAGGATGGTCGTGCCGATGGGCACGCGCGAGCAATATCTGTGCGTGATCGAGCGCACGGCGCGCGGTTTTACCGAAGCGAAGCTCGACGCGGTAAATTTTGTGCCGATGCTGTCGGGATTGAGTTGATGCGCAGCGCGGACCTGCGCCGTGCTACCAGCATTTCGGCGCTCATCATGTTGACCGGTTATGGCTGCATGACGGCGAACCGGCCGGCGCCGGTCATTGACCGCGCGCACCAGCCGCCGGCGGCGGCCGCTGGCAAAGCGGCGCCCGCAACGCCTGCGGCGGTGGCCACCGTGCCGGAATCCGATCCGCGACCCGAGTTTTACACGGTCAAGAAAGGGGACACTTTGTACTTGATCGCGCTCGACCACGGGCTCGATTACAAAGACCTCGCCGAGTGGAACAGCCTCGACAATCCCAACGTGATCCGCATCGGCCAGCAATTGCGCCTGCGCCCGACGCAGTCGCCGGTGGTGACGGCGCCGCTCAAGCCGGCGCCCAAAGTCGAAGGGCGCCCCGTCGGCACCGCGCCCGTGCCGCTGGCGGCGAACGAAGCGGTCAAGTCGCAGCCCAAAGCCATCAAGTTGCCTTATTCCGAGCAGGCCCTCGCGCAACTGGCGGCACAGGCCGCCACGCCAGCGAATCCCAAGCCGGGCGTGATGGCGCCGGCCGTGGTGGCGCCGGCGGCCGTTCCGCCGGTGGCGAAAGCCGATCCGCGTCCGGACGACAAACCGGCGGCGGCCGCCGACGAGGACGACGAACGGGTCAGCTGGGGCTGGCCGGCGAGTGGCAAAGTCTTGAGCAGCTTCAACGAATCGACCAACCTGAAAGGCATCGGTATCGCCGGCAAAGTCGGCCAGCCGGTGCTCGCGAGCGCGCCGGGCAAAGTGCTCTACAGCGGCGATGGTATCCGCGGTTACGGCAAGCTCGTGATCATCAAGCACAACAAGGCTTACATCAGCGTGTACGCGCACAACCATCAGTTGCTCGTCAAAGAAGGCCAGAACGTGGTCAAAGGTCAGAAAATCGCCGACATGGGGGCGAGTGACGCCGATCAGGTCAAACTCCACTTCGAAATCCGGCGCTTCGGCAAACCGGTAGACCCGCTCAAATTACTGCCCGGCGAGCGGCAGTCGTAAACGGTTGCGCGGGTTAGCCGTGCGCGCGAAAGCCCGCGACCGCGCGCTGCAGATGCCTTATTTCACCGGGGTCAACGTGTTCGGCATAGCGCACGCGCATATATAGGTCGCTGATGGCGCGGATCGCCGCCGCGAGTTCCGGATACGCGGCCGCGGCGCGCTGGCTGAAAGCGCCGGGCCCTTCGCTCGGATGGCGGCTTACCCCGCGGCGCGCGAGCCGGGCGCAGAACCGTGCATAGGCAGCGACTGCAGGGTCCGGCCGCCGCGCGCGCAGCTTGCGCAGGGTGACCAGCGCCAGCCCCAGCGTAACGATCCCGGTCACGCCGAACATCACCATCAACATGCTTTGCCAGGTCGCGTCGTCGATGCCGACGCGCCGCATGAGTTCGCGCTGGCTGTCGAGCGTATACCCCAGCACGGCCTGGTTCCATGTATTCGCGAGCGTATCCCAAGTCAGCCGGGCACGATGGAGCCAGCGGAAGTCGCCGCGCAACAGGAGCGGCAGCGCTTCGCCCTGCGGAACGGCGGCCACCGCGCCGGACTGCACGCGCGCGGGCGCGACCGCCGCAGTCGGATCGACGCGCGTCCAGCCCTCACCGGTGAGCCATACCTCCACCCAGGCATGCGCGTCGGCCTGGCGCACTATCATGTAGTTGCCGAGCGTGTTGACTTCGCCGCCCTGATAGCCGGTGACGATGCGCGCGGGCACGCCCGCGGCGCGCATGAGCACGGCAAACGCGGAAGCGTAATGCTCGCAATAACCGGCGAGCGTTGTGAACAGGAATTCGTCTACCGGATTCGCACCGAGCAGCGGCGGCGTCGTCGTATATGAGAAGTTCTGATTGCGAAACATACCGAGAACCGCGTTTAGATACGCGCGCTCGTCGGCCGCCCGCCCGCGCATCGCGCGCGCAAGATCGCGCGTGCGCGGGTTGGCGGTGGGCGGCAGGCGCAGCGCACGCTGCAGCTCGTAGCCCGGCAGTTGCGCCGCGTCGCGATAGCGCAGGTGCGAAATCATGTCGTAGCGCAAGCGGTTGGTGAGCTGGTTCTGAAACAGGATTTGAAAGTCACTGGTCATCGCGCTGCGCGGCGGAGTCTTGCCCGGCAGGTCGAGCGCAAACAGCCAGCGCTTGCCGTGCGGCTCGACGGTAACCGTGTACTCGAGCCCGACGTCGAGCGGCTCGAAAACGCGCGGGATGATATACGGCACGCGCGACGCGCTCCACGTATAGCCGTCGAAATCCCACATGACCGGCCCGCGCCAGTACAGCTGCGGGGTCTGCGGCACGGCCGCGGACTCGAAGTTGACGCGAAAGGCGACCGCGTCCGACGTGAGCAGGTTGCTCACGCTGCCCGGCGACATATCCTCGGATAATCCCGTCACGCCGGAATAGGCGTCCTGCGGCATCCCCCACAACGGCCCCTGCACGCGCGGAAAAAGCAGGAACAGCACGAGCATCAGCGGCGCCGCCTGCAGCAGCATAACGCCCGCGTTGCGCAACTGATAGCGATAGCCGGGCTGGCGCGTGCGGAACTGAAAACCGATCATGGTGGCGGTGATGAGCCACATCGCGAGCAGCATGACTACCGTGGTCGGAATGGTTTGCGAGTAAAGGAAATTGGTGATGACCAGAAAGTAGGCGATGAAAATCAATACCATCGCGTCGCGCAACGTCGCCATTTCCATGAGCTTCAAAGCGAGCATGACAACCAGCAGCGCGATGCCGGAATCGCGGCCCAGCACGCGCCCGTAGCTCAGGTAGATGCCGCCCAGCACGCCGGCGGCGGTCATCAGCAGGATCCATTTGCGCGGCAACGCGAGTCCGGCGAGCGCGACATAGGCGCGCCAGCCGAACAGCACCACGACCAGCACCGTGATCCACCACGGCAGCCGCACGGTGTGCGGCGCGGTGACGAGCGCGAGCGAGGCGAGCAGCCAGCCGACGTGGCGCAGGTGGAACCGTTCGAGCGGATGGTTCACGCGCGCCTGTCCTGATGCAGCGCGAGCGCCTCGAGGCAGCGTTCGCGCTGGGCGTCGCCGGGCGCCGGGCGCAGTGTGAGCGCCGGCAGGCGCAGGCCGAAGCTCAATCCCGCCGCGTGCGCGTCGATGACCCAGCGCGCGAGGCGGGCGAGCCGGGCTTCGGTGTCCAGGCTGGCGGGTGTCGCCGTCCAATCGAGCCACAGTTCGCCCGCGGCGCGGCCGCTGAATTGCTTGGTGAGCAGCGCGCCGCCGCGGGCGGCGGCTTTCCAGGCGATATGGCGCGGCGAATCGCCGGGATGATAGGAGCGCAGCCCCGCGAAGTCCTCCTGGCCCGCGCCGTGGGTAATGCCGGTGGCGTCGTCCGCCGCGTGCGGCGGCAGTGGCACGCGGCCGGGCTCGGGCCGCGGGTACACGATGCATTGCATGTCGAGTTCCGCGTACGCCCACGCATAGCAGAGCCCGAGCGGGAACTGGGTGAAAAGCTTCAGGCGGCCCGGCCGCAGCACGCCGCGCCGCGCCGCCGGCACGGGCACGCCGACGGCCGTTGCCTGCAGTTCCGGCGCATCGGTATAGACGAGCTCACGCGCATCGCGCGCGATCCCTATGCTATAGCGGTCGAGCGCTGTCGGATTGTCGATCACCAGCGTGAAGCGTGCGGTATCGCCGGCGAACACGGGCGGCGCCCGGCCGGCGGAGATTTTCAGGCGCGCGAGATTGCGAAACGTGTGGAGGATCGCATTCACGCCGAGCGCCGCCAGCAGGAACGTGAGCACGAAACCGAGGCTCAGGTTGTAGTTGATCGACCCGCTCAGCATCAGCGCCAGCGCACCGACGAACAGCAGCCCGTGGCGCGACGGCAGGATAAAAATGCGCCGCTGCACGAGCACCACGCTGGTGGTTTCGGCGCCGCCGAGCTGAAAGAGCCAGCGGTCGATATAAGCGCGCAGCGCGCGGTATGGCGCCGCCAGAAAAGCGTAAACCGGCGTGAGGCGCAGAGCGTCAGAGCTAAAGTGCAAAGCGCGTCCTGCGGGTCACGGCTTTCCCCTGCGCCTCACGGAATCGGCACCGCTTCGATCAGCTGCTCGGCGACCGCGGCGCCGTTGATGCGCACGTTATCGCGCGCGATGTAGAGCCGGTGGCCGACGACGGCGGGCACGATGGCCTGCACGTCTTCGGGCAGCACCTGGCGGCGGTTGTGCATCATCGCCCACGCGCGTGCCGCATTCAGCAGCGCGAGCGCTGCGCGCGGTGACAAACCGTTGACGTAATCCGGCGACTTGCGGCTGTGATTGACGAGCGCCTGCAGATAGTCGAGCAGCGCGGCAGACGCGTGCACGTCGCGCGCGCTGCGCTGCAGGGTCGTGAGGTCCGCCGGCTGAATGCAGGGCGCAAGCTGCGGCAACAGATCGCGCCGGTCCATTCCTTGCAGCAGTGCGCGCTCAGCGCCGGCGTCGGGATAACCGAGTTCGATCCGCATCAGGAAACGGTCGAGCTGCGATTCGGGCAGCGGGAACGTGCCGATCTGATGCGAAGGATTCTGCGTGGCTATCACGAAAAACGGCTCGGGCAGCGGCCGCGTCTCGCCTTCGGCGGTGACCTGATGCTCTTCCATCGCTTCGAGCAGCGCGCTCTGCGTTTTCGGCGTCGCGCGATTCACTTCGTCGGCGAGTATGACCTGCGCGAATATCGGACCCGGATGAAAACGGAAAGTGCTCGCCTCGCGGTCGAAAATCGAGACGCCCAGAATGTCGGCCGGCAGCAGATCGCTCGTGAACTGGATGCGCTGAAATTGCAGGCCCAGCGTGATCGCCAGCGCGTGGGCCAGCGTCGTCTTGCCGACGCCGGGAATATCTTCGATCAACAGGTGCCCGCGCGCCAGGATGCACGCGATGGCGAGCCGAATCTGGTGTTCCTTGCCGAGTATGACCTTGCTGACCTGGTTTACGACACTATCGAGTTGCTCGCTCATGGCGGCAATTGTAGCTTGCCGCTGGCGGCCGCGCACGATGCCCGCAGCGGGCCGTGAGATTAATCACGCGGGCCGGCTACAGGTCGAGCGTCGCGCGGAACTGCCGCGGATCGGCGCGATCGGGCGCGAGGCGAAAGCCCAGCTTGCTCGCGAAGCTCAGCATCTTGGTGTTGCTCGCAAGGATTTCGCCGATCATTTTCTGCAACCCGCGCTCGCGCGCCGACGTTATAAGTAGCCGCATCAATGCGCTCGCGATTCCCTGCCGATGCCAGCTGTCGGCGACGGCAATCGCAAATTCACACTCCACGCCGTTCGGATAGACGACGTAGCGGCCCACCGCGATCTGGACTTCACAATCATTCGGACGGGTGACCGCGATTAATGCCATCTGGTCGTGGTAATCGATTTCCGTCATCTGCCGGAGCATGCGCGGCGAGAGTTCGCGCACCATGTCCATGAAGCGGAAATAGCGCGACTCGTCCGACAGGCTGCGGACAAACTCCTGCTCAATCCCGGCATCGGCGGGACGGATCGGCCGTAGCGTCACGGCCGTGCCGTCGGCTAGCGCGATCGATTTGACCAGGGAATCGGGGTAGGGCTGCATCAGGCACGGCCAGTGGCAGGCGAGCGCGTATCCTAACCGCGCTTTAGCTGCGTCAACCCGGCCGCCCTAGACAACACTGCGCACCACTGCGATAAAGCCGTGATGGCGCAGCGGAACGGTACCGGACTATTTGACGGTGTAGTTCTTGGTGCCGGCTGACTTGTCCCCGACGAAGATTTCCACCTGATAGTCGCCCGCAGGCCAGCCGTCCGGCTTGCTGACGTGAAATTCGTTGCTGGCGGGACCGGTTGGCGCAATCGTCTGCTTATCTTCCTTGACGAGGGTTTCCTGGCCGTTCTTGCGAAACGTCCACTTTGCTCTGAGCGTCGCGGTGCCGCTGCCGGTGGTATCCACAGTGGCATAGATCGTATCTTTGCTGCCGAAGCTGTCGGCGGCTCGCGTTACTTTTTTGTCCACGCCAATCGCGCTGCCCACAGCGATGGACTGAACGGTGACACCTGCGCTCGAAGGCGCCGGAACTTGTGCGGGGGCCGGCGCGGGCGCTGGAATCGAGCGGGTTTCTTCCTTTTTGCCGCAGGCATTCAGGACCAGCATCAGGGCGGCGAGAGTGCCAAGCAAGTAATTTTTGGACATGGTGATTTTTCCGTTTTTGAGTTCAGGTAGGAGCCGCGCGGTCAGCGCGGGGGAATATTAAGTTTTTGGCCGGGATAAATTTTGTCCGGATCTTTGAGCGTGTCCCGGTTCGCCTCATAAATACGCTTCCACTCAGCGGCATTGCCATACTCGCGCTTGGCGATTTTTGAAAGGCTGTCGCCCGCTACCACTTCATAAACCTTCGCGGCGGTGGAACTAGAGCCGCTTTCTACATTCGAAAAATCCGGCGTATCCTGGCTCATGGAAGGGTCCTTTGATGTGGTTAAACCATAAATGCCTGCACGTTCGCTAAGCATATTCGCCAGTGCGCAAACGCAGGCTTACGGACTCGAATTTGACGCCCGGCGGGCGGATGGTCGGTGCGCAACCGTACAGAGCCGTGGAAATATTTTCGGCAGCCTATTGCATTGTCCGCCCCCGGCGCCTCTGACGTTGGACAGCCTGCTGCGCCAGGCATACTATCAATGCGTTATCTCACGCCTGATTTTCGCGCACTGCTTTGACTATCGCCTTCGTTACCCATCCTGATTGCCTGCTGCACGACATGGGCGCCATGCACCCGGAATCGCCGGCGCGCTTGCGCGCAATCGACGATCAACTGATCGCTGTGGGCTTGCGTAGTTTCCTGCGCGAAGTCGAAGCGCCGCTAGTGCGCACCGAGCAACTCGCGCGCGTGCATGCGCCGGATTACATCGCCGCTGTCGAAGCAAGTTCGCCGCGCTCGGGATTGACGCACCTCGATCCGGACACGGCGATGTGTCCCGCGACCTTGCGCGCGGCGCGGCGCGCTGCCGGGGCCGGCGTCGAGGCGACCGACCTCGTGATGAAAGGCGAAGTGCAGGCGGCGTTTTGCAGCGTGCGGCCGCCCGGTCATCACGCCGAGCGGGGTCGCGCGATGGGTTTCTGCATATTCAACAACATCGCCGTCGCGGCAGCCCACGCGCTGGAGCACTACGGCCTCGAGCGCGTCGCCATTGCCGATTTCGACGTGCACCACGGCAACGGCACCGAGCAGATTTTCCGCGCCGACGAGCGCGTGCTGATGGTCTCGACATTTCAGCATCCGTTTTATCCGTATAGCGGCATCGACGGGAACTCGGCGCGGATGGTCAATATTCCGCTGACGGCATATAGCGGCGGCGACAAGTTCAGGGCGGCAGTGCAGGAGCATTGGCTGCCGGCGCTCGAATCATTCAAGCCGCAGATGATCTTCATCTCAGCCGGGTTCGACGCGCACCGCGACGACGACATGGCGATGTTGCGCCTGACCGAAGCCGATTATGCGTGGGTCACCGGGCAACTGAAGGCGGTTGCCGACCAACATGCGGGAGGCCGCATCGTGGCCATGCTCGAAGGCGGCTACGAACTCCACGCACTCGGGCGCAGCGTCGCAGCCCACATCAAGGCTTTGAACGAACTCTGACGCGCTTCAGCCGAGCAGCAGCGCGGCGACCACGTTGCGGCCCTCGGCCAGCAGGATGTTGTAAGTGCGGCAGGCCGCGGGATTGTCCATCACTTCAAGGCCGATCCCGGCTGTGTGCAGAGCCCGCGTCAGTTCGGGCCGCGGAAACCGCAAGGTCGGGCCGGTGCCCAGCAGCACGAGGTCGGGCTTTAGCGCGAGCAGCGGCGTGAAATGGTCGGCACCCAGGCTCGCAAAATCGGTCGCCGCCCAGTCCTCGATGCGTTCCGGCGCGACCAGCAGGCTCTTCATATAGCGCGTGCCGTTGACCGCGACGTAGTCCGCGCCGTGGCCGGTGAACAAATTGTGGCCGGCGGTGGTTTGTAAATGGAATTTCACTGCAAACGAATTTGCCGCGGGGGGGGAGGTCAGCTAAAATTATACGCTTTTTCAACCCTTTGCCGCTTTTTTGAGATTCGACATGGAAGAATTCGCCCGCATCAAACGCCTGCCGCCTTACGTATTTAATATCACGGGCGAGCTCAAGGCGGCCGCCCGCAAGCGCGGCGAGGACGTGATCGACCTGTCGATGGGCAATCCCGATGGTCCGACGCCGCAACACATAGTCGACAAGCTGATCGAATCGGTACGGCGGCCCGACACGCACGGCTATTCGGTCTCAAAAGGCATTCCGCGGCTGCGGCGCGCGATCTGTAATTGGTATAAAACCCGCTTCAATGCGGAATTCGATCCGGATTCCGAAGCGATCGTCACGATCGGCTCGAAAGAGGGCATCGCCCACCTCGCGCTCGCCACGCTCGATCGCGGCGACATCGTGCTGGTACCGAACCCGAGCTATCCGATCCACATTTACGGGCCGGTGATCGCCGGCGCCGACATCCGGCACGTTCCGATGATCGCGGGCGTCGATTTCTTCGACGAGCTCGAGCGCGCGATCAAGGATTCGTATCCGAAGCCCAAGATGCTGATCTGCAATTTTCCGGGCAATCCGACGACGCAATGCGTCGATCTGCCGTTCTTCGAGCGACTGATCGCGATCGCGCGCGAGCATGAG
>JBKJMN010000094.1:0-50166 GCA_046596405.1 Burkholderiales bacterium
GCTCCGGATCGCCCCAGATCGTGCGTATCATCGACGGCCACGGCCGCTTGATCACGAGAAAGCCGCCTTTGCCCTTTTCGACGTCGTGGCCCGCTTCGTCGACGATCGCTGCCATGATGCCGGGCAGCGGCAGCGTGCACGAACCCGGTTTCGTGCTGACGACGCCGGGCAGCGGCGTAATCATGTGGCCGCCGGTTTCGGTTTGCCACCAGGTGTCGACGATAGGGCAGCGTTTCTGGCCGACGGTTTCGTGGTACCACATCCACGCTTCCGGGTTGATCGGCTCGCCGACCGAACCTAGGATGCGCAGCGAGCTCAGGTTCGACTGTTTCGGCAAGTCGCCGCCGGCTTTAATCAGTGAGCGAATCGCTGTCGGCGCCGTGTAGAAAACCGACACCTTGTGCGCCTCGATCATTTTCCAGAAGCGCGCAGCATCGGGGTAGGTGGGCACGCCTTCGAAAATGATTTCGGTCGCGCCCACCGCGAGCGGTCCGTAGCAGACGTAGGTGTGGCCCGTGACCCAGCCGACGTCGGCCGTGCACCAGAACACGTCGCTCGCTTTGTAATCGAACGTCCATTTCATGGTGAGGATCGCGTGCAGCAGGTAGCCGCCGGTAGAATGCTGAACGCCTTTGGGCTTGCCGGTTGATCCCGAGGTGTAAAGAATGAACAGCGGATGGTCGGCTTCGACCCATTCCGGCTCGCAATCGGCGGCTTGCTTCTCAACGAGATCGTGCA
This sequence comes from Burkholderiales bacterium, assembly GCA_046596405.1. GTDB lineage: Bacteria > Pseudomonadota > Gammaproteobacteria > Burkholderiales > SG8-41 > PALSA-1004. The sequence continues at coordinate 739 of JBKJMN010000094.1, forward strand.
GCCACACGTCGCGTTTGGCGTCCCACTGCACCTTACCGCCGGTGCGTTTGTAGACGATCACGCTCTTGATCGACTCGCAGCCGCCGAGCGCCAACGCTTCGTCGACCGCGGATTTGAGCGCGATCGGTTTGCCGCCGCGCATTTGCTCGTCGGCAGTCAGCACCGCCACCGCGCCGGCGTCGATGATCCGCTCCTGCACGCTCTTCGCGGAAAAACCGCCGAACACCACCGAATGAATCGCGCCGATGCGCGCGCAAGCCTGCATTGCCACTACCGCTTCGACCGACATCGGCATGTAGATGAGCACGCGGTCGCTTTTCTTGACGCCGCGACTTTTCAGCCCGTTGGCCATCAGGCAGACGCGCCGGTGCAATTCCTGGTAGGTGATCCTGGCGACCTTGCCGTCGTCGGCCTCGAAGATGATCGCGATCTTGTCGGGCTGGCTCTTCAGATGGCGGTCGAGGCAGTTGTACGACGCGTTGACCGTGCCGTCGGCGAACCACTTGTAGAAGGGCGCATTCGACTCGTCCAGCGTTTGCGTGAACGGTTTGTGCCAAAGCACGTTTTCGCGCGCCAGCCGGGCCCAGAAGCCGGTGAAGTCGCGGTCCGCCTCGGCGCAGAGCTTGGTGTAGGCGTCCATGCCCGAAATATTGGCCTGCTTGACGAATTCTGCGCTGGGCGCAAAAGTCCGCGTTTCGTTTAACACCGATTCGATCGTCTGGGTCGCCATGCGTCCTCCATTGGTGCTGCAATGACCGCCGATTTTAGTCGCAGCGTGCCTGCGGCGTAGGCGGTTGCGGGGCGCAGCCGCGCCGGTTTTTTTTGGTTTCTTGCCTGGAAAAATTGTATCACGGGCCATTTGCCCAATCAGGGCATTGCGGGGGCGAATCTGCGCTCGCCGTCAATCGCAACTACGGGCATAATGGCGGCTGGCCGCAAGTGCGTTTGCGGCAACGAACAATGGCGGGCCCCCCCGCATTGCACGGTAGTGAACCTGGTCAGGTCCGGAAGGAAGCAGCCAAAGCTATTCTCTGCAAGTGCCGGGGATCAGGCTCGCCACCTTTTTCTTTTGCGATATCATAGTCATACGGCCGAATATTCGGCCAATGTCCAAGGATCTAAAGTGAAAAATGCCCAGTACCTGATTGCCGCGGCCGCGCTCGCGCTCAGTCCCGCAGTGCATGCCATCGATGGCGTTTCGATCGTTTACGGGCATTCGGATTCTTCGAACGTCAACGTGAATATGGGCCGCGTCGGTGTGCAATGGGACTGGAACAAGAAATTGGTCGAAATGGGCAACTGGCATCTGGGCGGTTACTGGGAGTCGGATGCCGGGTACTGGAGCAACCGCAGCAACGCCAGGACGCATTCCAAGATCCTCGACATCGGCTTCACGCCGGTTTTCCGCATCCAGCAGACGACGCTGTCGACGATTGCCCCTTACGTGGAAGCGGGCGTCGGCGTGCATTTTCTGTCGGCGACTTCTCTCAATGCGCAGCGCCAGTTCGGTAGCAGCTTCCAGTTCGGTGACCATGTCGGCGCCGGCGTGCGCTTTGGCGACAAGGGCAAGTATGACATCGGTTATCGCTACCAGCATTTCTCCAATGCCGGCATCAAGGGCCCGAACCAAGGCATCAATTACAACGAAGTGCGCCTGCAATACCATTTCTAACGCGCAGCAGCGGCGGCGCGCGCCCGGCATGAAATCCGCATCGTCTTTTTACCCGGTCCGCGCCCAGCGCGTCGCCTCATGAGTCGGCAGGCGCTTGCGCGCAAGTGGCGTCCCCGCACTTTCGCCGAATTGGTCGGACAAGAGCACGTCGTCAAAGCGCTGACCAACGCGCTTACCCAGCAGCGGCTGCATCACGCGTACTTGTTCACCGGCACGCGCGGTGTAGGCAAGACTACGCTCGCGCGCATTATCGCAAAAGCCTTGAATTGCGAAACCGGAATAACCGCGACTCCGTGCGGCAAGTGCGCCGCGTGTGTGGAGATCGATGCCGGCCGGTTCGTCGATCTGATCGAACTCGATGCGGCATCGAATACCCAGGTTGACAACATGCGCGACCTGCTCGAAAACGCGCTCTACGCGCCGACCAGCGCGCGCTTCAAGGTCTACATCATCGACGAAGTGCACATGCTGTCGCGCAGCGCTTTTAATGCGATGCTGAAGACTCTCGAAGAGCCGCCGAGCCACGTCAAATTCATCCTCGCGACCACCGATCCGCAGAAAATTCCGGTCACCGTGCTGTCGCGCTGCCTGCAATTCAATTTGAAGCAGATTCCGCAGGCGCAGATCAAGGCGCAGCTCACAAAAATCCTTGCACTCGAAGAGGTCGTTGGCGACGACGAGGCGTTGACCTTGCTCGCGCGCGCGGCCCACGGCAGTATGCGCGACAGTCTGAGTCTGCTCGACCAGGCGATCGCGCACGGCGGCGGGCGCGTCGAGCATCAATCGGTGCGCGCGATGCTTGGCAGCGTCGAGCAGGAATACCTGCGCGATATTTTGCACGCGCTGCAGGAGCACGACGGCGCCGCGTTGATCGCGGTGGCCGACCGGATGGCCGAGCGCAGCCTGTCGTTTGAAATTGCATTGCAGGATCTGGCAACGCTATTGCACCGCGTGGCCTTGGCGCAAACGGTGCCGCAGGCGATATCCGCCGACGATCCCGACCACGCTTCGATCATGCAACTGGCGGACGCGTTCGGCGCGGAGGAAATTCAGCTCCTGTACCAGATTGCCGTCACCGGCCGGCAGGATCTGGGCCTGGCACCCGACGAGTATGCGGGCTTTACCATGGCGCTCATGCGCATGCTGGCTTTCATGCCGGCGGCGGATGCGGCGGCCCGCCCGGTTGCAGCGGCTACGGCCCGCGCCGCCACGGGCCCTATTGCCCCGCCCAAGGCTGCTGCGGCCGCGACGGCGACCTCCGAGCTAAAAAAAAAGCCGTTTGACGGCGACTGGATTGCTCTGATCAACCGCCTGCCGCTCGCCGGAATGGAGCGCATGCTCGCGCACAACTGCGAACTCATAGACTGGCAGGACGGTCATATCCAGTTGCGCGTGCCGCATGCGCAGCGTCACCTGAACGATCGCGCTTACCAGGATCGGCTCAAGCTCGCGCTCGAGCAGCATCTGGGCTCCAGGCTCAAGCTGGAGATCGCAATTGGTCCGATCAGTGGCACCACAATAGCGGAAATTCGCGACCGCGATAACGAGCAAAAACTCACTACCGCGGCGGCGGCTATCGACGGCGACCCGTTCGTGCGCGATCTGATCGATAATTTCGGTGCGCACGTCGTGCCATCGACCATCAAACCGTTGCAATAAGGAGCTGAAGATGATGAAAGGTGGTCTGGCGGGGCTCATGAAGCAGGCCCAGCAAATGCAGGAGAACATGAAGCGCATGCAGGACGAGCTCGCGACCATCGAGGTCGAAGGCCAATCCGGCGCGGGGATGGTGAAGGTGACGATGACCTGCCGGCACGACGTGAAGCGCGTGGCGATCGACGACAGCTTGTTGAAAGACGACAAGGACATGCTCGAAGACCTGATCGCGGCGGCGATGAACGACGCGGTGCGCCGTGCCGAGTCGACGACCCAGGAGAAAATGGGCGGCATGACGGCGGGCATGGGACTGCCGCCGGGGATAAAGCTGCCGTTTTGAGGGTGAGGATGAAAGCAGCAGTGTGCACGATGAATAAGCCCGCTGGCCCGGTGCGGCCGGCCTCCTTGGCTTTTCGCCTGTGAAAAATCCCTCGAGCCTCGAAGAATTGATCGAGGCGTTGCGCTGCCTGCCCGGTGTCGGTCCCAAATCGGCGCAGCGCATGGCCTATCATCTGCTGCAGCGCGACCATAGCGGCGCCGCGCGCCTTGGCACGGCGCTCGGGCGCTCGCTCGAGCTGATCAAGCACTGCGAGCGTTGCAATACCTTCACCGAAGAGCAGATCTGCGGACTGTGCCGGTCGCCGCGGCGCGACTCACGCATGCTGTGCGTCGTCGAAACGCCCGCCGACATGCTGATGATGGAGCAGGCGGAGTGTTATCAGGGCCTGTATTTCGTGTTGATGGGCAGGCTTTCGCCACTCGACGGTGTCGGGCCGAAGGACATCCATCTGGACCGGCTAATCAAACGCGCCGATGACGGCGTGGTGCGCGAAGTGATCGTCGCGACCAACTTTACGATGGAGGGCGAGGCGACAGCGCACTATGTCGCGGAACTGCTGCTCGCGCGCGATCTCAAGGTAAGCCGGATCGCGCGCGGCCTGCCGGTCGGCGGCGAACTCGAGCATGTCGACAGCGGCACTCTCGCGCAAGCGGTGATCGAACGCCGCTCGATCGCAGCCGCGCCATGAAGCGCGCGCCTAAACCGGAGCGTCAGGCCCGGTCCGGCAATCGCGCGGATACCCGGCAGCGCGCGCCTAAACCGGAGCGTCAGGCCCGGCCCGGCAATCGCGCGGATACCCGGCAGCGCGCGCCCGCGCCGCGCGGCGGCCGCGGCAGGCCGGCTGCCGCCGCCGACGAGCCCACGCAAAAGCTGCAAAAAATTCTCGCGCAATCCGGCCTCGGCTCGCGGCGCGATATGGAAGTGCTGATCAGCGGCGGGCGGGTGACCGTCAACGGCGCGATCGCCACCATCGGCGCGCGCGTCGGCCCGACCGACCAGATCAAAGTATCCGGCCGCATCGTGCGCGCGCACGCCGCAACGCGACTGCCGCGCGTGCTTTTGTATCACAAGCCGGAGGGCGAGATTGCGAGCCGCGACGATCCGCGCGGCCGGCCCAGTGTTTTCGCGGGCCTGCCAGCGCTGTCCGGTGCGAAGTGGATTTCGATCGGCCGGCTCGATTTCAACACCTGCGGCCTCTTGATGTTCACCACATCCGGGGAGCTGGCGAACCGGATGATGCACCCGCGGTTCGAAATCGAGCGCGAATACGCAGTCCGGGTGATGGCCAAGCTCACGCAGGAGCACGTGCAGCAGTTGATGCAGGGCGTAGAACTCGACGACGGCGTGGCGACCTGCGAGCGTGTCGATTTGCGCGGCGGCGAAGGCGCGAACACGTGGTGCCACGTCGTGCTGAAGGAAGGCCGCAATCGCGTGGTGCGCCGCCTCTTTGAAAAACTCGGATTCGTCGTGAGCCGGCTGATGCGCGTGCGCTACGGACCGGTCGAACTGCCGTCGCGCGTAAAAAGAAACCAGTATTACGAGCTTACCGGCGACGAGACGCGGCGACTGCTCGACTGGCTCGACGCTGCGCAGGCGCCAGCGGCTGCTTCGGAGGCAGCGCCGGCAGCGCCACCACACCCGCCAGTTCGGCGCGCCCGAGAATAAAGACGCAATCGTCGCCGCCACTCGTCTGCGGCCAGACGAAAGGATGGTGCGCAAATGCGGCCTCCACGCGGTCCCGGTGGTGCCCGACTTCGACGACCAGCAATCCATTTTCGGTCAGATGCGCGGCAGCCTCGCGCAATATCACACGAATCGCGGCCAGTCCGTCTGCGCCACTGGCGAGCGCCAGCGCTGGTTCGTGCCGGTATTCGCGCGGGAGCTTGCGCATCGTGTCCGCGCTCACGTACGGCGGGTTGGCGATGATCAGGTCGTAGCGCTCGCCGCGAACCGCGGCAAACATATCGGAGTGCAGCACGCGGATGCGGGATCGCAGGCGATAAGCCGTGACGTTGCGGCGGGCGACGGCAAGCGCGCGGCGGTCGATATCGACGGCGTCGACCTGGGCGCCGGTGAAGGTGCGCGCAAGCACGATTGCGAGACATCCCGAGCCGGTGCACAGATCGAGCGCGCGGTGGACCCGCCGGCGCGGCGGCAGCCACGGCGCGATGCGCTCGCGCACCAGCTCCGCAATGAAAGAGCGCGGCACTATCACCCTTTCGTCGACGTAAAACCGGTCCTCGCCCAGCCACGCTTCGCGGGTTAGATAGGCGGCCGGCACGCGGCGGCGAATACGCTCGCCGATAAGCGCCGCTGCGCGTGCGCGGGCGCGCGGCGGTACGGCGAGATCGAGGACAGACGTCAGCCGGCGAGGCGGCAGCTTCAATGCGTGGAGCACCAGATAGACCGCTTCATCCCAGGGACCGGGAATGCCGTGCCCGTACGCGAGCCGCGCGCGCGTAAGGCGCGCGCTGGCATCTTCAATCAGGGTACGGACGGTGAGGGGCGGAGACATCGGGCGGCGCGCGCGCCGCGGGAGCGGCCTAGACCATGTCGAGATTGAGCTTGATGCTGCTCAAATCGTCGCCTTGGCTGGTGTTGGTGCGCGTGCCGGATCGCATGTCTTCCTGGCTCGGCGCCGGATCCGTGGCGATTTTGCCGGTGTTGTTGATCAACCAGTGCAGGTTGGTCGGCGAATCCGAATGGGCCAGCGCATTTTCGAGGGAAATCTGACCGTTCGCATAAAGGTTGAACAGCGACTGCTCGAAAGTCTGGCTTCCGGGCGCGAGGCTTTGCTCCATCGCGTCCTTGATCTCGCCCATCGCGCCGTTCTTGATCAGCTCGGATATGTGCGCGGTGTTGAGCAGGACCTCGACCGCGGGAATGCGGCCGCCGTTCGTGCCGCGCACCAAACGCTGCGACAGAATGCAGCGCAGGCTGATCGCGAGATCGGCGAGCAGCGCCTCGCGCGCTTCGCGCGGGAAGAAATTGATGATGCGGTTCAGCGCGTGATAGCTGTTGTTCGCGTGCAGCGTCGACAGGCACAGGTGGCCGGTCTGCGCGAAGAGCAGGGCGCTTTGCAGCGTCGGTTGGTCGCGGATTTCGCCGATCATCAGCAGATCCGGCGCCTCGCGCATGGCGCTGATCAGCGCGCTGTTATACGAACGCGTATCCATGCCGACTTCGCGCTGGTTGACGATCGACTTCTTGTGCTTGTAGACGAATTCCATCGGATCTTCGATCGTCAGGATATGGCCGGTGCGCGTGCTGTTGCGGTAATCGATCATCGCCGCCATCGACGTCGATTTGCCCGACCCGGTCGAGCCGACGATCAGAACCATGCCGAGCTTCTCCATCACGAGGTCCTTGACGATCGGCGGCAGCTTCAGTTCCTCGACGGTCGGGATGTTCGGCTTGATAAAACGGATGACCATCGCGACCGCGCCGCGCTGGCGGAAGACATTGAGACGGAAGCTCCCAAGATTGGAGCGGCCGACCGCGAAATTCATCTCGAGCGTTTTTTCGTATTCTTCGATCTGCTGCTCGGACATCACCTCGTAGGCAATTTTCTTGACCCCCGCCGGATCGAGCACCTGGGCGTTGACCGGCATCACGACGCCGTTGATCTTGATCTGAATCGGCGCGCCGGCGGTGAAAAACATGTCCGACGCCTGCTTTTCAGCCATCAGCTTGAACAAGGGGTCGAGGAACATGGTCGTCTCCGGTCAGCGCTTGAGGAGAGATTTGAGATTGCTCATGAGGCTTTTCCCGGCGTCGCCGGCGCTCTCGGCGGGCGGAGGTTCGGGTTCCGGCGGCGCCGTAGTGTCGAGGCGGGGGGCGCGCGCGTTGGTCGTCGCCATGGCCTGCTGGCGCCGGCCCGTGGTGCGGAAGTTGTTGGGCTTGGCGATGATGACTTTGCCGAGTTCCTCAAGCACTTCGCGACCGAATTCGTCGAAATCGTAAATGTAGACGTATTCGCCGAGCTTTTCGAGATTCTTGGTGACGATCTTGATTTGCGCGTTTTCCAGATCGCCGCTGATCGTGATCGAGACCGGCACTTCGGACTTCACCGTGAAGATGCCGCGCTCGACGTAGCCGCGCTCATTGCGCACTTCGTTGACGTCGAATTTGAGCGCATGCGTCCACAGATGGTCGCGCAGCCGGTGGACCATGGGATCGGACTGCTTTTCGATCGTTATCTGCCCTTGCCCGACGCAGCGAAAGCGCAGCACGATCGCTTCAATGTAATCGTGATGGTCGACCGTGAGCCGGCGCCCGTTGCAGTTGTAGTCGCATTGCAGCAGGTTTTCGAGCTTGGTGACGCCGCCTTCGAGATAGTAGTAGCGCGGCACTACCGGTTTGATGACGTTGAGGGAGTTAAAAAGATCGACCAGATAATGCAGGCCGTCTTTTAGCTTGGCATGCGCCAGCAGCAGGTTTTGATTTAGTTCAGCTTGCGTGACCTGCTGCTTCTGGCGCAGCGAATCCGCCTGCTGCTTGAGGTCGTCAAGTAAGCCCATCACATCCCTGTTCTGCGGCTCGATGAAAAGACTATTTTGCCAATTTTTGAAGGGCTTGGGAAGTTATTTGAATCCCGGGCACACTTAGTCGCCGCGTAACAAATCATTAATGCTCGTTTTGGCGCGCGTGCCGGCATCGACGCGTTTCACGATGACCGCACAATACAACTGGCATTTGCCGTCGCTCGACGGCAACGTCCCGGAAACGACGACCGAGCCGGACGGAATGCGGCCATAACTGACGGCGCCCGTCGCACGATCGAAGATGCGCGTGCTTTGGCCGATGAAAACGCCCATCGAGATCACCGATCCGGCCTCGACCACGACGCCTTCGACGATTTCGGAGCGCGCGCCGACGAAACAGTTGTCCTCGATAATGGTCGGATTGGCCTGCAGCGGTTCGAGCACGCCGCCGATACCGACGCCGCCGGACAGATGCACGTTTTTGCCGATCTGGGCGCACGAACCGACGGTCGCCCACGTATCGACCATGGTGCCTTCATCGACGTAGGCGCCGATGTTCACGTACGAAGGCATCAGCACCGCATTCTTCGCGATATAGGCGCCGTGGCGAACCATCGCGGGCGGGACCACGCGAAAGCCGCCGCGCGCGAAATCCTCGTGCGTGTAGTGGGCGAACTTGCTGGGAACCTTGTCGTAGTACTGTGTCGATGCGCCAGGCATCGCCACGTTGTCTTCCAGCCGGAACGACAGCAGAACCGCTTTTTTCAGCCACTGATGCACGACCCACGCGCCGTCGATCTTCTCCGCGACGCGCAATTTTCCCGCATCGAGCGCGGCGATTACTTCCGCTACGGCCGCGCCGACCTTCGCGGGCGCAGTGCCGGGTTTGAGTTCGGCGCGCTGGTCCCAGGCGTGTTCGATGACGCTTTGCAATTCGTTCATGATTTTTCCGTTGACAGTTGGCGTTGACGCAGAAAGGCGGCGATGCGCTGCGCAGCGTCGGTGCACTCGGCGGTCGACGCCACCAGCGCGATGCGCACGAAATTGGCGCCGGGATTGACGCCGCGCGCTTCGCGCGCGAGATAGCTGCCCGGCAGCACCGATACGTTTTGTTCCTCAAGCAGACTGCGCGTAAATGCGGTGTCGTCGGTAAGCGTGTCGAGCCAGATGTAAAACGCCGCGTCGGGCATGCCGATTTCCGTGACTTCGCGCAGGATGCGCGTCACGGCGGCAAATTTTTCGCGGTATAGGCGCCGGTTTTCGGCGACGTGCGCTTCGTCCTGCCACGCTGCGGTGCTGGCGGCGTGGATCGACGGGCTCATCGCGCAGCCCTGGTAAGTGCGATACAGCAGGAATTTTTTCAGGATCTCCGCGTCGCCCGCCACGAAGCCCGAGCGCATGCCCGGCACGTTGGAGCGTTTCGAGAGGCTCGAAAATATCACCAGCCTCGGATAGCCGGTGCGTCCGCATTGCTGCGCCGCCTGCAAAGCGCCGAGCGGCGGTTGCGCCTCGTCAAAGTAGATTTCCGAATAGCATTCGTCCGCGGCGATCACAAAACCGTAGCGATCCGACAGCGCGAACAGGCGTTGCCATTCGTCGAGCGTCATGACGCGCCCGGTCGGATTACCCGGCGAGCACACGTAAACGAGCTGGGTGCGCTGCCACACGGTGTCGGGCAACTGCGCGAAATCGAGCGCAAAGTTATTGGCGGGCAGCGTGTGCAGGTATTCAGGCGTTGCGCCCGCGAGCAGCGCCGCGCCTTCGTAAATCTGGTAAAACGGATTCGGTACCACGACCACCGGTGCGGCGCGCGTGCGGTCGATGACCGTTTGCGCAAAAGCGAACAGCGCTTCGCGGCTGCCGTTGACCGGTATGATCTGCGTTTCGGCATCGATCTCGCGCAGGCCGTAGCGGCGTTGCAACCAGCCGGCGATCGCAATGCGCAGGCTGGGGGCGCCGAGCGTTGTCGGGTAACTGGCGAGACCGCCGAGGTTATCGGTCAGCGCGCGTTTGATGAATTCCGGTGTCGGGTGTTTGGGTTCGCCGATGTGCAGGCTGATCGGCTTTAACTGCGGGTTTGGCGTGATTCCGCGATTAAGCGCGGCGAGCTTCTGAAACGGATAACTCTGCAGTTGATCGAAGGCGGGATTCATGCGCGGCAGTCAAGACCTGACCACGAGGCGAGGCCTCCCGGTCGGCGATATATTAAAGGTCGGATTATAAGGGTGTTGTGGCGCACTTCACAAAAATGATACCGGTCGCGGCGCTGCTTACCGGCGCAACCGTGTGGGGCCTCATCTGGTACCCGTACCGCGCGCTCGAATATGCCGGTGTCGGCGGCGCGGCGGCGACCACGCTGACGTACGGCGGCGCGTTCGTGCTGGGTCTCGTGCTGTGGCGGCCACGCGTGCACCTGTCATGGATGTTGCTCGCGATCGCGCTGAGCGCCGGCTGGGCCAACGTGGGTTTCACCATGGCGGTGGTCTACGGCGATGTCATGCGCGTCGTGTTGCTGTTCTATTTGTCGCCGGTGTGGACGATCTTGTTCGCGCGCTGGCTGCTGGGAGAAAAACTTTCCGGCGCCGGTTATGCGCTGATGGCGCTCGCGTTTGCCGGCGCCGCCGTCATGTTGTGGGAACCCGCGCTCGGCTGGCCGCTGCCGCGCACGGTTGCGGAATGGACGGGCCTGTCCGCCGGGGTCATGTTCGCGCTGTCCAATGTGCTGATCCGAAAAACCCCGCACGTCGCAATCGAGGTGAAAGCGCTCGCGGTATTTTTCGGCGGCATTATCGCGGGGACGGGATGCCTGCTCGCGATCGGGCCGGTCAGCGCAATCTGGGCCCCGGCCGCTGGCCAGGCGCTGCTGCTGGTGCTGCTCGTGTGCGTAATACTTGCGGTCAACATCGCAGTGCAATACGGGCTCACGCATATCAGCGCCAACCGCGCGATCGTGATTTATCTTTTTGAACTGGTCGTGACGGCGATCTCGGCGTGGCTGCTCGCGGACGAGGTGCTGACGCTGCGGGAATGGTGCGGCGGGATCATGATCGTGGCGGCGGGATTGCTGTCCGACCGCATCGGCCGTGTGTTGGTCGATGCGCGGGCCGATGCGTGCGCCGATGGCGCTGGCGCTACCGCGTGCTCGCCGACGACGGCAGAGCGTCCAGATTGAGCGCCGCGGATGCGCACCAGCCTTTCTTTTGCGTGCTCGCGACGACCGTCGTAAAGATGCCGCCGCGCACATAGAAACGCGCCGTCAGCCGCATATAGCGCGGCTTGGTGGCTCGCGCGAGATCGTCCAGTATGCGATTGGTCACCGCTTCATGAAACGCGCCTTCGTTGCGGAACGACCAGATATAGAGTTTCAGGCTTTTCAGCTCGACGCACTTGCGGTCCGGCACGTAGTCGAGAGAGAGCGTCGCGAAGTCCGGCTGCCCGGTTTGCGGGCACAGGCAGGTAAACTCCGGTATTTCCATATGAATCCGGTAATCGCGGCGAGGCTGCGGATTATCGAACGTGGCGAGCGCTTTGGCGGGGCGGCTGGGCATTAGGGCAGATGAAACAATTCAGTTAAAATGGCGCGCTATTCCGGCCCGAATTATAACCTTACCTGGCATAGAAAAAATTGCGCCTCACTGAAATCAAGCTCGCAGGCTTCAAATCGTTTGTCGATCCCACCAGTATCCCCGTGCCAGGCCAGCTAGTCGGCGTGGTTGGCCCGAATGGCTGCGGTAAATCCAATATTATCGACGCAGTGCGCTGGGTGCTCGGCGAGTCCTCGGCCAAGCATCTGCGCGGCGAGACCATGCAGGACGTTTTGTTCAATGGCTCGGGCAACCGCCAGATGGTAAACCGCGCGAGCGTCGAGCTCGTGTTCGACAACAGCCTCGGGCGCGCGGCCGGCCAGTGGGCGAGCTACGGCGAGATTTCCGTCAAGCGCGTGCTCGAACGCGACAGCGAGTCGGCGTATTACATCAACAATCTGCACGTGCGGCGGCGCGACGTCGCCGACATTTTTCTCGGCACTGGCCTTGGCGCGCGCGCGTACGCGATCATCGAACAAGGCATGATTTCGCGCATCATCGAGGCGAAGCCCGAAGACCTGCGCGTATTTCTCGAGGAGGCGGCGGGGGTGTCGAAATACCGCGACCGCCGGCGTGAGACCGAATTGCGGCTCGGCGATACGCGCGAAAACCTGCTGCGCGTCGAAGACATCCGTCTCGAGCTCGACAAGCAGCTTGAGCATTTGCGCGAGCAGGCCGAAGTGGCGCGCCAGTATCACAGCCTGCAGGAGCAGCTGCGCCTTGCGCAAAACCTGCTGTGGCTGCAAAAGCGGCGCGAAGCGACCAGCGCGCGCGAGCGTTATACGCGCGAAATCGAAAAGCTCGGGATCGAACTCGAGGCAGAAACTGCGCGCCTGCGCGACGCCGAGCGCCGGATTGAGGAATTGCGCGACCGCCACCACGTGACGGGCGACGCGGTGCACGCGGCGCAGGGCAGCCTGTACGAAACGAATGCGGAATTTTCGCGCGTGCAGCAGCAACTCCAGCACGTGCGCGAAAACCGCCACCGCATCAGCACTCAGCTCGCCGCACTGCAAAACCAGCTTGAGCAAGGCGAAAGCCAGCTCGCGGGCCAGCACGCGAGCCGCGACGAGTGGCAGGCAGAGACCGCGCGCGCAGACGCGCAGGCCGAGGGTTGCCGGACCGCCGCGGGCGCCGCGGCGACGCAGTTGCCGATCGCCGAGCAGGCGTTCCGCGCCAGCCAGGACGCGCGCGATCGACTGCAGCAGGAGATCGCGGGCAACCTGCAGGCTTTGCAGCTCGCGCAAACGCGCAGCGAACATGCGCTTAAAATCCTCGCCCAGCTCGCGCAACGCGAGCAGCGGTTGCGCGAAGAGCAGGCCGCCTTGACGCCGCCCGACAGCGTCGAGCTCGAACGGCTGCGCCGCGAACTCATTTCGCTCGAAGCACAGCATCGCGACAAGCGCGCGGCCCTCGATGCGGAAGAAGAATCCATCCCACGCCTCGAGCAGGCGCTGCGCGAGCAGAGCACGACAGTCGACTCGGCCGCCCAGCAGGTTACCGCTCTCGCCGCGCGGATCGACGCGCTCACTCAGTTGCAGGACCGCATCGCGCGCAGCGAGACCATGCAGGGTTGGCTCGCGACGCACGACCTGAATGCGGCACGGCGCCTGTGGCAGGACATCGAGATCGAGGCGGGCTGGGAAGACGCGCTCGAAGCGGTCTTGCGCGAGCGCCTGAACGCGATTGGCCTCGGGGATCTCGCGCAGGCAGCCCCCTGGCTCGGCGATTTGCCGCCCGGCAAAATGACCGTTTACACGGGCGCGGGCGACACGCCGGCGACGCCCGCGCCGTTCGGACTCGAACCACTGGCTGCCTATGTACGGTGCAAGAACTCGGCCGCGGCGGGCGCGCTGGCGGACTGGCTGGATCAGGTTTACGTAGTAAAAGACCGCCACGCAGGCATCGCGTTGCGCGAGCGGTTGCCGGCCGGCGCCTTGCTGGTATCCGGCGACGGTCATGTGTTTACGCGCCACAGCGTAAGTTTTCATGCGCCGGATTCCGAACTGCATGGCGTATTGTCGCGCCAGCGGGAAATTGAAGGCTTGAGCGGCCAGCACGCGACCGAGCAGCAGCGTCTCGATACGTTGCGCGGCGCGCTTGGGGAAGCGGAGTCGCACTTCGAGCAGCGCAGGACCGCGCTCAATGAAGTGCGCTTCGCGGCGGAACTCCTGCAGCAGTCGTTGCATGAGTCCGAGCTCGCGATTTTGCGTCTTTCCGAGCAGGCTCAGCGCGTCACGCAACGCGGCGAGCAGATCGCGGCCGAGCTCGCGGAAATCAGCGCCCAATCCGGGCACGAGCGCGCCCAGCACGACGCGGCGCAGGTCAATGTGGCGCAATTCGCCAGGCTGCGCGGCGAGTTTGAGACCCGCCAGACCGGCGTGCTTGCCGGATATACGGCGGCCGCAGCGGCGTTGGAACAGCAACGCGAGCTGGTGCAGCAGGCCGAGCGCGCGGCGCAGGAGTCGGCGTTCCACGTCAAGACCTGCGCAAACAAGATCGCCGAAGTCGAAAATGCGATCAAACTGATCGCGGACAGCGTAACCACCGTGAAAACCGGCATTGCGCAGCACGAGCACGAGTTGAGTCTGCTCGACGAAGCGCCGCTCACTCAGGAACTCGAGCAAATCATCGGCGTGCGCGCGCAAAAAGAGCAGGCGCTCGCCGCCGCCCGCGACGCGCTCGAAGCGACCGAGACTTTGCTGCGGGAGACCGAACAGGAGCGGCTGTCGATCGAGCAGAATCTGCATCCGATCCGTGAGCGTACCGGCGAAGTGAAATTGAAAGAGCAGGAGGCGCGTTTGACTGAAGAGCAGTTCGCGCAGCAGCTTGCGGAGGCCGGCGCGAACGAGCAGGAGCTCGAAGCCCAACTCGAAAAAGGCAAGCGTTCCGGCGCGTGGCAGGCCGACATCGCGCGGCTGAATGGCGAGATAAGCGAGCTCGGCGCTGTCAACCTGGCGGCGCTGGAGGAGCTCGACTCCTCTCAGCAGCGCAAAAATTACCTCGACGCGCAATCGCTCGACCTTAACCAGGCGCTGACTACGCTCGAAGACGCCATCCGGCGCATCGACCGTGAAACGCGCGAACGCCTGCAGCACACGTTCGACGAGGTCAACGGCCATTTCGGGCGCATGTTCCCGTCGCTGTTTGGGGGCGGGCGCGCCAAGCTCGAATTGACGGGCGAGGAAATACTCGACGCCGGCGTGCATGTCATCGCGCAGCCGCCGGGCAAGAAAAACAGCTCCATCCATCTGCTCTCGGGCGGCGAGAAGGCACTGACGGCTTTGTCGCTCGTATTCGCGCTGTTCCAGCTGAACCCCGCGCCGTTCTGCCTGCTCGACGAGGTCGACGCACCGCTCGATGACACGAATACCGAGCGCTTTTGCGGGCTGGTCAAGAAAATGTCGGCGAATTCCCAGTTCTTGTTCATCAGCCACAACAAGATTACGATGGAAATTGCCAACCAGCTGATCGGCGTGACGATGCAGGAACCCGGCGTCTCGCGCGTGGTCGCGGTCGATATCGAGGAAGCCATGAAGCTCGCCGAAGAAGCGGCGTAGGCGCGCCGGATAGCCATGAGCGATTTGCAGACAGCTTTAGTCGCGATCGGCGCCTGCGTCGTCGCCGGAGTTTATGCCTTCAATCGCTGGCAGGAACGCGAGTTCCGCCGGCGCGCGGAGCTCGCGTTCGAGCGCAACCATGACGACGTCCTGATGCCGTCAGCACCGGGGGCCGACCCGGAGTCGGTCGCGCGTATCGAGCCGCGACTCGATGCCGCGCCGCCAACCGGGGCGGAATTTCCGGCGCCCGCGATGCGCACGCCGCGCACGCCGACCCCGCGCGCGATAGACCCGGTGATCGATTATGTCGTCGAAGTCGAGCTACCTGCGCCGGTCGCCAGCGCGGCTATGCATGCGCATTTGTGCGAACTTGCGGCGCAATGGGGTAAGCCTGTGCTCGCCGCGGGCTATGCCGCGGCGGCGGGTGCCTGGCAGAAAGCGGGCGCGGACGGGGACGTGAAATACGGTCAGTTGCGGTTCGCGGTGCAGATGTCCAATCGCGCCGGCTGCATCGAGCAGGAAAAACTCAAGGCGTTTCGCGCCACGGTGCAAAAATGGGCGGATGGCGAAGGGGCTGTCGCGGTCAAGTGCCTGGAGCCCGAGCTCGCGCACTCGATGGCCGTCCAACTCGACCGGTTCTGCGCGGATGTCGATATCGCCATCGGCATCAACGTGGTGACGCAGAACGGCGATCCATTTGCCGGCACCAAAATACGCTCGCTCGCGGAAGCCGACGGCATGAAGCTCGAAACCGACGGCGTCTTCTATTTGCGCAACGACGACGGTCAGACCATCTATACGCTCGACAACCACGAACCGATGCCGTTCGTGCCCGAGCAGATCAACACTCTGACGACCAGCGGCGTGACCTTCCTTCTCGACGTTCCCTGCGTGGCGGAGGGTCTCGCCGCGTTCGAGGCGATGCTGGGTACGGCGCGCAATTTCGCCGGCATGCTGGGCGGCATGCTCGTCGACGACAACCGGGCACCGCTGTCAGACGAAGCGATCGAGAAAATTCGCCGCCAGTTGACGGGCATACTGACGAAAATGGAGGCGGGCCAGATCGCGGCCGGAGGAGCGCGCGCGCTGCGTTTGTTTTCGTAAATGGCCGTGCCGGAGTCCATCGCCTCCCGCGCCGAAGCATTGCGCGCGAAAATCGAGCAGCACAATCACGACTATTACGTACTCGACCGGCCGACCGTCGCGGACGCTGAATACGACCGGCTGTTCCGCGAGCTGCAGGCGCTTGAAGAAGCGCACCCGCAGCTCGTAGCGCCCGATTCGCCGACGCAACGCGTCGGCGGCGGCGTGCTGGCGGAGCTCAAGCCCGTAGTACACGCGGTGCCCATGCTGTCGATCCGCACGGAAACCGACATCAGCGACGCGGGCGCGATCAGGTTCGATGCCTATGTCCGGCGCGAACTCGGTCTTGACGAGCAGGCGGCCCCGGTTGAATACATTGCCGAACTCAAGTTCGACGGACTGGCGATCAACTTGCGCTATGAAGAGGGGCGACTCGTCCAGGCGGCCACCCGCGGCAACGGCGAGGTCGGCGAAGATGTCACGCAAAACGTGCGGACCATCCGGCATGTGCCGCTCAAACTGCGCGGAAACGCACCCCGGGTACTTGAGATACGCGGCGAGATTTACATGCGCCGCAGCGACTTCGACCGCATGAACGAGCGGCAGCAGGCGGCCGGCGGAAAAACTTTTGTGAATCCGCGCAACGCGGCGGCCGGCGCGATCCGCCAGCTCGATGCAGGCATGACTGCGCAACGGCCACTATCGTTTTTCGCGTATGGGCTCGGAGAATTCTCCGGGTGGCGCGTGCCTGATCGGCACAGCGAGGTGCTCGACGCGCTGGAGCAGTTCGGGGTGCCAGTGAGCACGGATCGCAGCGTGGTCCACGGCGCCGGCGGATTGGTCGCGTATCACGACGAGATCGGCGCACGCCGCGACCGGCTGCCGTTTGGCATAGACGGGGTCGTCTATAAGGTCAACAGCCTGAACCTCCAGCAGCAGCTCGGCTTTCGGACGCGCGAGCCGCGGTGGGCCGTCGCGCACAAGTATCCGGCGCAGGAGGAAATGACCACGGTCTTAAATATCGACGTGCAGGTCGGCCGCACCGGCGCGCTGACGCCGACGGCGCGCCTCCAGCCGGTGTTTGTCGGCGGTGTCACCGTAACCAATGCGACGCTGCACAATGAGGATGAAGTGCGGCGCAAGGACGTTTGGGTCGGCGACACCGTCATCGTGCGCCGCGCGGGCGACGTAATCCCGGAGGTCGTCGCGGTGGTGGCCGAGCGGCGTCCCGCCGACGCGCGCCCGTTTACAATGCCCGCCAATTGTCCCGAGTGCGGTTCGGCGGCGGTGCGGCTGCCCGACGAAGCGGTTACGCGCTGCACCGGCGGATTGTTTTGCCCGGCGCAGCGCCGGCAGGCGCTCCTGCATTTTGCCGGCCGCCGCGCGATGGATATCGAAGGGCTGGGCGAAAAACTGGTGGAGCAGCTCGTCAACGGCAATATCGTGCGCACGCCCGCGGATCTCTACCGGCTGGGGATGACCGGCTTGGCCGAACTCGACCGCATGGCCGAAAAGTCGGCTGCCAATCTGGTTGCCGCCATCGAAAAAAGCAAACGCACCACACTTGCCCGCTTCATCTACGCGCTCGGTATCCGCAATGCCGGTGAAAGTACGGCGCAGGACCTCGCGCGCTATTTCGGCAATCTCGAGCGCCTGATGCAGGCAGACGTGGACGCTTTGCAGCAGGTGCCCGACGTGGGCCCCGTGGTTGCGCAAAGCATCGTGGGGTTTTTCGCTGAACCGCACAACCGTGAGGTCATCGAGCAGTTGCTGGCCGCGGGTGTCTCGTTTGCCGAGACCGCGGCGCGGGAAGTGGACGCCGCGCATCCCGCTTACGGCAAGACCTTTGTGCTCACGGGTACGCTGCCCGCTCTCACGCGCGACGACGCGGCGCAAAAAATCCGCGATCGCGGCGGCAAGGTCAGCGGCAGCGTGTCGAAAAAAACCAATTTTGTGGTCGCCGGCGCCGACGCCGGCAGCAAGCTCGATAAGGCGCGCGAGTTGGGGGTTGCTATACTGGATGAGGCGGCGTTACTGAAACTGCTCGAGCGGTTCGAGCAGTTGGAGCCATAGGGGACCGGTATCACATGGCGAATTTAATTACGAAAGCGGTGTTTCCGGTGGCGGGCCTCGGCACGCGCTTTTTGCCGGCGACCAAAGCGAGCCCGAAGGAAATGCTGCCGGTAGTCGACAAGCCCCTGATCCAATACGCGGTCGAGGAAGCAGTCGCCGCGGGCATCACCGAGCTCGTGTTCATCACCGGGCGCAGCAAGCGCGCGATCGAGGACCATTTCGACAAGGCTTTCGAAGTGGAATCCGAACTGACCTCGCGCGGCAAGCATGCGATGCTCGCGATGGTGCGCGACGTCGTGCCGCGCAACGTCAAATGCATTTACGTTCGCCAGCAGGAAGCGCTGGGGCTCGGACACGCCGTGCTGTGCGCTCAGCCGGTGGTTGGCGACCATCCGTTTGCGGTGATGCTCGCCGACGACCTGATCGACGCCAAGCCGCCGGTCATGAAGCAGATGGTCGACGTTTACCGGCGCGAGCAATGTTCCTTGCTCGGCGTGCAGAAAATCGCGCACGCGCAAACGCGCCAGTACGGGATCATCAAGCCCGGGCGGCGCGAAGGCAATCTGCATCCGGTGATGGCGATAGTTGAAAAACCCGCGCCTGACAAAGCGCCTTCGCGGCTGGGCGTAGTAGGGCGCTACATACTGTCGCCGCGCATTTTTCATCATCTGCAAAAAGTGAAGCCCGGCGCGGGCGGAGAAATCCAGCTTACCGACGGCATCGCCGCGTTGCTCGGCGAAGAACGCGTGCTGGCGCATGAGTTCACCGGCGTGCGCTACGATTGCGGCAGCAAGCTGGGTTACCTCAAAGCCAACGTCGCCTACGGGCTCAAGCATCCGGAAGTGGCGCGCGAATTTGCGCGGCATCTCGCATCGCTGCGGCGTTAAGCTGCCGCCGCGAATCAGTAAAGCACCCTCATGCTGCAGCCTGCCGACGCCCGCGAAATCCTGCGTACCGCGGATTTGCTGTGTCCTGCCGAAGCAGTGACCGGCGCGGTGCGGCGGGTCTCCGCCGAGATCTCTGGCGCGCTCGCCAGCGCCAATCCGCTCGTGTTGAGCGTGATGAGCGGGGCGGTGGTATTCACCGGGCAATTGCTGCCTTTGCTCGATTTTCCGCTCGAACTCGATTATGTTCATCTCACGCGCTACGGCGACGCCACGATCGGCGGGCGCATCGAATGGAAAATGTTTCCCGCCGCGAAGATCGCCGGCCGCGTCGTGCTCGTGATCGACGACATTCTCGACGAAGGCCATACGCTCGCTGAAATCCGGCGCCGCGTGCTCGAAGCCGGCGCCGCGAAATGCTACGCGGCCGTGTTTGCCGACAAAACAATCGGTCGCGCCAAACCGGCCGCCGCGGATTTCGTCGGCATCACGCTGCCGGACCGCTACGTGTTCGGTTTCGGCATGGACGTCAAAGGCGCATGGCGAAATCTGCCGGCGGTGTATGCGATGAAGCAGGAGCATAACGGATGTTAGCGATCGTCGGCGGCAGCGGTTTCAGCCAGGTTCCGGGTTTCCGACTCGAACGGCGCGAGGTCGCGCGGACTCCGTATGGCGAACCGTCGAGCGCGCTCGCGTTCGGCACGCTCGCAGGCCGGCCGATCGTATTGCTCGCGCGCCACGGTTATGGCCACACGATACCGCCGCACCAGATCAATTACCGCGCCAATATCTGGGCGTTGCACGCGGCCGGAGCTAAACAAGTACTCGCGCTGGCAACCGTCGGCGGCATACGCGACGATCTCGGGCCTGGCGTGCTGATGATTCCGGACCAGATCATCGATTACACGCACGGCCGGCCGGGCACTTTTTTCACCCAGGCGGACCGCGGCTTGCATCACATCGATTTCACGCTGCCGTATTCGACGGAGTTTCGCCTGGCGTGCGTCGCGGCGGCGCAGCGCGCCGGGGAACCGATCGTCGACGGCGGGGTCTATGCGGCAACGCAGGGGCCGCGCCTTGAAACTGCCGCGGAAGTTAACCGGCTCGAGCGTGACGGCGCCGACGTGGTCGGCATGACAGGCATGCCCGAAGCGGTGCTCGCGCGGGAAATCGGCGTCGCCTACGCCGCGCTTGCGATCGTCGTCAACTTTGCGGCGGGCCGCGGCGCGAGCGGCAAGGGCATCGCAATGGAAGAAATCGATCAGGTCATGCGGCAGGCAGCGGGTAAAGTCGAACGAGTGCTCGAAGAGGTGGCGAAAGGCGATGGCGGTTAAAGACGTATTGCGGATGGGCGACTCGCGGTTGCTCGAGCGGGCCAGGCCGGTCGAAAAATTCGACACGCCCGAATTGCACGCGTTGCTCGCGGACATGCAGGACACAATGGCGGCGCTCGACGGCGCCGGTCTCGCGGCACCGCAGATCGGCGTCGGTTTGCAGGTAGTCATTTTCGGCATCGAGCATAACCCGCGCTATCCTGACGCTGAAGCGGTGCCGCAAACGGTCTTGATCAATCCGCTGTTGACCGCGTTGACTGACGAGACCGAGGATGGGTGGGAGGGTTGCCTGTCGGTACCGGGTATGCGCGGCATCGTGCCGCGGATTACGCGCCTGCGCTACCAGGGCTTTGACCAGTACGGCAAACCGATCGAGCGCAGCGTCGAGGGTTTTCATTCGCGCGTCGTGCAGCACGAATGCGATCACCTGATCGGCGTGCTGTATCCGATGCGTATCCGCGACTTCAGCCGGTTCGGATACACCGACGTGCTGTTTCCGGGCGAGGAAATCGGGGACGACTGAAGGCAGGAGTGAGGATTGAGGAATGAGGATTGAGAAAATAAATCTAATTCGTCGATCCTCGATCCTCGATCCTCGATCCTCAATCCTCGATCCTCGATCCTCGATCCTCAATCCTCGATTTAAGTTTGCAGTTCGCGCACGAGATCGCTCTCGAGCTTGATCACTTTTTTCGGATCACTCAACGCCGGGCCGTTGATCAGGAACACATCTTCCGCGCGGTCGCCCAGCGTGTTGATCTTGGCGGTGTAAAGATTGATCTGGTATGCGACTAAGCAGCGGCCGACCCGCGACAAGAGTCCGGGGCGGTCGCCGGCGATGATGTTGAGCACTTTGTAGAGACCGCGTTCGTCCGCGGTAATCCTGACTTCGGGCGTGATCGGGAAATGCTTGAGTTGGCGGCTCACGCGGCCCTGCGCGGGCGGTTCGAGTGGCGTCTGATTGGCGAGACGCAGACCGAGTTCGTGCTCGATGTAGCCGATCAGATCGCGGTACTGCGGCTTCTTGTTGGTGGGATCCAGAATCGCGAAGCTGTCCAGCGCGTAGCCGTGGCGCGTGGTGTATATTTTCGCGTCGACGATCGAATAGCTGATGCGCTCGAAAAAGCTGCAGATGCGCGCGAATAAATCTTTCTGGTCGCGCACGTAGATCATCACCTGCAGGCCTTCGCCGGCCGGCGACAGCCGCGCCTTGACGACGGGCACCGGTGTCTCGACCCGGTAGTTTAGAAGCCGCGTGTGCCATGCGATCTCGTCGACGTCGTGGCGCAGGAAATACGAAATGTCGAGCTGCGACCACAATTTTTCGGTCGCTTCGTCCTTGATTGCGTAGAGCCGCAGCTTGGCTTTGACGGCGTCCTGGCGCTGCTGCAGGTTGCTGTCGAGCGAGCCCGTGTCGCCGCTCAGGCGCCGGCGCGTCATCCAGAACAGATCCTCGAGCAGCTTCGCTTTCCAGCCGTTCCACACCTTGGGGCTCGTGCCGCGGATGTCGGCAACGGTCAGTATGTAGAGCGCGACCAGGTGGCGGTCGTCGCCGGCGCGTGCCGCGAAAGCGCTAATCACGTCCGGATCGGACAAATCCCGCTTTTGCGCCGTCGCCGACATCACCAGATGGTTCTCGACCAGCCACGCAACGATCTCGGCATCGGCCGGGGGCAGGCCGTGGTCGCGGCAAAATCTGAGCGCATCGACGCGGCCCAGCGCCGAGTGGTCGCCGCCGCGGCCTTTGGCGATATCGTGAAAGAGCCCCGCGATATACAGCAGCTCGGGGCGGTCGAAGTCGTTCATCAGACGGCTCGCCAGCGGGAATTCGTGCGCGAGTTCGGGCACGGCGAAGCGCCGCAGATTGCGCACGACGTTGAGGATGTGCTCGTCGACGGTGTAGACGTGGTAGAGATCGTGCTGCATCTGGCCGGCGACGCGGCCGAACGCCGGGATGTAGCGGCCGAGGATGCCGTAGCGGTTCATGCGCTTCAATTCGCGCACCACGCGCGACGGGCTGCGCAGGATCTGCATGAAAAGCTCGCGGTTGCGCGGCTCGCGCCGGAACGCGGGGTTGATCAGAGTGCTCGCACGCCACAGCGACCGCAGCGTGCCCGCGGCGATGCCTTTCAACTCGTGGCGCTGCTGCAGGATGACGAAGGCCTCGAGCATCGCGCCCGGCTCACGCTTGAACAGCGCCTCGTCGTTGGCTTCGAGCAATTCGTTGCGGCTGTGAAAGCGGTCGTTGATTTTTTCGCTCGCGCGCCCGCGCGCTGGAAAAATCAGCGTGCCGAGGTTCTGCAGCACGATCGTGTTCAACTGGCCGATTTCGATCGCGGTGCGGTAAAAGCGCTGCATCAGATGCTCGCTCGCGCGGCGGTGCGCCGTATCGCGCAGGCCCATTTGCACGGCAAGCGCGGTCTGCACGTCGAACACGAGGCGCTCCTCGCGCCGCTGCGCGAGATAGTGCAGGCGTACGCGAAGATTCTGCAGGAAAGCCTCGTGCTTGCGCAGCAGCGCGGCTTCGCGGCGCGTGATGATGTCGCGTTTCACGAGGTCCGACCAGCGTGTGCCGATGCCGGCCGCCTTGCTGATCCACAATATCGTCTGCAGATCGCGCAGTCCGCCCGCGGTCTCCTTGATATTGGGCTCGAGATTGGTGTCGTGATAGCGCGCGTGGCGCTGCTCCTGCTCGAGGCGCTTGGCCTTCGTGAACTGAACGGGGTCGAGCGTGCGCCGGAAGTCGCGTTCGAACTGGCGAAACAGCGCGCGTTCGCCGGTGAGCAGGCGCGCTTCGAGCAGGCTCGTCTGGATGGTCACATCCTGCGCCGCGAGTTCCACGCATTCCGCGACTGTGCGCACGCTATGGCCGACGTCCAGGCCGATATCCCACAGCAGACTCACGAACTGTTCGAGAGTCTGGGTAAGCGCGGGATCGGCAGCGCGCGGCAACAGGATCAGCAGATCGATGTCTGAATATGGAAACAATTGACCGCGGCCATAACCGCCGACGGCTACCAGCGTAGCGCCGGCGGGCATCACGACATGCTGCCACACGGATTTCAACGTGGTATCGACGAGCTTGCGGTGCTCGCGCAGCAGTCTCGGTGCAGAATTGTCGGCGAGGTAACGCGCGCGCAGAGCGGCGCGATTTTCGGCCAGCCGCCGCTTCAGCCTCGCGCCCGTCGATTCCGCTGCGGCAGGAGCGGCGGGCGGCAGTTGGGGCGCTTCAGCCATTCCCTGCGGTGGCGAACGCGGGCGGCGGCGGACTCTCCGCGGAGACCGTCAGCACTTCGTAGCCGGTGGGTGTCACGAGAACGGTGTGCTCCCATTGCGCCGACAGGCTGTGATCCTTGGTCACTATCGTCCAGCCGTCGGCGAGTTGGCGGATGGCGGCGCGGCCGGCGTTGATCATCGGCTCGACGGTGAATGTCATGCCGGCGACGAGCTGCATGCCGGTGCCCCGGCGGCCGTAATGCAGCACCTGCGGTTCCTCGTGAAACTTGCGGCCGATGCCGTGCCCGCAGAATTCGCGCACCACGCTGCACCCGTAGCTTTCAGCGCAGGTCTGGATGGTCTGCCCGATGTCGCCGAGCCGGGCGCCCGCACGGACTTCGATAATGCCGCGCCACATGCATTCGTACGTGATGTCGCACAGCCGCCGCGCCTGCACCGAAGGCTCGCCGACGTAAAACATGCGACTGGTGTCGCCGTGAAAACCGTCTTTGATCACCGTGACGTCGATGTTGACGATATCGCCGGCTTTGATTTTTTTATCGCCGGGCACCCCGTGGCATACGACGTGGTTGACCGAGGTGCACACGGATTTCGGATAAGGCTGGTACCCGGGCGGCGCGTAATTCAGCGGCGCCGGCACTGTTTTCTGGACGTTGACCATGTAATCGTGGCACAGGCGGTCGATTTCGTTGGTGGTCATGCCGGGCTTTACCTGCGGCGTGATGAAATCGAGCACTTCGGACGCGAGTTGACCCGCTACGCGCATTTTGGCGATTTCGTCGGCGGTCTTGAACGCGGCGTTCATCGTGGAAGAGGGACTATACACAAGGGTTTCGACATTCAAATCAAAAGGAGGCGGATTCTAGTCCAGATTGCAGCCGGAACCAAACCCGGCCTCGCCGCCGCCGCCGCGGGGACTTTCTGGGTTGAAAATAACCGCATAAAGATGATATAATCGTCGTCTTGCTTGAAACAAGTTCCCCGCTGAATTTACGGGGTTTTCAGGCTTAAATCGCACATCCGCCGTAGTCAGGGTGCTCGGCAACGAGTGTAAGTGGCGGATGGAGGCTTAACCCTTACTGGAGATTGTATGTCAACTAGCATGCGTGAAATGCTGGAGTGTGGTGTCCATTTCGGCCACCAGACCCGCTACTGGAACCCCAAGATGGCCCCGTTTATCTTCGGCCATCGCAACAAAATCCACATCATCAACCTGGAAAAGACGCTCGCGCTTTACCAGGATGCGCTGAAGTTCGTGCGCCAGATGACCGCCAACAAGGGCGTCATCATGTTCGTCGGCACCAAGCGCCAGGCGCGCGAGATCGTCAAAGAGGAAGCGCTGCGTTGCTCCGCGCCTTACGTCGATCACCGCTGGCTGGGTGGCATGCTGACCAATTACAAAACCGTCAAAGCCTCGATCAAGCGCCTGAAGGACATGGAGGCGATGGCCGAGGACGGCACATTCGAGAAGCTGGTCAAAAAAGAAGCACTCAATTACCAGCGCGAAATCGTCAAGCTCGAGCGCAGCCTGGGCGGCATCAAAGACATGAACGGACTGCCCGATGCGCTGTTCGTGATCGACGTCGGCTATCACAAAGGTGCGGTCGCCGAGGCGAAAAAGCTCGGCATTCCGATCATCGCGGTGGTCGATACCAACCATAACCCGGAAGGCGTCGATTACGTGATTCCTGGCAATGACGACTCCAGCCGCGCGATCAGGCTGTATGCGCGCGGCGTGGCGGACGCGGTGCTCGAGGGCCGCAACCAGGTGGTGCAGGAGATCATCGGCGGCGACGAGGAATTCATCGAAGTCGAGGATGCCGCGCCAACGAAATAACGGACGCCTTCCGAAAAAGGGGCTGACGCCCCTTTTTTTTAGGTGACGATAGGGACGGCCGCCGGCCACCACCGCGCACCAGGGCGGCAGCGCCTGAACGGCCGCAGTTGAAGAATAAATTTTGAATCTGGAGTTGAAATGGCAGATGTAACCGCAGGGATGGTCAGGGATTTGCGCGATAAGACCGATGCCCCGATGATGGAATGCAAAAAAGCGCTGACCGAAGCCCATGGCGATCTCGCCAAGGCCGAAGAAATTCTACGCATCAAGCTCGGCAACAAGGCGAGCAAGGCGTCGTCGCGCGTGGCGGCCGAAGGCATAGTCGCGGCGTTTGTCGCGGCCGACGGCAAGCTCGGCGCGCTGCTCGAAGTCAATTGCGAGACCGATTTCGTCGCCAAGAACGAGGATTTTCTCGCGTTCGCGGCGAAGGCCGCGCAGCTCGCGGCCACCAGCGATGCGGCAAATGTCGCCGCATTGTCGGCGCTGCCGCTCGATGGCGCGACGGTCGAAGAGGTGCGCACAAGGCTGGTCGGTAAGATCGGCGAGAACGTCTCGCTGCGCCGGTTCGAGCGCGTGGCGGCAACGGGAAAACTGGCGACCTACATTCATGGTGGCGCCAAAGTCGGCGTATTGATCGACGTCGCCGGCGGCGACGACGCGCTCGCGAAGGACATCGCAATGCACATCGCGGCGATCAAGCCGGTGGCATTGTCGAAAGCGGAAATTCCCGCCGACCTCATCAAGCGCGAGCGCGACATCGCGGCCGCCAAAGCGGCGGATTCGGGCAAGCCCGCGAACATCGTCGAAAAGATGGTCGAAGGCAGCGTGCAGAAATTTCTGAAGGAAGTCACTTTGCTCGGCCAGCCGTTCGTCAAAGACGACAAGCAGACGGTCGAGCAATTGCTGAAAAGCAAAAACGCGACGGTTAACGCGTTCAAGCTCTACGTCGTTGGCGAAGGGTTGGAAAAACGCAAGGACGACTTCGTCGCCGAAGTCATGGCGCAGGCCAAGCAGGCCGACAGGGCAGCGCAGCCGTCCTGATCCCATGGCCGACCAACCCGCGCATAAAAGGATATTGCTCAAGCTCAGCGGCGAGGCGCTGATGGGCGGGGACAGCTACGGCATCAACCGGCCGACGATAGAGCGCATCATTTCCGAAATAGCCGAGGTCGTGTCGCTGGGCGTCGAAGTCGCGGTGGTGATCGGCGGCGGCAATATTTTCCGTGGCGTGGCGCCCGCGGCGGCGGGAATGGACCGCGCGACTGCCGACTACATGGGCATGCTGGCGACCGTAATGAACGCGCTGGCGCTGCAGGACGCGATGCGCCACATGAATCTCGTGAGCCGCGTGCAGTCGGCGCTCAACATCGAACAGGTCGTCGAGCCATATATCCGTGGCAAGGCGATGCGCTACCTCGAAGAGGGTAAGGTGGTGATTTTCGCCGCCGGCACCGGCAACCCGTTTTTCACCACCGACACTGCAGCGGCGCTGCGCGGGATGGAGATGAACGTGAGCCTCGTGCTCAAAGCGACCAAGGTCGACGGCGTTTACACCGACGACCCGAAGACCCACGCCGACGCGATGCGCTACAAGAGTCTCACGTTCGACGAGGCGATCATCAAGAACTTGAAAGTGATGGACGCCACGGCATTGACGTTGTGCCGCGACCAGAAGTTGCCCATCAACGTGTTCAGCATTTTCAAGCCCGGCGCGTTCAAGCGTGTGGTAATGGGCCAGGACGAAGGCACGCTCGTGCATTGCTAGCGGAGAACCCCCATGATCGCCGACATCAAGAAATCCGCCGAAGAAAAAATGAAAAAGACGCTCGAGACGCTGAAGAACGATCTCGGCAAGATCCGCACGGGACGCGCGCATACGGGCCTGCTCGATCACGTGATGGTCGACTATTACGGCACCTCGACGCCGATCAACGGCGTTGCGAACGTGTCGCTGCTCGATGCGCGGACGATTGCGGTCACGCCGTGGGAGAAGAAATTGGTCGCCGCCATCGACAAGGCGATTCGCGACTCCGGCCTGGGCCTGAATCCGGCGACGATGGGCGATACCGTGCGCGTGCCGATGCCGGCGTTGACCGAAGAGCGCCGCAAGGATCTCGTCAAGGTAGTGCACCGGGAGGGCGAGGGCGCGCGGGTTGCCGTGCGTAACATCCGGCGCGACGCGAACAATCACCTGAAAGATCTGCTCAAGCAGAAAAAGGTCGCTGAAGACGAAGAGCGCCGCGCGCAGGACGACGTGCAGAAACTGACGGATCGCCATATCGCGGAAATCGACAAGATGCTGGCCGCCAAAGAAGCCGAACTGATAGCGGTATAGCGCACATCCGTGGCTACCCCCGGTTCAACTACGCTCGGCATTCCGGCGACGGCCGCGATGCCGCGGCACATAGCCATCATCATGGACGGCAACGGCCGCTGGGCCAAGCAGCGTTATCTGCCGCGCATTGCGGGCCACCGGCGCGGGATCGAAAACGTCCGCAGCACGGTGCGCGCCTGCGCCGACAACGGCGTCGAATACCTGACCCTCTTCGCGTTCAGCAGCGAGAACTGGCGGCGGCCGGCCGAGGAAGTCTCGTTTCTGATGCAATTATTTATTTCCGCGCTCGAGCAGGAAGTCGCCAAGCTGCACGAAAACGGCGTGTGCTTCAAAGTGATCGGCGATTTGTCGCGGTTCGAGCGGTCGCTGCGCCAGCTCGTCGCCGACGCGGAGAAGCTGACTTGCGACAACAAGCGCCTGACGCTGACCGTAGCGGCCAACTATGGCGGGCGCTGGGATATCATGCAGGCGGTCAAGCGGATGCTAGCCGATAAGCCGCAACTCGCGGGTGAATTCGCCGAGGCGGACCTGCTGCCTTACCTCTCGCTCGCGTACGCGCCGGAGCCCGACCTTTTCATCCGCACCGGCGGCGAGCAGCGCATCAGCAATTTCCTGCTGTGGCAACTCGCTTATTCGGAAATGTACTTCACCGATACCTTGTGGCCGGATTTCGATACGGCCGCATTCGACGCGGCAATCACTTCCTATCAGCAGCGCGAGCGGCGGTTCGGCCGCACGAGCGAGCAATTGCGCGAAGACGGTGCCGAAGCATCGCTGCGGCGCGTCTCCGATGCTCGATAATGGCACGCGCATTGGGCGCCGCGCATGCTGAAGCAGCGTTTGCTGACTGCCGGAATTCTGATTCCGCTGCTGCTGGCGGCAATGTTTTTGCTGCCAGCCCTCTGGTGGCAGCTGGCGATCGTAGTGCCGGTGATCCTCGCCGCCCGCGAATGGTCGCGCCTGGCGGCCTTCGACCGCAGCGGCGAAGCGATATTCCTCGTCGTCTTGCTGGCGGCGATCGGCGCGCTCTTCGTCGTCGCCAATATGCGAGCTGGCCCAGCGGGGGAGAGCGCCGCGGCGGTGCGCGTGGTCCTCGGTTGCAGCGTCGCATTCTGGCTCATCGTGGTGCCGGTCTGGTTGTGGCTCAAGATCGTCCTGCGCCATCGCTTCCTGCTGGCGCTCTGCGGGATCGCCGTCCTGGTGCCGACCTGGCTCGCGCTGGCGCAATTGCAACGCACTCCGCTGCTTTTGCTGCTGTTGCTGGGAGTAGTGTGGATCGCCGATACTGCGGCGTATTTTTTCGGCCGCAATTTCGGCCGCCACAAGCTGGCGCCCGGTATCAGCCCGGGAAAAACCTGGGAGGGCGTTGCCGGTGCGCTGGCCACGGTCGCAGTGTATGCTCTCATCGTGCATTTTGCGGGAGTCACGGGACGTGATCGCGGATTTCTGGTCGCAACGTTTTTGGGCATGACGGTATTCAGCATCGCCGGCGACCTCTACGAATCGTGGTTGAAGCGCAGCGCCGGCGTCAAGGACAGCGGCACGCTGCTGCCGGGGCACGGCGGCATCCTTGATCGCATCGACGGCGTCATGGCGGCGCTGCCGCTGGCGGCCCTCATCTACCCATGACCCAACCCCGGCAACTCGCCGTCCTCGGCTCGACCGGCAGCGTCGGCGTCAACACGCTCGACGTCGTCGCCCGTCATCGCGAACGTTTTGAGGTCGTCGCGCTTGCCGCCCATCGCCAACTCGACCTCTTGTTTCGCCAATGTGTCGAATTCAGCCCGTCGTATGCGGTGATCGGCAGCGCGCGCGATGCCGAAGTGCTGGAGGAGAGATTGCGCGCGCAGGGCGTTGCGACTACGGTGCTGCACGGCGAGCGCGCCCTTGAGAAAGTCGCGAGCCTGCCGCAAGTCGACACGGTAATGGCGGCGATCGTCGGCATCGCCGGCCTGCGGGCGAGTTTCGCCGCCGTCCAGGCAGGCAAGCGCGTGTTGCTCGCAAACAAGGAAGCTCTGGTTACGGCGGGCCCGGTATTCATGCAGGCGGTGCGCGCGCACGGCGCGACTTTGTTGCCGATCGACAGCGAGCACAACGCGGTTTTTCAGGCGTTGCCGCGCGGTTTTGCGGGCGATCTGGCTGCCGCCGGGGTGCGCCGCATCGTCCTGACCGCCTCGGGCGGACCGTTTCGCGACGTCCCGCGCGAGCGCCTGCACCACGTGACGCCAGACGAAGCGTGCGCGCATCCGAACTGGGTGATGGGGCGCAAGATTTCGGTTGATTCGGCGACGATGATGAACAAGGGACTCGAAATCATCGAGGCGAGCTGGTTGTTCAATGCGGATGAAAGCCGGATCAAGGTGGTCATTCATCCGGAAAGCGTTATCCATTCGCTGGTCGAATACGTAGACGGGTCACTGCTCGCCCAGCTCGGGAATCCTGACATGCGCACGCCGATCGCATTCGCGCTCGGCTTTCCCGACCGCATCGACGCGGGTGTCGAAGGCCTCGATCTGGCGGTCTTGGGCCAGCTCAACTTTTTGGAGCCGGACAGCGCGAGATTTCCGTGCCTGGAGCTTGCGCGCGCCGCATTGCGCGCGGGCGGCAGCGCGCCGGCCGTGTTGAACGCCGCCAATGAGATCGCGGTGGGCGCATTTCTGGCCTCGCAACTCGGGTTCAACCGCATTCCGGAGTTGATCGAACACGCGCTCGCGACCGTCAGCAACGCGCCGCTTAATGATATCGAAGACGTGTTCGCGGCCGATCTGATCGCGCGCGAATGCGCACAGGACTGGCTGGCGCGCAATGGTGCGGGCGCCGCCCACCAGCCCTCGCGAGTGTCGGCTCAGCCGTCGGTAACGCGATGAATCTCCTGACCACCATAGTCGCGTTCGCGGTGGCGCTTGGAACGCTCGTTGTCGTGCACGAGTTCGGCCATTATCTGGCAGCGCGCCTGTGCAATGTGAAGGTGCTGCGATTCTCGGTGGGTTTCGGCCGCGTGCTGGCGAGCCGCCGTCTCGGGCGCGACCAGACCGAATGGGCGCTGGCCGCTTTTCCGCTCGGCGGTTACGTCAAAATGCTCGACGAGCGGGAGGGCGAAGTCGCGCCCGCGGACCTGCCGCGCGCGTTCAACCGCCAGTCGGTCGGCCGCCGGTTCATGATCGTGGTGGCGGGACCGCTCGCCAATTTCCTGCTCGCGATAGGTCTTTACTGGGTGATATTCATGCACGGCGTGCCCGGCCTGAAACCGGTCATCGGCGCGATCACCGCGGGTTCGCCGGCGGCGCAGGCGCAATTCGAGGTCGGCGAAGTCATCATCAAGGTCGGCGCCGAGCCGGTCGCGACGTGGCAGGATGCGCGCTGGGTACTGCTCAAGCACGCAGTAGACCGATCCAGCGTCGTCGTTGAAGCGCAGAATCAGCGTGCGGAAATCAATTTCCACAAGCTCGATATGGGCGGGTTGAAACCCGCTGACCTCGACGGCGACTTCCTGCGTACTCTGGGCTTCGCGCGTCCGCAGCCGCCGCTGGCGCCGGTGATAGGACGCGTGCTGCCCGGCGGCGCCGCGGAGCGCGCGGGCATGCTCGCAGGCGACGAAGTGGTTGCGATCGACGCAACCGCGGTGAAGCGCTGGGACCAGGTCGTCGCCGCGATCGGCGTCAATCCGGGACGGGAAGTCACGCTCGAAATCAAGCGCGGCGAGACGCTGCAGAAAATTCGCATCACGCCGGATGTTGTGGACGAAAATTCGGGCCGCATCGGCCGCATCGGCGTCGCGGTGCGCGTCGATGCCGAAGCGATGCGCCGCTACATGGTCGAAGTGCGCTACTCGCCGTGGGACAGTATCGGCAAAGCGCTCGAGCGCACGTGGGATACATCGCTCTTCAGCCTGCGCATGCTGGGGAAGATGATCATCGGCGAAGTGTCGCTGAAAAATCTGAGCGGCCCCATCACGATTGCCGATTACGCGGGCCAGTCCGCGCAAACCGGGTGGATTTCCTATCTCGCCTTCATTGCCCTGATCAGCATCAGTTTGGGCGTGCTCAATTTATTGCCCATCCCGTTATTGGATGGCGGACATTTGATGTATTATATGCTTGAAATTGTTAAGGGAAGTCCCGTGTCGACTCAGGTGATGGAGATCGGCCAGAACATCGGGATGGGATTGCTGTTTATGCTCATGAGTTTTGCACTTTATAACGATCTCACCAGGCTCTTGAACGGTTGAACACGATGCGCTTTCACCAACACCTGCTGCTCGTAGTCGCCGTCCTGGTGGCGTGCGCCGCCCACGCGTTCGAACCCTTCGTCGTCAAGGATATCCGCATCGAGGGCATACAGCGCACCGAAGCGGGCACCATATTCAGCTACATGCCGATCAAAGTCGGTGAGACGATGACCGACGACAAAGCGGCGCAGGCGATCCGTTCGCTGTATGCGACCGGTTTTTTCAAGGACGTCAGCCTCGAAGTAGACAACGGCGTGTTGATCGTCAACGTGCAGGAGCGGCCGTCGGTCGCGCAGATCGACATCGTCGGCGCGAAGGAATTCAGCAAGGAGGATTTGCTGAAAGGGCTGCGCTCGATCGGTCTCGCGGACGGGCGCATTTTCGACCGCGGACTGCTCGACAAATCGGAACAGGAACTGAAGCGCCAGTACATCAGCCGCGGTAAATATTCCGCGCAGATCACGACCACGTCGACGCCGCTCGAGCGTAACCGCGTTGCGGTGCGGTTCGATATCGTCGAAGGCGAGGTCGCCAAGATCCGTCAGATCAACATCATCGGCAACCGCGTTTTCGCGGAAAAAGAGCTGTTGAGTCAGTTCAAGCTGCGCACGCCCGGGCTGCTCACGTGGTTCAGCAAGGACGACCAGTATTCGAAGCAGAAGCTCGCCGCCGATCTCGAGTCGTTGCGCTCCTATTATCTGGATCGCGGATATCTCGAATTCAATGTCGACTCGACCCAGATTTCGATCACCCCCGACAAAAAGGACGTCTACATCACGGTCGGTCTGACGGAAGGCACGCAGTACACTGTCGCCGACGTCAAGCTCGCGGGCGAGACGCTGATCCCGGAAGCCGAGGCGCGCACGCTGATCAAGATCAAATCCGGCGATATTTTCTCGCGCAGCAAGCTGACGGAGTCGACCAAGCTCCTGAGCGACCGCATCGGCAACGAAGGTTATGCGTTCGCCAACGTCAATGCGGTGCCGGAACTCGATAAGGACAAGCGCAAAGTCAACTTCACGTTCTTCGTCGACCCGGGGCGGCGCGTCTACGTGCGACGCATCAACGTGACCGGCAACACGCGCACGCGTGACGAGGTGATCCGGCGCGAAATGCGCCAGCTCGAAGGCGGCTGGTATTCTGCCGGCAAAATCCAGAATTCCAAGCAACGCGTCGACCGCCTCGGATATTTTGCCGATGTCAACGTCGAAACGCCGAGCGTACCGGGCACGACCGACCAGGTCGATCTGAATATCAACGTCACCGAGAAGCCCACCGGCAGCGTCCTGTTCGGCGCCGGCTTCGGTAGCGAAGGCGTAGTCTTAAGCGGCGGCATCACGCAGCAGAACGTATTCGGCTCGGGCAACCATCTCGGCGTGCAGATCAATTCCAGCAAGATCAACACCGTTTATTCGCTTTCGTTTACGCAGCCGTACTGGACAGTGGACGGCGTAAGTCGGGGATTCGATGTCTATCATCGTAAAAGCAACCCGGCCGCACTGGGACTCGGGCTATACGAGACCTCCACGACCGGCGGGCAGGCGCGCATCGGCATACCTTTCACCGACATTGATTCGGTAACCATAGGCGGCGGTTACGAGAACACCAGCATCACGGCATTCACCGGTGCGCCGGTCCAGATCACCAATTACGTGAATACGTTCGGGAACAACAACACTGCCGTGCTCGGCACGCTCGGCTGGAATCGCGATACGCGCGACAGCGCGATCTATCCGACCTCCGGGGCAGCCTCGCGCGCGAATCTCGAAACGGGCCTGCCGGGTGGGACTTTGCGGTTTTACAAGTTGAGCGCCGAGCATAAGAGATACATTCCCTTGACGTCGACTTTCGTAGGCTACGTGAATGCGGAAATCGGCTATGGCGGTGGCTACGCCGGCAAGCCGCTGCCTTTCTTTCGCAACTACTACACCGGCGGCCCCACCTCCGTGCGCGGTTTTTATCCGGCCAATATCGGCCCGAAGGACATCAATGGCGATCCGACGGGCGGTGAGCGCAAAATAGTCACGAATCTTGAATTGTTGTTTCCGGTGCCGGGCCTGCAGAACGACAAGTCCATCCGACTTTCAACATTCGTGGATGCCGGTATCATCGGCAGTAACTACTCAGTGAGCCAAGCGCGCACCTCCGCTGGCATCGCTGTGACTTATGTGTCGGCGTTTGGTCCTTTGAAACTGAGCGTTGCGCAGCCCCTGAAGTCTCAGGCCGGAGACAAATTGCAAAGAATCCAGTTCCAGTTCGGGCAGTTGTTCTAAGGCAACGCCGCCCACGGGAACGGGTTAATGTCAGTGTAAGGAGACGACGTTGAAGCGAATCTGTTTAATGGTGCTGACGGTTGCGACGCTCGCAGCCGGAATTTTTTCAAGTGCGCACGCGGCCGATCTCAAGATCGGTTTCATCGACGCCGACCGCATCAACCGCGAATCGGTACCCGCGGAGCGCGCGACGAAGAAACTCGAGAAGGAATTCGCGCCGCGCGAGCAGGAACTGCGCAGAATCGAAGGTCAGATCAAAAGCCTGCAGGGCCAGCTCGAGAAGGACGCTCTGACGATGAGCGAATCCGACCGCCGCACCAAGGAAACCGAACTCGGCCGCCAGACACGCGAGTTCCAGCGCCTGCAGCGCGAGTTCCGCGAGGACCTGAACCTGCGCCGCAACGAGGAACTCGCCGCGCTGTTCGAACGCGCGAACAAGGTCATCAAGCAGGTCGCGGAAGCCGAAAAGTACGACCTTATTCTTCAGGAAGCCGTCTACCGCAGCCCGCGCATCGATATCACCGAGAAGGTCCTGAAGGCGCTCGCGGGCGACAAATAGCCGCGCTGCGCGGTGGCGGACACAGCGCCGGCAAGCGCACTGCGGGATCGCAATGATCAGGCGCAAATCCTACCGGCTCGACGAAATCACCGGCGAATTCGGCGGCGCAGTCATCGGTGATCGCGCTGTGCGCGTGAGCCAGGTGGCGTCGCTCGAGTCTGCGGGGCCGACCGATATCGTATTCATTTCGCAGCCCCGTTACCTTGGTCAGTTGCGCCACACCCGTGCGGGCGCGGCGATACTCGGGGCGGACGCGCCGGAGGCGGCCGCCATCGCGCGTATCGTATGTCCGAATCCGTATGCTTATTTCGCGAAAGTGTCGGCGCTCTTTAATCCGCCCGCTGCGACGTCCGCCGGCGTGCACAAGAGCGCGGTCGTCGACAAGTCAGCGCGCATCGACAAAACCGCCAGCGTAGGCGCCGCGGCGGTAATCGGTAAACGCGCGCGTCTGGGCAAGCGCGCGCAAGTCGGCGCGGGCTGCTACGTTGGCGACGACGTGAGCATAGGCGACGATTCGGTGCTGCATTCGAACGTATCGGTCTATTACGGTTGCCGTATCGGCCAGCGCTGCATCGTTCACGCCGGTGTCGTCATCGGTGCCGATGGTTTCGGCATCGCGCGCGAGGACGGAGCATGGAAAAAGATTCCACAAATCGGCAGCGTCGAAATCGGTGATGACGTGGAAATCGGCGCCAACACGACAATCGACCGCGGCACGCTCGACGCTACGGTAATCGGGGAGGGGGTCAAACTCGACAACCAGATCCAGATCGCGCACAACGTCAAAATCGGCGCGCATACCGCAATCGCCGCCTGCGTCGGCATTGCGGGCAGCGCGATCATCGGCCGCAACTGTGCGCTCGGCGGCGCCGCTATGATCTACGGGCATATTACAATTGCGGATAATGTGAGCGTATCGGCCGGTACGCTGGTGATGAAATCGCTGTCGCAACCAGGTACGTATACCGGCGTGTATCCGTTTTCGACGCACCAGCGGTGGCTCAAGAACGCGGCGCAACTGCGCAACCTCGACGAGCTCGCCGACCGGGTGCGCGTACTCGAAGCGCAACTCGGCAAAGACAAAGGGAAACCGCAGTGAACAGTATGGACATTCATCAAATTCTCGAATACCTGCCGCACCGCTATCCGTTCCTGCTGGTGGACAAGGTGCTGTCCTGCGAACCGGGCAAAGGCATCGTGGCGATCAAGAATGTGACGATCAACGAGCATTTTTTTGCCGGCCATTTCCCGCACCATCCGGTGATGCCGGGTGTGCTCATCATCGAAGCTCTCGCGCAGACCGCCGCCATCCTGACTTTCAAGACGCACGATCACAAGGCGGATGGCAAGTCGGTCTACTATTTTGTCGGGATCGACAAGGCCCGCTTCAAGAAGCCGGTCCTGCCCGGCGATACCCTCGAGCTGAACGTCGAGATCAAGCGCTTCGCGCGCGGGATCTGGTGGTTCGCCGCGCACGCGAAGGTCGACGGGCAGGTCGCCACCACGGCCGACCTCATGTGCACGCTGCGCACCATCGACAGTCCGGCTTAGGCGCGCCCGCAACCGTGGCAGCGATACATCCCACCGCGATCGTGCATGGCGGCGCCCGCCTCGCGGCCGACGTCGAGATCGGCGCTTATACCGTGATCGGCGAGCATGTCGAAATCGACGCCGGATCGCGTATCGGGCCGCATGCAGTGATCAGCGGCCATACGCGGATCGGGCGCGATAACCGTGTTTTCCAGTTCGTCTCGCTGGGCGAGGCGCCTCAGGACAAGAAATACGCGGGCGAGCCCACGCGCCTGGAGATCGGCGACCGCAACACGATCCGCGAATTCTGCACGTTCAACTGTGGCACGGTGCAGGACGCGGGCGTGACGCGCATCGGCAGCGACAACTGGGTGATGGCGTACGTGCATCTCGCGCATGACTGCCAGGTCGGCAATTACACGATTTTCGCCAACAATTCGCAGCTCGCCGGACATGTGCGCGTGGACGATTACGCAATCCTCGGCGGATTCACCGCCGTGCACCAGTTTTGCCGGATTGGCGCGCATAGCATCACCGCAATCGGCACGGTGGTGTTGCAGGACATACCGCCGTTCGTGACCGCGTCGGGCAATACGGCGGCGCCGTACGGCATCAATTCCGAGGGACTCAAACGGCGTGGATTTTCCGCGGCGGCGATCGCCGGTATCAAGCGCGCCTACAAAACGCTGTATAAAGCGGGCCTCGGGCTCGAGGACGCGAAACTGCAGATCGCCGCTCAGCTGGAACAATGCCAGGAGCTACAGCCACTGCTCGATTTTCTTGCCCTGTCGACGCGTGGCATTATCCGCTGAGCGCGCGGGGCGCCCGCGCACGATCGCGATCGTCGCGGGCGAGGCGTCCGGCGACCTGCTCGGCAGTGAACTCATCCTTGCATTGCGCGAACTCGTACCTGACCTGAACGTCGTGGGCATCGGCGGCCCGCGCATGGAAGCGGCCGGCATGCAGGTCTGGTTTCCGCTCGAAAAGCTCGCCGTGCGCGGCTACTTCGAGGTACTGCGGCATTACTTCGAGATCGTCGGCATCCGGCGCAAGCTGCGCCGGCGGCTGCTCAAGAACCGGCCGGACCTTTTCATCGGCATCGACGCGCCGGATTTCAACCTCGAGCTGGAGCGTGGCCTGAAGGCGCGCGGCATTCCGACCGCGCATTACGTGAGTCCCGCGATTTGGATGTGGCGCCGCGAGCGGCTGCGCAAGATCAAGCGCGCGGTCACCAAGATGCTGACGCTGTTTCCGTTCGAAGAAGACCTCTACCGCGAGGCGGGCGTCGACGTCGCGTTCGTCGGCCATCCGCTTGCCGACATGCTCGACCGGGTGCCGCGCGACGACGCGGCGCGCGAACAATTGAAGCTGCCGCCCGCGGCGCCCGTCATCGCATTGCTGCCCGGTAGCCGGCAAAGCGAACTCCAGTACATGGCAGATCTCTTTATTCAGACCGCGAAGGTGATCCACACGCGGCTGCCGAACGCGGTGTTTCTGGTGCCGCTGACCACCCGCGAAACGCGGGCCATGTTCGAAACCGCGCTTTACCACAACGCAGCCGAAGACCTGCCGCTGACCATCATGTTCGGTCATGCGCAGGATGCGATGGCCGCCGCCGACGTAGTGCTCGTCGCGTCGGGGACCGCGACCTTGGAAGCAGCGCTTTTGTGCAAACCCATGGTCATCACGTACAAGATGCCGCGCGCGACCTACTGGCTGCTGCAGGGCAAGGGCTACCTGCCGTATTACGGATTGCCGAACATTCTCGCGCGCGAGTTCGTCGTGCCCGAACTGATCCAGGATGACGCGACGCCCGCGAACCTGGGTCAGGCACTGCTCAATCTGCTCGGCGACGTCGCGACCCGCGAGCGCATTGCCGCCCGGTTTGCCGCCATGAATGCAAGCCTGCATCGGGGGGCGGCGCATCAGGCGGCGCTCGCGGTGCTGCCGCTGTTGCCGAATTGAACATGCGCTGCGGGGTCGACGAAGCCGGACGCGGACCGCTCGCCGGGCCGGTGTTTGCCGCGGCGGTCATCCTTGGCAAGGGCCACGGCATCAAAGGCCTCGCCGATTCGAAGTCGATCAGCGCGGCGCGGCGCGATGAGCTGGCAGTCGAGATCCGGAGTTGCGCTGTCGCCTGGGCGGTCGCCAGCGCGACGGTCGAGGAAATCGACGCGCTGAACATCCTCCAGGCGACCTTGCTCGCGATGCGGCGGGCGGTCGAAGCGCTTGCCAGATCACCAAGCGAAGTGCTGGTCGACGGCCTTTATTGTCCGCGGATCGTGCAGCCTTCGCGTGCGATCGTGCGCGGCGACGCGCTGATCGCGGAGATCTCCGCGGCTTCAATACTGGCAAAAACGGCGCGTGATGCAGTCATGGTCGCGCTGCATGCGCAATACCCGGCCTATGGATTCGACCGCCACAAGGGATACGGCACCGCCCGACATCTCGACGCGTTGCGCGTACACGGCGCTTGCGGCGTGCACCGGCGGTCATTCGCGCCGGTGCGTTGGCTGCTCGAAAACGAGTGACCGGCTCCTAGGCCTCGAATTCCCGCAGCAGTGAGCGCAGGGCGTTTTTTTCGCGGCCGGGACGCGTCAACTCCCGGCGCGCGTCACATTGGCGCTTGAGCCGGGCATAAAATTCAGGCTCGGATTCGGCGCGCCACAGCAGGCGCGCCAACGCGCGCTCGTCGCCGAGGGGAAAATAGCCCGCGTAATCCCGGCCGAGCATGCCGACGTTGCCCGGCACGCGCGACGCGATCACCGGCACGCGCGCCGCCAGCGCCTCGGTGACGACGTTGGCGCCGCCTTCCATGTGCGAGCTGATCACCATCAAGCGCGCCCGCGCGAGGCGGCCGAGCGCCGCGCCGTGCGGCAGTTCACCGATCCAGCGATAGCGCGGCTCGCGGCGCATCCACCGCTGCGCCGCTTGTTTCATGGCCCCGTTCATTGCGCCGCCGACCTGCACCGCGCAAATGCGGCTTCTCGCCGGCAGATAGCGCAGTCCGGCGGCGAGCCTGAACGGGTCTTTCACTGCGCGCAGGTGGCCGCTGACGCAGACTTCGAACCGTGACTTGAGCGCCGCCGGTTTTGCGCGCGGCATGGTCGATTGATAAATCACGCGCGTCTTGCGCCGCAGGCGCGGCGCCAGCTCAGCGCGCCCTTCGTCCTGCAGAACGACCAGGCGGGTCGCGAGCTCGAGGGAAAGTTGCGCCTGGGCATTCACGCGGATGTCGGCATACAGATCGGTGCCCGTCAGCATCACGATCAGCGGCAAGCGGGGACACGCCGCCGCGAACCGCGCGATCGAGTCGTGGCTGCGTCGCGCGTGCAGTGCGATCATGAGATCCGCCGGCCTGCCGTCCCATTCCGTTGCCACGCGCACGCGATGCCCGAGGTCGCGCAGCAGCGCCGCCCAGCGCATCGCCGTGTTGCGGTTGCCGGAGTGCGCGACGGGCCGCGCGGGCGTGATGAGTGCGATTTTCATGCGTGCCGATCAGCTAGAATGACGCCATGCGTGCAGCGCAAACTATAGCAGAGAGCCGGCAGCGCAGATTGACGTCCGCGTCGTCCGCGCAGACCTTGGCGCACCGCTTGCGCGAGGCGCGAGCGCGCACGCTGATGCTCGCCGCCGATTTGACCGGCGAGCAGCTGCTCGGCCCCGTACTGACTAGCGTGAACCCGCCGCTATGGGAAATCGCCCACCTCGGCTGGTTCCAGGAATACTGGTGCCTGCGCTATCGTCACGAGAACGACTTTGCGCCTTCGCTGGTCGACGCGGCCGATGCGCTTTACGACTCGGCGCGCGTGCCTCACGCAACGCGCTGGACGCTACCGCTGCTGCCGTTCGATGCGGTGCTGCGTTTCACCGGCGACGTGCTCGAGCGGGTAATCGAGAGGTTGCAGCGTGAGCCGGAGAATGCAGCGCTGCGCTATTTCGCGGAGCTCGCGGCAGCGCACGAAGAAATGCATTGCGAGGCGTTCACCTACACGCGCCAGACGCTCGGCTATGCCGCGCCGCGCAGCCCCGCGGTGAATATTCCGTGCGGCGGCCCCTGGGCCGGCGACGTGGCGCTAACGGGCGGAGACTTTTTGCTCGGCGCGCCACCGGGAGACGGGTTCGTGTTCGACAACGAAAAGTGGCAGCATCCGGTCGCGCTCATGCCGTTCAATATCGCGCGCGCTGCGGTAACCAACGGTGAATTTGCAGGATTTATCGAAGATAACGGGTATGCGCGGCGTGAATTATGGTCTGACGCGGGCTGGCAATGGCGCGCAAGCGTGGCTGCGCGGGCGCCCGTTTACTGGGTCAAGGCGGCCGGCGAATGGCGGCAGCGCGTCTACGCTGAAGTTGTCGCGATCCCGCCGCATGCGCCCGTCATGCATGTGAACTGGTTCGAGGCCGATGCCTGGTGCCGCTGGGCGGGGCGCCGCTTGCCGGCCGAAGCCGAATGGGAAAAAGCGGCCGCCACGGGGAAAGACGCTGCGCGCAGCGCCGCCGACCAGCGGGTTTATCCGTGGGGCGCGGCGGCGCCGGATCTCGCGCATGCCAACCTGTACGGCGTGTGCGGTGCGGTCGCACCGGTATCCGCGTTCGCGGCCGGCGATAGCGCCCAAGGTTGCCGCCAGATGATCGGCAATGTCTGGGAATGGACGGCGGACTGGTTTGAGGCATACCCGGGCTTTGAGCGCGATCCTTATAAAGAATATTCCGCACCGTGGTTCGGGAACCATAAAGTGCTGCGCGGCGGCAGCTTCGCCACCAACGCTGCGCTGCTGCGCAATACCTGGCGCAACTTCTATACGCCCGACCGGCGCGACGTATTCGCCGGTTTTCGCACGTGCGCGGCATGAGGCGGATCGTCTCCGCTGACAACGCGCGGTTCAAGGCTTTGCTCAAGCTCGCGGAATCATCGCGCGAGCGAAAAAAGCACGGCTTGTCGCTGCTCGACGGCACGCATCTGATCGCGGCCTATCACGCGCATGTCGGGGTGCCCGTCGAACTCGTCATCAGCGACAGCGGCTCGTCCAATCCCGAAGTGCAGGGACTCGTCGCGGCGATGGCGCCGCTCGCGCCGCTGCTGCTCGCCGATGCGCTGTTTAGCCGGCTGTCGACCGTCGCGACTCCGACCGGGGTGCTGGCGACCGTCAAGACGCCGCGCCCGCCGGTCGTTCCCAAGAGCATAATCGCGTGCGTGATGCTGGAGGACATTCAGGATCCGGGCAATCTGGGGTCCGTGCTGCGCTCGGCGGCGGCAGCCGGGATCCAGCACGTTTTCCTGTCGACGTCGTCGGTGCAGGCCTGGTCGCCGCGCGTATTGCGGGCCGGCATGGGCGCGCATTTCATGCTGCAGATTCACGAGCAGTGCGATTTAAATGTGCTCGCGCGAGAGTTCAAGGGGCGCGTGATCGCGACCAGCCCGTGCGCGGCAACGACGGTTTTCGACGCCGACCTCGGGGGACCGGTGGCGCTCCTGTTCGGCAATGAAGGCGCGGGCGTGTCGCCTGAGCTCATGGCGGCCGCACATGAAACCGTCGCGATACCGATGCCGGGAGCTGCCGAATCGCTGAATATCGCGGCAGCGGCGGCGGTGTGCTTGTTCGAGCGCGTGCGCCAGCTCAAGGCGGGCCGCGCCCGTCAGTAGACGCGGCGCACGAGTTTCGCCTGCTGCAATATCGTGGTCGCGAGCTCTTCGACCGACTTGGTGGTTACATCGAGATAAGGGATGCCTTCCTGGCGCATCAGCGCTTCGGCTTCGCGCACCTCGAATTCGCAGTTGGCGCGCGTCGCGTAAGTGCTGCCGGGCCGGCGCTCGTTGCGTATTTTCTCGAGCCGGTCGGGTTTGATCGTCAGGCCGTAAAGCCGCTTGCGTAAAGCCTTGACCTGGCCCGGCAACTGCATACTGGCGAAATCCTCGGGGACCAGCGGATAGTTGGCCGCGCGAATGCCGAATTGCATTGCGAGATACAGGCAGGTCGGCGTCTTGCCGCAGCGCGAGACCCCGACCAGGATCACGTCGGCTTCCGCCAGATCGCGCGTCGCGACGCCGTCGTCGTGGCTCAGCGAATAATTCACCGCCTCGATGCGGTGATGATAGTT
The DNA here is from genome assembly GCA_046596405.1 of Burkholderiales bacterium. Lineage (GTDB taxonomy): Bacteria > Pseudomonadota > Gammaproteobacteria > Burkholderiales > SG8-41 > PALSA-1004. The sequence goes on from JBKJMN010000094.1 coordinate 43,510, forward strand.
GGCGAAATCATTGGCGCTGTGCGAGCGCCCGACCGCATGCGAGGCGAGTACGCCGAGCTCCTTCTCCATCGGCAGGATAAAAATGTCGAAACAGTCGAGGAAGAGCGCATTGGCTTTCGCGACCACGCTGGAGACGTCCTGATTGACGAGCGTGCTGAAAATCAGCGGACGCGTGCCGTCGGTCGCCCCCTGGTCGTTGATCTGGTTGACCGCGGCGTCCGCCTTCTCGATCGTATCGACGAACGGCAGCGTGACTTCGTTGAACGACACCATCTCGAACTGCGTGAGCAGGCTGTGGCCGAGCATCTCGGCGGTGATGCCGGTGCGGTCGGAAATGAAGAAAGCTGAGCGCTTTTGCGGCATCGCGATGGCCAGGGAAGGGATAACCGGTAAAATAGCCGCTTTCGCTGCTTTGCACAAATCTTAACGGGTGAATCATGAGTAACGAGTCGTATGTCGTGGCCCTCGAAAAACTCCGCATGGGCGACGTCGGCCGCGTCGGCGGCAAGAATGCTTCGCTCGGCGAGATGATAGGCCAGTTAGCCGGTGCAGGGGTGCGCGTGCCCGGCGGCTTTGCGACGACCGCGCAGGCGTACCGCGATTTTCTCGCGCATTCAGGACTCGCCAGGCGCATCGAAGACAAGCTGGCAAAACTCGACGTCGACGACGTCAATGCGCTGGCGGCGGCGGGTGCGGAAATCCGCGGCTGGATCACGGCGCAACCTTTTCCCGCGCAGCTGGAAAAGGACATCGGCGAGGCGTATGCAGCGCTGCAGCAGGGCGCGAGTGACGATCTGTCCGTCGCCGTGCGCTCCTCGGCGACCGCCGAGGACCTTCCCGATGCGTCGTTCGCCGGTCAGCAGGAGACCTTTCTGAATATTCACGGCCTGGCCAGCGTGCTCGACGCCGTCAAGCACGTGTTCGCATCGCTGTATAACGATCGGGCGATTTCGTATCGCGTCCACAAGCACTTCATCCATGCCGATGTTGCGCTGTCGGCCGGCATCCAGCGCATGGTGCGCAGCGATCTTGCTTCGAGCGGCGTAATGTTCACGCTCGACACTGAATCGGGTTTCGATCAGGTCGTCTTCATCACATCGGCGTACGGGCTCGGCGAAACCGTCGTTCAAGGACAGGTCAATCCGGACGAGTTCTACGTTTACAAGCCGGCGCTCAAGGCGGGTAAAAAATCCATCGTGCGGCGCAACCTCGGCTCCAAAGCGCTGCGCATGACGTTCACTGACGCGCGCGCGGCCGGCAAATCGGTGCGCACGGATGACGTGCCGGAAGCAGAGCGCCGCCGCTTTTCGATCAGCGATGCCGACGTGGAAGAACTCGCGCGCGCGGCGCTGGTGATCGAGCAACACTATAAGCGCGCGATGGACATCGAGTGGGGTCGCGATGGCATCGACGGCAAACTCTACATCCTGCAGGCGCGACCGGAAACGGTCAAAGCCAGCGAGAAAGTCGACACGCTGCGCCGCTATCGTCTGAAACAGCGCTCGGACGTGCTCGCCTCCGGCCGCTCGATCGGCCAGCGCGTCGGCTCCGGTCCGGTCAAACTTGTGCAGAGCGCGGCGGAAATGGATCGCGTGCAGCCGGGCGACGTTCTGGTGACGGACATGACCGATCCGGATTGGGAGCCGGTCATGAAACGCGCTTCGGCCATCGTCACCAATCGCGGCGGGCGCACCTGTCACGCGGCGATCATCGCGCGCGAACTCGGTATTCCCGCCGTAGTGGGTTGCGGCGACGCGACGCGCGTGCTCAAAGACGGCCGGTCCGTCACCGTCTCCTGCGCGGAAGGCGACACCGGTTTCGTGTACCGCGGCATTCTCGAAGTCGAAATCATCGATCTATCGCTCGAGGCCATGCCCAAGGCGCCGTTAAAAATCACAATGAATGTCGGCAATCCGGAGCTCGCGTTCGAATTCCAGCGGTTGCCGAACGACGGCGTGGGGCTCGCGCGCCTCGAATTCATCATCGCGCGCATGATAGGCGTGCATCCGAAAGCGGTACTCGCGTATCCGGATCTGCCCGGCGATCTGAAGCTGGCGGTCGAGCAGCATGCGGCGGGTTACGCCAATCCGGTCGAGTTTTACGTCGAGAAGTTATGCGAAGGCGTGGCCACGCTGGGCGCCGCATTCTGGCCCAAGCCGGTGATCGTGCGGCTGTCGGATTTCAAGTCGAACGAGTATTCGAGCCTGACCGGCGGTTCCAAATACGAGCCGCACGAGGAAAATCCGATGCTGGGCTTCCGCGGCGCCTCGCGCTATATCGCCGCCAATTTCCGCGACTGCTTCGAACTCGAATGCCGCGCCTTGAAAAAAGTGCGCGACGAGATGGGGCTTACCAATGTCGAAATCATGGTGCCGTTCGTGCGCACGGTCGGCGAGGCGAAAAAAGTTATCGAGTTGCTGGCGGAAAACGGCCTTAAGAGGGGCGAGAACGGATTGCGCATCATCATGATGTGCGAAATCCCGTCGAACGCGATTCTCGCCGACGCATTTCTCGAGCATTTCGACGGCTTCTCGATCGGCTCCAACGACATGACGCAGATGACGCTCGCGCTCGACCGCGATTCGGGCATCATCGCCGAGGGGTTCGATGAGCGCGATCCCGCGGTCAAGCACATGCTGCACCTCGCGATCCAGGCTTGCCGCAAGGCAGGCAAGTATGTCGGCATTTGCGGGCAGGGGCCGTCGGACCATCCGGACCTGGCCAAGTGGCTGATGGAGGAGGGTATCGAAAGCCTGTCGCTCAATCCCGATACAGTGGTCGAAACCTGGCTTTATCTCGCACGTGAAGTCAAGAAAGCATCCGCGCCGCACTGATTCGCGCGCGAAACGCGTGAATTCCATTGAGTCCGGCAGCCGATTCGCGCTAGAATATGTAAACGGACTAGACATGAAATGACTAAATTTATCTTTGTCACAGGTGGTGTAGTCTCCTCCCTAGGCAAAGGTATCGCTGCCGCCTCCCTCGCCGCGATTCTCGAAACCCGCGGCCTCAAAGTCTCGATGCTCAAGCTGGATCCCTACATCAACGTGGATCCCGGCACCATGAGCCCCTTCCAGCACGGCGAAGTGTTCGTCACCGACGACGGCGCGGAGACCGACCTTGACCTTGGCCACTACGAGCGCTTCGTCAGCGCCAAGATGGGCAAGCGCAACAACTTTACGACCGGCCAGATTTACGAAAGCGTCATCAAGAAGGAACGGCGCGGCGATTATCTCGGTGGCACGGTGCAGGTCATCCCGCACATCACCGACGAGATCAAGCTCTTCATCGGGCGGGGCGCGGCCGATGTCGAGGTCGCGATCGTCGAAATCGGGGGCACGGTCGGCGACATCGAATCGCTGCCGTTCCTCGAGGCCATACGCCAGATGGGCATCGAGATCGGCCGCAACAACGTCTGCTACATCCATCTGACTCTGGTGCCGTACATCGCCTCGGCGGGTGAAATCAAGACCAAGCCCACCCAGCACTCCGTCAAGGAACTGCGCGAAATCGGTATTCAGCCCGACGTGCTGCTGTGCCGCGCCGACCGGACTTTACCATCGGACGAGCGGCGCAAGATCGCGCTGTTCACCAACGTGCAGGTCGAAGCCGTCATCTCGGCGGTCGACACCGACAGCATTTACAAGATCCCGGGCATGCTGCACGCGCAAAACCTCGACGATATCGTGTGCCGCAAGCTGGAGATCTCGCCGCCGCCCGCCGATCTCGCGGTATGGGACAAGCTGGTCTACGCGCTCGAGCATCCGACGCAAGCCGTGTCGATCGCGCTGGTCGGCAAATACGTCGATCTGACCGAATCGTACAAGTCGTTATCCGAAGCCCTGATCCATGCGGGCATTCACACCGGCGCGAAAATCAAGATCAATTACATCGATTCCGAGTCGATCGAGCAGAACGGCACTGCGGCCCTCGCCAACATGGACGCGATTCTGGTGCCCGGCGGCTTCGGCAAGCGCGGCGTCGAAGGCAAGATCAAGGCGATCCGGTACGCGCGCGAAAACAAGGTGCCGTACCTGGGTATCTGTCTGGGCATGCAGCTCGCGGTGATCGAATTCGCGCGCAACGTCGTCAGCCTTGAAGACGCGCACAGTACCGAGTTCGAGCCCGCCACGCCGCATCCGGTGATCGCGCTGATCACGGAATGGCAGGAGCGGGACGGCCGCGTCGAGCATCGCACGGTGACGTCCGGTCTCGGCGGCACGATGCGCCTCGGCGGTCAGGAATGCCTGCTCAAGGCGAACAGCACGGTGCGCGAGGTCTACGGCACAGACCGCATCACCGAGCGCCACCGCCACCGCTACGAAGTAAACAATCATTATCTGCCGCGCATCGAAGCCGCCGGCTTACGCGTGTCGGGCGTCTCGGCTAAAGAGCAGCTGTGCGAAATGATCGAGCTGCCGGCAGACGGCAAGCACGCCCATCCGTGGTTCGTCGGCTGCCAGTTCCATCCCGAATTCACCTCGACCCCGCGCGCCGGCCATCCGTTGTTCAACGCTTTCATCCGCGCCGCCCTTAAAAATGCGAAATCCACCGCCACGATTCCCGCCGCAGCCCCCAAGCTGCAGAACATCGCGTGACGCGCCGTGAAGCTATGTGGATTTGAAGTCGGCTTAAACAAGCCCATATTCCTAATAGCCGGACCGTGCGCGATTGAATCGCGCGAGCTCGCGTTCGACACCGCCGGTAAGCTGAAGGAAATCTGCGCGGCGCTCGGCGTGCCGTTCATTTACAAGTCGTCGTTCGATAAGGCCAATCGCAGCTCGGGAAAATCGTTCCGGGGTGTCGGCATGGACGAAGGGCTCAAAATCCTCGCCGATGTCAGGACTCAAATCGGCGTGCCGGTGCTCACCGATATTCACGATATAGAGCAGATCAAAACCGTCGCGTCCGTCGTCGATGTGCTGCAGACCCCGGCGTTTCTGTGCCGCCAGACGGATTTCATCCATGCCGCGGCGAGCGCGGGCAAGCCCGTCAATATCAAGAAGGGCCAGTTCCTCGCCCCCGGCGACATGAAGAACGTCGTCGACAAGGCGCGTGAGGTCAGCGGGCAGGACAACATCATGGTGTGCGAGCGGGGCGCGAGCTTCGGCTACAACAATCTGGTATCGGACATGCGCTCGCTGATGATCATGCGCGAAACCGGCTGTCCGGTCGTCTACGACGCTACGCACTCGGTGCAATTGCCGGGCGGGCAGGGCACTTCCAGCGGCGGCCAGCGCGAATTCATTCCGGTGCTCGCGCGCGCGGCGGTCGCCAGCGGCGTCGCGGGGCTCTTCATGGAAACTCATCCGAACCCGGAGCAGGCACTCTCCGACGGGCCCAATGCGTGGCCGCTCAAACACATGAAAGCGCTGCTCGAAACGTTGCAGGCGCTGGATGCACTGGTGAAACAACGCGGCTTCGCGGAACAACTCGTCTCAAATCAGGGAAAACAATGAGCGCAATAGTCGATGTGATTGCGCGCGAGATTCTGGACTCGCGCGGTTTGCCGACAGTCGAAGCCGATGTGCTGCTCGAGTCCGGCGTGCTCGGCCGTGCCGCGGTGCCGTCGGGCGCCTCGACCGGCTCGCGGGAAGCGATCGAGCTGCGCGACGGCGATGAGAAACGATATTTCGGCAAAGGCGTGCAGCGCGCGGTAGAAAACGTCAACACCGAGATCTGCGAAGCGATCATCGGGCTTGACGCGGTCGAGCAGCGCTTCATTGATCAGACGCTGATCGAGCTCGACGGGACCGACAATAAGTCGCGCCTGGGCGCGAACGCGACGCTCGCGGTTTCGCTCGCGGTAGCCAAGGCGGCGGCCGAGGAGTGCGGGCTGCCGCTGCATCGTTATCTCGGGGGCGCCGGCGCGATGTCGATGCCGGTGCCGATGATGAACGTGATCAACGGCGGTGCGCATGCCGACAACAGCCTCGACATGCAGGAATTCATGCTCGTTCCGCTCGGGCTGCCGACCTTCAAGGACGCAGTGCGGTGTGGTTCGGAAGTCTTCCATGCACTGAAAAAGCTGCTGAAGGACAAGGGACTGTCGACCGCGGTCGGCGACGAGGGCGGATTCGCGCCGCGCCTCATCAACCACGAAGCGGCGATCAAGCTCATCATGGAAGCGATCGCCGCCGCCGGCTACCAGCCGGGCGTCGATGTCGCTTTGGCGCTCGATTGCGCGGCCTCGGAGTTTTATGCCGACGGTAAATATACGCTCGCCTGCGAGGGCAAAACGCTGGATGCCGCGGCGTTCACCGACCTGCTGGCGGGCTGGTGCGAGCAATATCCGATCATCAGTATCGAAGACGGCATGGCCGAAAACGACTGGGACGGCTGGAAGCTCCTGACCGACCGGCTCGGCAAAAAAGTGCAACTGGTGGGTGATGATATTTTTGTCACCAACACCAAAATCATTGCCAAAGGCATCGCCGCGGGTATCGCCAACTCCGTCCTGATCAAGGTCAACCAGATCGGCACGCTCACAGAGACGCTGGCGGCCATCGAAATGGCCAAGCGCGCCGGCTACACGTCGGTGGTGTCGCACCGCTCGGGCGAAACCGAAGACACGACGATTGCCGACATTGCGGTGGCGACCAATGCCCTGCAAATCAAGACCGGGTCGTTGAGTCGTTCGGATCGCCTCGCGAAATA